>NZ_CP158487.1:358824-717648 GCF_041006295.1 Candidatus Nanosynbacter sp. TM7-074
TGCTGCTTTGATCTCGTTTTTATTCAGGTTGAGCGGAACGCGGAACACGTACACGCCGTTGGCGCTCTGTGCGTATGCTTTCTCGCTAATGCGTGGGATAATTGTCATCTGTTTCATATTACGCTTCCTCCTTACCCAGCCATGCGGTGATGATGTCGAGGGCTTGTGGTGAGATAACAATATGATCAGAGTTCAGGATATGATACACGCTAAGGTAATTGGCACGGATCACCAATACCTCTTGCAAGTTGTTAGTTGCGCGCATCAACTCTGGCGTCTTTTCACTCGTGACAAGCAGTACTTTTCTATCAAGCTTGAACTGCTTCAAAAAGGCGACAGCATCGCGAGTCTTGCCAGTAACCTTTTCTTCATACGGCAATACGCTAATCTTCTTCGCGTCATGAGCTACCGTCAAGGCTTGGCGAATTGCCACTTTCTTGGCGGTTTTAGACAATTTTTTGGTGTAGTTTTCGTTGCCGCGTGGGCCAAAGACCACGCCACCACCGCGCCAGATTGGGTTACGGGTTGAACCGAAACGTGCTCGACCAGTTCCCTTTTGCTTCCATGGTTTTTTACCACCACCGGAAACTTCACCACGCTGCTTGGTGGTTGCACTTGCCAAACGAGCGTTGGCGAGGTAGCTGTCGTATGCCAATTTCAACAGTTCGTGGTTTGGCACTTCAACAGCAAAAATATCTTTAGGAAGTTTGGTTGATTCAGCCATTACTTGTTACCTCCTAAAATAATCAGCCCTTTTCGTGGCCCAGGGACAGCGCCCTTCACCCCGATCAGATTGGTCTCTGGATCAACATATGCCACTTCCAGGTTCTTGACGGTAACACGCTCGTGACCCATGTGGCCAGCCATCGTCTTACCCTTGAACACTTTTTGTGGATACATCGAGCCAATTGAACCTGGCTTACGAGTATTACCTTTACCACCGTGCGTCTTGCGGTGACGCTTAAAGTTGTGGCGTTTAATGGTTCCAGCGAAACCTTTACCTTTGCTGGTTCCGGTCGCATCGACAGAATCGCCGACTTCGAACGCGGAAACGTTGATTTCGTCGCCAACTTTGAGTCCCTCAGGGATCTCGTCGACGCGGAATTCCCGAATATGCTTCGGGGTCACTTGGGCTAGCTTGACGTGTCCAGCCACGGCCTTGCTCAGGTTCTTACCCTCTCCATAAGCGACCTGTACCGCATTGTAACCGTCGGTTTCGACAGTCTTCACCTGAGTCACGGTGACAGGGCCGGCTTGGATCAGCGTCACCGGAATGGCTTTGCCGTCTTCAGCCAAGAGCTGGGTCATACCAAGTTTGGTACCGAGAAGTGTTTTCACTTTTCCTCACTCCCACTTAAATACTCCTGATGACGTGCGGTTTCTGGGTTCTGGGCGAGGCGTTCACGATAAACACTTCAACCATAGCCAGACCTGCTCATTCATCAAGGAGAACAGTTGATATTACGCGTAATAGAAATTACTTCACCATTCTAGCACAAAATGACAATTAAAGTCAACTTATAGACATATCTCAGTTTTATTCACTATTCTGCGTATGCTATAATATGATAGATTGAAAATAAATCTTTGTTAATTAGGGGGCAATTATGAACGATTCTCAAATTGAAAATACGAATGAAGAATTAAATAGATTATATTCTCTTAGGAAAGAGGCTATCGACTCGCTAATCCCAGATATGGAAAAAATAGAGGGCGTTGATGAAGAGCGAAAAGTTGAAATATACATGACAGCCGCAAGAATAACTAATAATAGCAGCCTAATCAACCTAGCCTACGGGGCGGCTAAAAATATCTCAGATACGGTAGCGCGCGCTGAGGCGTTGATTGATATTATTCAAGAAGCCAACTACGCCATCAATAAGCTAGAGAATAATAGGCCGCTATAGGACACTTGGAATCAAATAGTATTAAATAAATAATACCGCCAACTCCAAGTTGACGATATTATTTTTAATAAGTCTTCTACCACCCTCTAATGACCATTTTTCTATTCGGATTTTTTGCTGAGGTAAAACCATGTCTGTAAGCCTCAACATTACGCTTAACGTTGTCCCAGTTTATTATATGGATTTTATCTCCCTCAAATACGTAATCGCCCTCCTCGTAGCCTACTGATCGCATAATCCTCCTGGCCACGTCTCTTGCGTCACCTAAAGTAAATGTAGAACCTCGAGCCCAGTCATAATACATTTGCGCTTCATTCTCAAAGGTGGGTTTATTATCTTCGGTTATGTCTACGTATTCATCTATGCGCTTCATTGCATCCGACAATTGCACTCCTCTTATCGCCTCTTCGTTGCCATCATCTCCAAAGTCCTCATAGGCAGATTTTTTATTCGCAATTTCGTCTATAAAGCGACGCGGAGAAGATTCGGTGCGTGTTGGAACCGAGCCTATCGTCTCAAGATTTGGATAATCACCATCACCTCGCATCACAGAAATCCTCTCACCAATTGAGATATCCTCTCCTGCCCGTGCCGGCTCGTAGCCACCAATCATAGCATAAGCCTCTGCCGAGTATCCAGAATTCCAGCCGCCAGTGATTACACGGTTAGAGAATGAGTTCCAATTTGGATTTCTTGGATTCCTAAAACGTTTTTGTCGCACATTAAACAAGAACACCTCCCAGGCATTTCTTCGCATTAAGAGTAGGGCGTTATCTTTAATAATAGACGGCAGCCTACCCTCGATGCCATGAACAGCATCAAGATGAGGATTCTTATCCAGCTTAGAAATAAGATTAAATACTGTTCTCTTGTCTACTTCTATCAGGTCCGCATCTTCACTCTCGATATATAGCGGCTGGAGCTGATTATCGCGGTCAAGACTTCTTTGCAAAACAGCATCAGTCAGAAGTTTGCGCACGAAACCTATGTTGGCCTCTTCCGGCTCCATCTCAACGTTTGCATAATGAACAACTGGACGAACACCATCGTAGCGCCTGGTATATTCTTCTATAAAATTCTCTATAACTTTTACAGACTTATCCTCTGGAGTTCCTTTTCTACGATTTACCAGAATATTTATCTCAAACAAAGATCGATCAAGAGAGTCCCCTTTATTGTCTACCTGATCTATATACTGATTGAGAAGTCTGCTAAGGTTATCCTCCTCCATCCAGGCGGGAATATTGACGGAAACCCTACAATCGTTATTCATAGATCCCAAGCTGGATGCAACAGCAGCAACTTTTCGCTCGTATTCTGGATTATCAGAAAACTCATCATTTAGATAACTAGCTATACTTTCTCGCTCTCGCTCCACACTTCTCATCACCGGTGAGCCATCAGCCTCAACCCAATGTTTTTTACCAGAGACATCTTCTATTTGTTTACGCGTATGCGGCCCGCCCATGTCAGCTATCCACTTACGCATCTGCGCCAGATCCCTGCGCGATCCATAGCTATACCTAAACGGATCTTCTTTTTTATTTAGTCTTTCCAGCGGCCTCCTCGTTACCGCCGCCGGCCCGCCAAAGCCCTCTACAGCCTGAGTCGTATTAACTATCGTCTCTATCGGCGGAGGTGTTATTTGGAACTTGGGGACATTCTTATCTGTCAAGACTTCGACTGTAGTTGAGATGGTTGAGATAGAGTTATTTCCCTCCATAGTCGCCAGCGGAGCCACATGTGTTATTCCGTCCGCATCCACGTCTTGAATTGCAACAACTTCGCCGTATGCACCGTTAAATTCTACTTGACCATATTCATCAACGGAAAAAAGATTTGCCACTGGACTATCGTATGGGATATCTATACTTCCATCTGGCGCGATATCAACCATAAATACCCTGTCCTGGCTATCTATTGAGGCGGATACAGCAAATTTCAGTGTTCCACCCTGAGCTTCATCAGGCCATGAAGCGCTATCAAACCCATGATAAGATCCATAATCCGTCATATTAGAAATCGATAGCCGAATAGACCCATCATTACCTTGACTTCCCCAGTGGAGTCCCAGTTCATTATTATCAAACACACTGGCGGTATCATTATCATACCAAAAATCTCGAGTAATATTCGTCAGTTCAGATTGATGGTGGCCTAAATATTCATCAACACTCAAATCTTGTACAATAGACTCTTGACTGCTTACTACTGCAGAAAGATCTTCTACGATAGCGCCCTTTTCCTGCAGCAGTTCCTGCGAGGATTGAGACAAAGAACCGTCAGCCTCAAACGAAATATTCTCAGCAAAAATACTACCGTTTGGATCAATGATATTTGCTGTTCCGTCAGGATTGTATGCCAATTGATAATTATCTGGTAAATTGATACTTCCTTGGCTACCGCCTACGTCGTATGAAGTATAATCTCCAGCACTCACGATAGTCTCAGAACTATAACTCTCGCCATGAAATATACCCGCTAGCAAAGTTTGCCTATCGCCCCCGCCTTCGCCCGTAAGGGCATTTTCAAGCAGGCCGTCGTAACCAGAATTAAAGAATGCCAAAGCCTCTTGTGAAGCCAGTCCAATCGTAAAGCCAGTCACAGCCCCCGTTGCCGCTGCCGCTGCTACGCGTCGCCTCTTTAACTTCTTAAAGGCCTCATCTTTTTTACTTCTATCATCCATTAGAGAATAAAGTACATCTGTAGATTTATATATCGCATCATCTACCGTGCCATCTTTATCAATACCCAAATCTGCAACAAGTTCCTCTGGTAAATCCCCCAACCTACCTTTCAACTTCACTTTAGCTCTAGCTATTGCCACATCTAAATTAAATCGCTCTGATTCAACTTCCGTCACGCTTGAATATGAAATAAAGTCGGCCTGTAATTTATCTGAAGCATAGACTCTGGACATAGCGTTAACAATCGATTCATAACCCTGCTGTAGTTCCTCCGGGGACAGGTCTTCTTTATCAATAAACTCTTCTAGCGAGCCAATCAGTTCCTTTGCGGCAACTGTTTCATAGCGAGTTTTTTCGATTTCTGCACGTCGGCCTTTGTCTTCAAACTCCTGACCCTGAGCGACTTCCCGCGCATGTATGGCACGCTCTTCTTTGAGCCGTTTATTTTCACGCATACCAGCAAACACGCCACCGAGTAATCCAGGTATACCAGTCACGCCAGCAGCTCGCGCTAGCGACCCTCGTCCAACTCGGAATAAACCAGTAGCAATCGCTGCACCCAAGCTCACCGTCTCAGGGCCAACAAGCGAACCTATCTTTGACTTCTGTAGTCGTTCAATAGTTTTATCAATTTTACTTTGATGAGCTTCGGTACGGACCCCAGAGCGAGATTCGCCAGTATAAATCTTCATGCCTTGCAGCACCCTATCAAGACTTTCACCATGATCAACGCTTTCCTTAACTGCTTGGGCAATTTGCCAAATATTATCTATTCTGACCTTGCCCTCACCAACGAGATTGTCGCCATCACCATACTGATTTAATTGACGCACTATCCTGGACTGCGCTTCCCTAAAGGCCTCCTCACTCCAGTCTTCGCTGTCGCCTTCGACATAATTTTCAATCAACTTCTTCACCGCTAAGCCAAATGGTGAATCCTCAGTCAACTCTTGTCGATGTTCTCCAGCAGCCTCGTGTATAGATTCGTCATACTCGGAAGTAAAGCGCGCAATAGTCGCCCCCATGGCAGCATTGCGCAACGCAACATTATCCGTGTATAGTGCAGTTAACCCTTCTTCTTCAGCGCGCTGTTTAGCTTCTTCAACGTACTTATTGAAAAAATACTTAGTGGCAATACCGTTCTCGCCCCTCCATACCCTATGCAAAAAGCCCTTTATTCTACCAGCTTCCCTGGCAGCCTCAGACTCTTCTCTTAGGCGAGTTTCTGCATAGTCTTTAGCTGCCGCCTCAACATCATGTGTCTGGTCAACAACCGCTACAACCAAGGGTTTGTCATGAGATTTTGGCTGCGCGCCACTTAGCATAGGGTCTTTATAGTGATAAGTTGTCGGCACTCCTGCCGGCAATTCTGACCTATTAGTATCAATTGACATAGCTCTTACTTAACTCCAAGATACAAAGATCTAAAGCGTAGCATTGTCTCAAGCGTTATCTTTTTCGTATCAACGCCGCTATTTGCTATGTATTGCTGAACTTCCTGCTGACTAGCGTTACGATCTAATAAATCATTAAATCCGTCAATTTTATTTTCAGGCAACGCCCCAAGCACGGCCCTATCAATCTGATCAAGTAGCCTATTCTTCAGATCTTGCTCTAATTGATGCCTGACGTCACTGTCAAGAGTCTTAAAGTTCTTAGCATCTATAATGTCATTGATAAATTTAGATAAAGCATCCTGATCCATTGCCACACTCCTTTGGTAATTAATATATCATCAAAACCCAAAATAGTACAGCATAAGCTAAATCATCACGCCCACTGGCGTAAACGAGGTCAAAATTGCCATCAAAATGAGGGTAACATACCAGATTTTGCGATTAAATTGGTACTGCTCAATTTTGAGAACGAGGAGTAGCGCGATAAACAAGCCAACCGGCACGGCCTGCACTGTAAAAGCGCCCAGCTCAAAGGGGTTTTTGAGACGTAGCCACAGCGCGCTGAGGATGACAAATATCACCAGTTTCAAAAAGAACGTGCCGTCATTTTCATAAATTCGCTCGCGACCCTTGCGGCTGAATAAAGCGCTGGATTTTGAGCGGTTGCGGGCGTAAGTGCGAGATTTTTGTTTTGTCATAAGCTTGATGAGAATTATAACATAAAAAATCCGCCCCGTTCAAGAGGCGGAAATGTCTAGTACGTTAAAACTACATACGAATTTCAGCGTCAACGCCAGCTGGCAAGTTCAAGTTCTGCAAGCTATCGATGGTCTTTGGTGTGGCGTTGGTGATGTCGATCAACCGCTTGTGAACACGGCGCTCGTAGGTTTCACCACCCATTTTGTATACGTGTGGGCTTTTTACGACTGTGTAGGTGCTGCGACGAGTTGGTAATGGCACTGGGCCAGCAACGTTCGCGCCGGTGCGAATCGCGGTGTCGATGATTTGTTTTGCTGATTGGTCGATGACCTTGTGGTCATACGCCTTCAGACGGATGCGGATTTTGATCCCGGTATCTTGAGCCATAGCTCCTCCTTATGTGCAATCCCGTAACCTCTAATCATTCTACTGTACGAACGACCGAGTTCTCGAGATAAATTAGTAATAACTAGGTGATTATACCAATATCCCTAGGCTTTATCAAGGTGGGCGATCATTTCACCGATAATCGCAGCAGAATTGTTGAGCGATTGCCTCTCGCGTTCGGTCAGTGGATAGCCCGTCAAAATTTTCACGCCGTCGCGGCAGATGGTCGATGGCAAGCCCAGTACGACATTGTCCAGTCCATATTCACCCTCAGCCAGCGAACAAACTGGATAGACCGTGTGCGTTGACTGACGTAAGGCCGAGACAATCTTAGAGACCACAAAGCCAATGGCAAAATACGTCGACTTCTTTGTCTCGATCACTCGGTAGGCGCGGTTACGGATTTTCTGCTCAATGCCCTCAATCATCTCCTCCGTAAAGCCCGGATATTCACGAATAGGTACCTCACCAATCTGCGCAGTCTCAATGGTCGAAAACGAAGAGTCGCCATGCTCGCCCAAGATGTAGGCATCAACCGCCTTGCTGTCGACATTTAGCGCGTCCGCCAGGTACGATTTCAGCCGTGCGGTGTCCAGAGTCGTTCCCGTGCCGAACACTCGGGTTTTCGGCAGTCCCGATTCCTTCAACGCTACATAGGTCAAGACGTCGACTGGGTTACTGACAACGATCAAATACGGCTTGGCGCCACCAGCCATAATGTTTTTGACAATGTCACGCATGATGGCAGCATTGACGCCGACTAACTCCAGTCGCGTCTGACCTGGCAGTTGCGGCGAGCCAGCGGTAATAACCACGATATCATCGTCGTTGATGTCACTATAGTTACCCGTACGTACCACTACATTGCGGTCAAGCCCCATGGCGTCGTTGATGTCCGCGGCTTGACCCCATGCCAAATCCGCATTGCGGTCGATCAATACAATTTCTTCAATCACACTGCGCAGCGCACAAGCATACGCCGTCGTCGCACCAACCATTCCGCCACCACCGATAATCACCAATTTCTGTTTATTCACCATATCTCCTTTTTCTTTTTACGTTAGATAGTTTAATTTTGTCATAAACATTATCACTTTGTCAATTGATTTTACTTTACATCAAAAAATATGTATAATATCGGTAATTTATCAACTTTTACATATTATCAATGGGAGGATATATGGAAAGAGGAATACAAACAAAGGAAGCGCCACGCACAGGCATCGCGAGAATGTACCGAGCGCTTGCCGCATTAGCTTTACTGCCGTCATGCTTCTTAGCCGGATGCGTAGAAGAGAAAGGAGTTGACGCTGGAAGCTCAAGTTCAACTCCATACAGCAGCTCTGAAACTGCTACACCTCAGCCGGAAAATAGCAATACTAAGAATCCGTCACAAAATAAAAAAGACGATTCTGCGGGAAAAATAGATATAGAAAAGAAATCAATGTATTACGCAAAATACGACAATCGCGAAGGATTTACAGCTTACTGCGTGGGAAGTAACTATGAAAACCCTCAAATAGCAGACTGCTCAGTATACTTGTGTGATGGAAACGACATGGTTCGGTTTGAATTCGATAATATAGATTTCACCGAACAAACCCAAAGAAAAAGAATACCTGAAGCCTCTGATCTAATGCTTAGAGCAGACACCTTAGCAAGACAATATGGGGATTATGCTCCAACCGAAACCTCAAAGAATGTAGCTGAATGTAGGGAGAAGAAAAGCAGCGTAGGACAATTTACCGAACCCGTATCTTTTCCACGCGGCGAGCAGGAGCAATATCTCTGCCTCCCTCAATTTACGGCCACAATAGACAATAAAAAAATGGGTATGAAGATTACAAAGATCACATCCGTCGACGAGAAAGACAACAACGGTCTGTACTATCCTCACTATACAGTTAATCTTTCTGAAGAATGTTTTGACATAAGAACTATCAACTAGGTATACACCATTGCAACAATATCAAAAAATCCCCCGGGTTACCGGGGGATTTAATTAGGCTTGTGCTATCAAGATTATTTGTTAATCTTTGTAACAACACCAGCACCAACTGTACGACCACCTTCGCGGATAGCAAAGTTCAAACCTTGCTCCATAGCGATTGGTGCAAGCAGCTTAACCTTGAAGGTTACAGTGTCGCCTGGCATGACCATTTCTTTGTCAGCTGGCAATTCAACTTCACCAGTAACGTCAGTTGTGCGGAAGTAGAACTGTGGCTTGTAGCCCTTTGAGAATGGAGTGTGGCGACCGCCCTCTTCCTTCTTCA
The DNA here is from genome assembly GCF_041006295.1 of Candidatus Nanosynbacter sp. TM7-074. Lineage (NCBI taxonomy): Bacteria > Bacillati > Minisyncoccota > Nanosynbacteria > Nanosynbacterales > Nanosynbacteraceae > Nanosynbacter > Candidatus Nanosynbacter sp. TM7-074. Next base: position 368,175 of record NZ_CP158487.1, read on the forward strand.
ATATGTAAACCTCAGCTTCAAACTCAGTGTGTGGAGTAATTGTGCCTGGCTTTGCCAAAACTTGACCACGCTCAATGTCGCTGCGCTCAATACCACGTAGCAAGACACCTGCGTTGTCACCTGCTTGACCTTGGTCAAGAGATTTCTTGAAGGCTTCAATACCAGTTACAACTGACTTCTGAGTTGGCTTCAAACCAACGATTTCAACTTCGTCGTTCAATTTAACAACACCCTGCTCGATACGGCCAGTTGCTACTGTACCACGACCCTTAATTGAGAAGACGTCCTCAATTGGCATAATGAATGGTTTGTCCATGTCACGTGCTGGCTCTGGAATGTAGCTGTCCATTGCGTCAACCAATTCCATAATAGCGTCTTCGTATTTCTCGTCACCTTCAAGAGCCTTAAGAGCAGAACCCTTGATGATTGGAGCGTCTTTGTCGAAGCCGTTCTTTTCAAGAAGTTCGCGAACTTCTTCTTCGATCAGCTCAACCATTTCTTCGTCAGCCATATCCATCTTGTTCAAGAAGACAACGATCTTTGGCACGCCAACCTGCTTTGCAAGCAAAACGTGCTCACGAGTCTGAGGCATTGGACCGTCAGTTGCGGCAATAACCAAAACTGCACCGTCAACCTGAGCAGCACCGGTGATCATGTTCTTGACGTAGTCAGCGTGTCCTGGCATGTCAACGTGTGCATAGTGACGATTCTTTGATTCATACTCTTGGTGTGAAGACGCGATAGTAATACCACGTTGCTTCTCTTCTGGTGCGTTGTCGATTTGGTCGTACGCAACAGGTTTGTTAACTGCGCTTGGTAGGCGCTTTGCCAACACTGCAGTAATCGCAGCAGTCAGCGTAGTCTTACCGTGGTCAACGTGGCCCATTGTACCAACGTTAACGTGCGGTTTGCTTCGGTCAAATGCATCTGCCATTTGTAGAAGTTCTCCTTATTTAATTATTATTTTTCACGCGGGTACAGTCCATTAAAAAGACCTCACGGCGTATGGGTTTAATTATAACGGTTTTCTAATCAGTTGTAAATAGCTTATTTCTTACTATAATACTTCGATAGAAACACGTCGCGAAACCCATAGAACGTGCCATTTTCCAGACTTTCGCGGATGTCATCAACTAGCTTAACGATAAATCGTTCATTATGGATAGATAGCAATGTGCCAGCCAAAGATTCGCGGGCATGGAGTAAATGACAGAGGTAAGCGGCGGTATAGTGGCGGCAAGTATAGCAATCGCAATTTTCCATAATTGGTTCAAACATCTCGCGGTATTTTTGGCCGCGCACATTGACCCGGCCAAACGGCGTATAGGCCGCACCATTTCTGGCCACGCGCGTCGGGCTGACACAGTCAAAGGTGTCAATTCCCTGCTCAATCGCCGCAAAGATGTCGTCCGGCTCGGAAATGCCGAGCAAATGCCGCGGCTTGTTCTCGGGCAAGATTTGATTGACCCACTGAATCGTCTGCGCCATGGTTTCCTTTTCCAGCGCGCCGCCAATGCCGTAGCCGTCAAAGTCCATCGTACCTAGAAACTTAGCGGTTTGTTTGCGTAAATCTTCATAATTCGCACCTTGCAGCACGCCAAATAACGCCTGATATGGCTTGTCGGGACGAGCTTCACGCAGACGTTTAACTTCCGCCAAACTCCGCTCCGCCCACGCATGTGTCCGCGCCAAGGCTTCCACTTGATAATCATATGGATCAATTAGCGAAGTCAGCTCGTCAAAAGCAAAGGTAATATCCGCGCCAATGCCCGCCTGAATCTGCATAGATAACTCCGGCGTAAATTTATGGTATGAGCCGTCTAGGTGCGACTTGAACATCACACCATTTTCATCAACCCAAGCGTGGCGCGATGATTTTTTAGCGATAGCGATTTCCTCATCAACATCCGTACTCATCGCTAAAACCTTCTTAAAGCCCGAGCCCAGACTCAACACCTGAAAGCCACCACTATCAGTGAATGTCGGCCCATCCCAGTGCATAAACTTGCCCAAATAACCAGCCTTTTCAATCAATTCATGTCCTGGCTGCAAATATAGATGATAGGCGTTCGCTAGCACCGCCTGCGCACCGACATCCGCCACCATCTCCGGAATCATCGCCTTGACATTGGCCTTAGTGCCGACCACGATAAACGCTGGCGTTTTAATATCGCCGTGCGGCGTATGAATCACACCAGTCCGCGCCAAGGTGTCATTAAATCGCGAAGTTATTTCAAGAGAAAATGGTTTTTGCTGCATAATCTGTCTGATTATATCATGAAATGTCCTGAGGATTATCGCGCGACAAGCCAACAATGTCACGAACTCTCACTAGATAAATCATGTCATCTTTAGAGTCTCCCAATATCAACGTAGGCTCCCCAAGGCTTAGTGGCAAATCTAAAATGTTTGATATTTGTTCAGTTAAATATGACGAGTCTTCAAGTTCTGGATTCCACAACTCCACCTTATCCGCTCGTAAAGTAAACGGTTCAGTCTCTTCGCCAACACCCACTTCTTTTAGGGTAGCGTCATTCCACGACACGGCACTCAGTAAGTCACCAGGTAGGCATCGATACGCCACAACCATACATTCGCCCTTAAACTCCCTTGGTTCACTAATAGTCCTAATGACACCACGGGACTCATCCTCATATTGCTTTAATATTTCTAATTGTTCCTCCAAGGAAAAATCATAAAAAATCTCGCTACCAAATACCTCACTCACATCCCGGGCAATATCATGCAGTAAATCAACAGCAAGCTCCAAATCCTCCGTGTCGCTATTTAAGCTCTCGAATCTTAATAATTTATCACGGCTAGGTATGGCGTATATTTTCCTTGATGAGCCACTTAAATCGTCATGAAGCAATAATTCAAGCACAGCATAAATGGCGCCGTCATACCTGACAAATTTCACTGCATTAAAATAAGCCCTATCACTATCAATGAATTCGTACTGTAATTTATTATTTGAACCACTTGGCGATATAACAAAACCCGAAAGACCAATAGTATCAAACCCAAGCTCATCAGGCAGTGCTTTATTAAGCGTTTTTATGTGATTACGGATAGTATTTGAAAAATATGGCTCATCCGTATACTTAAGATCTGTTGCCAGCTGCCAAGCTAATTGTTGAAACTCCTCCGCAAAAACTGTCTCAAACAAATCATTGCTATTATTATAGCCACTCTCATAAATTGGCAGAATATCAACTACGTCTTTTATGTCAATATAAAAAACCACCGAACTATCTTTTAGGTCAGCCACTTCCAAAATAGGACGATTATCTCGCCACACAAACAATGGCGCAGCTCCAAATAATACTTGCGCTCTTGCCTCAACATCAACACCGTATTCAATGCCACCAGCTCTTCGTCTATACGCCCGGCAATCTATTCTCACCTCAGTCCCCTGTGATATATCACCCAGCACACCATTTAGGTCATCAATGAGATATTCTCTGGACGCAACATCCCTAATGTCATTTTTCTCAACAGCTTCCTGAGTTTTATCAACATAATGACATAACTTACGAATATATCGAGGCAATACACTGTCGTCTGGAAATAATTCTGCCGACAAAATAGCTTGCGGATCAAGCGGAAAATAATAATCCTTTGACCCATCATTTTCTACAGTACGTACGCACAAGGCTGCCATTTCTTTAGTATAAGTCGCAAAAGGCGCTGAAATCTCAGAATCGTTTTCTAGGGATGATACCAAATCGACCACACCCTCAACAGCGCATAATTCATATGAACCATCTTCGGTCTGCCTATAGCCAACAACCCTCGCTCGCTCGCCTTCAATTTCGTCTGTGCGCATTACTCGCTCCACCTCACCAAGCGCCACAGCTTCTTTCTCGCCGCCAAGCTGCATATTAGCCGCAGCAATCTCTCGCCAATCATCTTTGGACAATCGACCAAGTAAATCAATACCTGTCCCAGCTTTTGGTAGTTCCATGTATGTATCGTATATTGCAATATGGCAGACTTCAAGCACAAGCATTGCCTCATGCGGTATACTATAACCATGAGCAAGAAAACCCTGGTTGAGCTTGATCCGTGGTTGGCGCCGCACGAGGATGTCATCAACGCCCGCGAGGCGTATGTTTCGTCGACGCTCGAGAAGGTTTTGAATGGAAAATCGCCGGCAGAGTTTGCGCTAGGGTTTCATCATTTTGGCTTACATCAGACGGCGGCGGGTTGGACGTTTCGTGAATGGGCGCCAAACGCCATGCGCGTAGTGATGGTGGGCGAATTTTCCGATTGGCAGGAGCGCGAGGAGTTTGCCTTGCGGCCTGGTACACATGGTGAGTGGAGTGTTGATTTGCCAGGGAGCGCACTGCACCACGGCCAGAAATATAAGCTGCGCGTCTATTGGCCAAATGGCGACGGCTGGCGGTTACCATCATATGCCACCTACGTCGTCCAGGATGATGATTCGGTGGATTTTTCGGCCATCGTTTGGCAGCCTGATGAGCCGTATCAGTGGCAGTATGACATTCCGCCTGCACCGCACGTACCGCTGATTTACGAAGCGCATGTTGGCATGAGCAGCGAGGAGGAAAAGGTCGCCAGTTTCAATGAATTTACCGCGGGCGTCCTACCGCGCGTCAAACAAGCAGGCTATAACACTATCCAGCTGATGGCCGTCGCCGAGCATCCATATTATGGCAGCTTCGGCTATCACGTCAGCAACTTTTTTGCCGTGTCATCACGGTTTGGCACGCCCGATGATTTCAAGCGGCTGGTTGACATGACACACGGACTGGGGCTGCGAGTTATCATTGACCTCGTTCATGCCCATGCCGCTAAAAATGAAGTCGAAGGCCTCAGCAATTTCGCAGGCAACCCGACGCAATATTTCAAGACTCATAACCATCCAGCGTGGGATTCGCGGCTGTTTGATTATGGCAAGCCGGAAGTGCTGCACTTTTTGGCCAGCAATTGCCGCTGGTGGTTGGACGAGTACCATGTTGACGGCTTTCGGTTTGATGGCGTGACCAGCATGTTGTATCACGACCACGGTTTGGGCAAAAGCTTCACCAGTTATGATGATTATTTTGGTGACGATGTTGATAAGGACGCACTGGTCTATCTCAGACTGGCAAATGACGTTATTCACGCCGTTCGCCCCGACGCCACGACCATTGCTGAGGAAATGAGCGGGCTGCCGGGCTTGGCGACACCGACTGAATATGGCGGTCTGGGCTTTAATTATCGATTAGCGATGGGCGCGCCTGACCTCTGGATCAAAACACTGAAGGAAAAGCGCGACGAAGATTGGGATTTGGGCGAGCTGGCTCACACGCTGAGTTCGCACCGCCCAGAGGAAAAAGTTATCACATACGCCGAGAGCCATGATCAAGCCTTGGTCGGCGACAAGACGCTGATTTTTCGGCTGATCGACAAAGCCATGTACTGGCATATGGATAAGGCCGACCCCGATCTGATAGTGGAACGCGGCATAGCCCTACACAAACTGATTCGACTACTGACCGCCGGGCTACACGGCGGCGGTTACCTCAACTTTATGGGTAATGAATTTGGACACCCCGAGTGGATCGATTTTCCGCGTCAGGGCAATCATTGGTCGTTCAAATATGCGCGGCGCCAGTGGAGTTTACGCGACAATAGTTTTCTCAAATACCAATGGCTGGGCGAATTTGACGCGGCGCTGATGAAGATTATTCAGAAAACTGACGGCGATGAAATCAGCCACCTTACAGTTTGTCACTCGAATCGTATAGTCAGTTTTATACACGGCGAATTTTTATTTGTTATTAATTTTTCCCCAGATAAATCCCAAACAGACTACGAATTGCCCACGGAAGCTGGCTCTTACCAATTGATATTAAGCACCGATGATAAAGCATTTGGCGGACAAGAACGTATCAGCCACAGCTCTCGCTTTTTCACCTCCCCAGTCAGTAATAATCACAATCTTAAAGTTTACCTGCCAGCCAGAACGGGAATTGTCTTACAGAAAGTTGACTAGGCCTTCTTTTCATCTATCCGATCCTCATCTTGACGTGTGATATAGGCAATGATGCACTCGTCAGGAATAGATATATAGGCTTCTGCTGGAGCTCTCTTGGCGGGCTATTTCTATTAGCATAAAATTTGTTACACTAAGTATTGTGAAGAAAAAAGTACCAAAAATTATCGAACAATCACTAGCCAGAGTGGCTAATTTTTATAGCTTTGAGCCAGTGCATGATTTAGAGAAAATTGACGACAGTTTAACGCCGAACATGAGAGCCCTGCGCATGACCATGACTATTGCTGAGCAACTCCTGAGTATGGGCGTGGTGTCGCGTGATGTAGTGCGCATGTCGCAAGGAATCACTCAGACCTACTGCCAGAAGCGCGTCCACATAGACATTAGTTATACATTGGTGACGGTTTCTCAAGATCGTGGCGTTAATCACGAACCGTTAACGATGGTGCGGGTCATTGTACCGGACGATCCTAATTACCAATTAATCCAAGCCTTGCAGCTACTAGCTCTTGATATTCGTCATAAACAACTTCCCTTAGAAGAAGCTGAGGAACGGCTGCAGCAGATACTTAAAAAACCAAATAAGCACTCCGGGTTAGTCGTTTACGCAGCGGGAGGTCTGGTTAGCGCCGGTTCAGTTACTTTATATGGCGGCAGTCCGCTAATGGCAGCCTTGGCGTTTTTACTGGGATTTTTAGCGACTGGTTTATTGCGCTGGCTGGGACATATCGGCGCACCACTTTTCTATTCTCAGGCTCTTGTAGCAATCTTTGTCACACTGACAGCGGCTGGTACGGCTTGGTGTAGTAATTATCTGGGACTGAGCATCAATACCACTTTGTTAGTGATTAGCGGAATCGTCCTGTTGGTGGCTGGACTGATGTTTGTTGGTGCATTCCAGGACGCAATTGATGAATATTACATGACAGCAAACGCCAGATTACTAAAGGTAGTAATGGCAACGGGTGGCGTGATTGCTGGCGTGATGGTCGGGCTTTATATTGCCACAAAGTTTGGTATTAATTTCCCAGCAACGCCAGATCGTTTGACTCTGGCAGACAAACATACACAATATTTGGGTGCCGGAATTATTGCGGCGGCATTTGTTTTAAGAAATCACGCAAAGTGGTTGGGCATGATTATTTCGGGATTGATTGCAATATTTGGCTGGTGGATTTCACGCTTAGTTATGAGCTTCGGATTTGATATCGTCACAGCCAGCGGCATCGCGGCAGCAGTCATTGGACTAGTAGCCGTCCTTACCTCCAGATTATGGAAATTCCCTTCTCTAGCTATAATCGCAGCGGGAATTGTCCCACTAGTCCCAGGGCTATCTCTTTACAACGGATTAATGGGAGTCGTGCTATATCCACCAAATAGCGTCAACTTCTTACCTGCTTTGGCCATCCTGGCCAGGGCAATTCTCATTGGCGTAGCGGTAGCAATTGGCGCATCTTTCGGTAACATAGTTGGTCGCCCAATCCGACGCCAATTAATTAACATTTTTCGTCGCATTACTCAAGCATAATGAAAGAAGATTTACCCCAATTCATCGGATTATCTGACTCCAGACTATTTCACATGCGCTCCGTCGCCTATAAATCATACAAGCTGGCCCGCAACGTTTTTAAAATGGAAGAGGATAAAGCGCGCAGCTTATTCGCAATGGGATTAATTCACGATTTTGCCTATGCCTTTGTTGAAAATCAAACAGAGCATGAACATGAGGGCGGTAGGATCTTGAGATTGTCCGGTTTTGACTGGGCCGACGCCGTATTTGACCACGGCAACCCTGATATAGAAAGCTGGACAGACGAGTTGTTGATCTTAAATCTAGCAGACATGACGACAGGCCCAAATGGCGAATCTCTGACTATGGATCAGCGACTGGTGGACATTAAAAATAGATACGGCCCCGAAAGTACGCAATCAACAAGAGCAATCAGACTGGCTAATCGTATCCATACGGAGTTAAATAATCGAAATCTGAAAATACCAAATCTATAAAGATGTAAGTCTAACCAAATAAAAATCCCCGGATTCATTCCGAGGATTTTTCTTTATCTTAGGAGATTATTTCGAGCGTTTTTCGATAATCTCCTGCGCCACGTTTGGCGGTACTTCCTCGTACTGCGCTAGCTCCATGGTGCTGGCTGCGCGGCCCTGCGACATCGAGCGGATGTCTGAGGTGTAACCAAACATATTTGCCAATGGCACAAATGCCTTGATCAGCTTGGCGCCGCCCATCAAATCCTCCATAGCATCAATGCGACCACGACGTGAGTTAAGGTCACCGATGATGTCGCCCATGAACTCTTCTGGGGTGGTGACTTCAACTTTCATGACTGGTTCGAGCAGAATTGGGGTTGCTTGCTTGATACCTTCACGAGCTGCCAAACTACCCGCCAATGAGAAGGCTAGTTCTGAGGAGTCGACATCGTGGTATGAACCATCATATAGGGTTGCTTTGACGTCAACCACTGGATAGCCAGCGATAACACCGCCCTCCAAAGTTTCCTTGATACCCTTCATGACAGCTGGGCGATATTCCTGAGGAACCACACCACCTTTAATCTCGTCAACAAACTCAAAGCCCTTGCCAGCCTCATTCGGCTCAAAGCGTACCCAGACGTCACCGTATTGACCGCGACCACCAGACTGCTTGGCGTGCTTACCCTGGACTTCAGCCTTGCCCTTGATTGACTCGCGGAAGGCCACTTGCGGCTCACCGATATTTGCTTCAACCTTGAACTCACGCTTCATGCGGTCGATCAAGATGTCCAGGTGCAACTCACCCATGCCGGACATGATGGTCTGACCAGTCTCTTCGTCAGTGTGAATGCGGAAGGTTGGGTCTTCCTCAGCCAGGCGCTGCAAGGCCAGCGCCATCTTCTCCTGGTCGGCCTTTGATTTCGGCTCAACGGCGATGGAAACTGGCGGTTCTGGGAACTCAATTGACTCCAAAGCAATTGGGTGCGCTGGATCAGTCAAGGTGTTACCGGTACCAGTATTCTTCAAACCAACCACCGCAGCGATGTCGCCAGCAGAGATCTTGTCAATGTCTTCGCGCTTGTCAGCGTGCATTCGAACGATACGACCGATACGCTCTTTGTCGCCAGTCGTGGTGTTCAGGACGTAGCTACCAGAGTTCAAGACACCTGAGTAGACGCGGATAAAAATCAGCTTACCAACAAATGGGTCAGTGGCGATCTTAAATGCCAAGGCGCTCATCGGTTCTTTGTCGTCTGGCTTGCGGCTCACTTCGTCGCCAGTCTTTGGATTTTTACCCCAAATCTCGTCAACATCCAGCGGGCTTGGCAGGTAATCCACCATCAGGTCAAGCACCTTCTCCACGATGACACCGCGGCCGTCACCACCAGTCACCAAGAAGAAGTCGCCAGCCAGCACACGCTTACGCAAGGCAGACTTCAGCTCGTCGATAGTAATTGCCTCTTCACCTTGGTCGAGGAACTTCATCATCAATTCATCATCAGCCTCAACAGCATTCTCCACCAACAAGCTACGGGCATTTTGGCATTTTTCCAACATGTCAGCCGGGATTTCCCCCTGCACCAACTCATGATCAGAAAAATCAGTGTAGGTGTAAGCCTTCATGTCAATCAGGTCAACCACACCGTTGATGGTCTTTTCAAAACCAATTGGGATGTGAATTGGGAAAGCTTGCTTGCTCAAACGGTTGTGAATTGACTCCAGAGATTTCCAGAAATCACCACCAGTCTGGTTAATCTTGTTGATAAAGCAGATGCGTGGCACGCCATATTTATCAGCCTGGCGCCACACTGTTTCAGATTGAGCCTCAACACCCATCTTACCGTCAAATACCGTCACAGCACCGTCGAGGACGCGAAGTGAACGCTCCACCTCAGCGGTAAAGTCGATGTGTCCTGGGGTGTCGATGATGTTGATCTTATGACCCTTCCAGAAACAAGTCACAGCCGCCGAGGTGATGGTAATACCGCGCTCTTTTTCCTGCGCCATCCAGTCAGTGGTGGCGCCGTCGCCATCGCCTTTGACTACACCGATTTTGTGGGTCAAACCGGTGCGGTACAAAATACCCTCAGTTGTCGTCGTTTTACCGGCGTCAATATGGGCAATAATACCAATATTTCTAAAATTTTTCAGCGGAACATTCGTCTCTGCCATAATTTTCCTTTATATTACGTTAATTTGTCGAGATCTTTGGTCAATTTTTTGGCACCAAAAAACTACTCTTGCGTTTTATTATATCAGTTATCTGTAATTTTGACTAGCTTTGAGCTGGCGGATTTTTAGATTCATCAGCCTCTGAAATCGACCCAGTAGGCGGATAATTGCCTGGAGGCTGAATAGGCGCCGGTGGATACTGACCTGGCGATTGTTGATAATAAGCCTGCGGCGGATATGGCTGTGAAGGTATGGAACTCTGCTGTGGTGGATATTGTTGTGGGGACACAGGACCTTGCTGATAGGCCTGTTGCTGATATGGTGACTGCTGCGGATACTGGCCGACTACATACTGCGGGTAGGCATTAAATTTTCGACGACTACTGACGGAAACGATAATGGCAATAATTGACACTACCAAGAACAATGCTCCCGTAGAGGCAATTACCACAACTACTACAACCATCACAGTGTCATTGTCCGTCTTATCTGTCTCAGACTTTTTATTCGCCCCAGCATCTGCTACGCCGCCAGACTCTTTGTCGGACTTTTTAGGTTCTACATAATCATCTGGGGTGTTAGAAGCTACATCAATCATCTTTGTGACTAGATAATTGCCGGAGTATTTTTTATCAAGCTTCTCAAACTTATCTTTCGCCTTAGAATATTTACCCTGAGAGAAATCCTCTAAACCATCTTTCCAGAGCTTAGTTAACTCACCGTTGGACGAAAGATTAACATTATTCTTTCTAGCCATACTCTTCAGATCAGCAATATCACGGAAAATACCACTCCCAAAACATAAATTATTCTTTTTATTGCTATTCGCACAGGCTGCGCCGCCATAAGTATTTAAACCCACTTGCTTACCGTCTTTATCAAAGGCGGGTCCGCCGCTATTTCCAGCGGCAATTTGTGCCGTCATTGAAAACAATTTATGACCACCAGCGTCTCTTCTCATGCCACTGACACTACCCTGAGTTACTGTTGGCACAGTCTTAGCTTGCTTTGTTTGTGTGCCATTATCAACAACTGCTGGATAGCCAATTGCCGTTACCTGATCGCCCTGAGACAAACCATTACTATCACCTAAGTCAACTGCTGGGAATTTACCGTCAATCTTTAAAATTGCCACATCGGTTTTGTCGCTATTTAAATCCATCCTAGCCTGTCGCAAATTGACTTCTGCATCAATCTTCTTAGCGCTAACGTTGGTCGGAGTCTTCTTCCATCTCGAAATTTCCGGATTACTTCTATCATGAACAATCGGGTCATTTGAGGTCTGGATAATATAATCATATCGATCATTTTCTGACCGAATATTATCAATCGGCACGTTATCAATAAGACCTTGGATGGCTGCCGTCGCAGACTGATCACCGCCCTGTGATTTTTTTATTAGATCAACTAGGGCTTGTCTGGTTATATAGCCAGCATTTATCATGAAATGACAATAAGTATCCCACTGTTCTCTTGACCGCAGCCCCCTGATCATACTCTGGTTGGCGACTTCTGTCACGTGGCCATTTGTAGCAATATAGCCATCATCCGAAACAATTGAGCCACTACCAATCCCCCCGCTACACAGACCGTTCAATCGCATAGTAGCACCATTTTGAGCTGTGTAAATCATATCGGCACAGCGTATTGTCCCAACACGAACTGTGGATATTTGGTTCCTGGCTACCACTTTAATAATAGATTTCTCATCTAAGGTACTTATGGTATTTGTAGTATTCTTATCCTTCGAGAAATTCTCCGCCTTGGCTAGAGTTATCCCCGAATTAGCCAAGCGAGACTCTCCATCATTAGCGCTAACCAGATAACTCTCGTCTGGCTGATGGAAAGTAACAGCACCCACTAACGACTCCAGCTGGTCAATGTATGGCTGCATATATACATTCTTACTCAGCGCAAATATCGATATCCAATACGGCCTACCATTCTGAACAGTCATATATATTGTGCTCTCGCCAGTTTTCTGCCACTTACCGTCATAGGTACTTCCATAATCCACGACCAGTTTCTTAAACTGCAGACCAGAAATTGTCACATCGCCAGTGCGATATTTCATATTTGGGTCTTTTTTCTTACGACTATTGATATCACCCTGAAGTAACAGATCTAAGTCAGAATATTTCTTAGTATCCTTATATTCGTCGGGCATTGTTGAGCGGTCAAAATAGTTCTTCTTGCGCGAAGTTGTAATCGAAAGCTCGGGCATAATTTTCGTAAGCGAAAAGTTACCATCTTTCTTATCTTTCTCTGGATTCTGCCGATATATTAATTTAAGAATTGCGTAAGCACGACTTTCATTTAGTTCATCTTCACTATATAAGTCGGCACGATATTCCTTACTGTTAGATTCTTTACGAAGAACGTGGCCTTCACCAACAAACGTTTCCTTATCATATTGCAACGAAAATCCGTACTTAGAGACAACCCTACGATAATGCTGAGAGTTTTCCTCAGAAAGTAAGTCCTGAATCTTCTTCTTTGCCGAGCTACTAACGTTGGACGAGCGATTATTATTAAGAACAACGACCCCAACAATAATTGAGGCCAAAAAGACTACACCTAGGACGATCGCTAATATTCTTAATTTCTTAATTGATTTTTGATCCATCTTATTACTACCTTACCTATAATTCACAAATTGCAGTGGCGTGTCATAATCATTTTCACGCACTAAACTAATGACTTTTTGTAATTCATCTTTTGAAGAAGAGGTAACGCGGATGAGATCGCCCTGAATTTGTGGCTTAGCTTTTAGGGTATTGGTGCGAATATCCGCAGCGATCCGTTTTGCCATCGCCTGATCAAGACCCTGCTTAAACGGTATCTCCCAGGTAGTTTTCAGATTTGAAGTAACTTTTTCCTTAGTGAGGTCTAGAGATTTGCTTGACTGACCACGAGCCGCCAACTTCTTACGCACAATATCCAGTACCGCATCAACTTGCCACTCATTATCACCAGTAAGCTTCAGACCTTTCCTATCATCCAGCCAGTCAATTCCAGCACTCGTCCCCTTAAAATCATACCGCCCTTGGATCTCTTTTTCCGCCTGCATGAATACATTATTCATCTCAGCTTTATCAATTTCTGACACAATATCAAATGAAAAACTTGCCATTTATCCTCCTGTTTTCTCTATTATAACAAAAATCGCCCCTTCTACGGAGCGATTTTCTAATTTTGCACCTAGGCAATGATTAGCCACGAGCAAAGTGCGCAAAGGCGCGGTTGGCTTCGGCCATCTTGTGGGTGTCTTCCTTCTTCTTGAAGGCAGCACCAGCTTCGTTGTAGGCGTCAACGATTTCCAGTGCCAAACGCTGTGAGTATGGCATACCACTGCGAGCACGAGCTGATTGTACTAGCCAGCTAAACGCGTAGTGTAGCTGCCGGTGTCCCTGGACTGGGAACGGAATCTGGTAGTTGGCACCACCGACGCGGCGGCTCTTCACCTCAAAGTTTGGACTGACGTTTTTCAAGGCTTTTTCAAACACTGCCAACGGATCTTCTGAATCCAATTTCTTCGCAGCAGTTTCCAGGGCGGTGTAAACAGCACGCTCGGCTGCCAACTTCTTACCGTCCAGCATTGATTTGTTGATCAGGCGCTGCACCAGCACGCTTTGGTAGCGGCGGTCAGGCTTGAGTTCACGTTGTAGTTTCTTGGTAACTTTACGAGGCATGATTACTTATCCCCTTTCTTGGTACCGTACTTTGAACGGCCCCGCTTGCGGTTGTTGACACCTTGAAGGTCCAAGGCACCGCGTACGATGTGATAACGCACACCTGGAAGGTCAGGCACACGTCCGCCGCGGATCAAAACCACAGCATGCTCCTGCAAGTTGTGGCCTTCACCGCCGATGTAGGCCCAGACTTCGTAGCCGTTGTTCAGTTTTACACGGGCAACTTTACGCAAAGCTGAGTTTGGTTTCTTTGGCGTCTTGGTCGTCACACGCACACAGACACCACGCTTGAGCGGTGCATTTTGGTCGTAGTAACGCGTTTTCAGGGCGTTATGAATGCGACCCAGTGCTGGCGACTTGGACTTTTTCTTAGCCGTTTGACGCGGTTTACGCACCAATTGGTTGATAGTTGGCATCCAATTTCTCCTTGGTTGAATTACTAATTATGGCGATTTCGCCTGATTTACGGCTTGGATTCAGCAACTCCGCCCCGTGTCTATACCTTTTCTGCCGAGCATGCAGCCTGTACACATTCAAGCCACCGCTTGCTCCGAAAAGAGGAAACTCTGATGAGATTATAGCATAGATTGCGTGCAATTGCTATAGAAAACCGCCCCGTAGCCATCGGAGCGGTTTTCTAGGAAAGGAGGTCGGTTGGCCTACACAGCCACAACCGATTCCTCTTCCTGATCGTCAGCGAACTCGTCCTCGCTTGGCTCGTCGGTTTCCGTCTCTTCGACAGCGCCCGTTCCCACTGGAATCTTGCGGCCGATGATAACGTTTTCCTTCAGGCCATGCAAGTGGTCAGCGCGACCAGATACGGCAGCGTTGATCAGCACGCGAGTAGTGTCCTGGAAGGACGCGGCTGATAGCCAAGAGTCGCTCCAGATGGACACCTTGGTGATGCCGAGTAGTAGCTGAGTGTAGCTGATGAGGTTCTTACCCTCAGCAGCCAGTTGCTTGTTGGTGTTCACTACCGCAGCCTTGGAGACGATGTCGCCAGTCACAAAGTCGCTATCACCCGCATCTTCGATCTGGACGCGACTGAACATCTGGCGAACGATGATCTCCAGGTGCTTGTCGGCCACATCCTGACCCTGAGCGGCGTAAATGCGCAGGACTTCGTTAATGATGTAACGCTGCGTGGCTTCGACGCCCTTGAGACGCATCAAGTCGTGCAGATTTAATGAACCGGCTGTCAAGCGGTCACCAGCCTCGACGACGTCGTTAGCTTTAACTACCAATTGCATAGTGCCTGGGATTTCGTAACGAGCTGGCGCACCAGCTTCAGCAGCGATCACCAAGGTGTCTTCAGCTGCCTCAACCACACCGTCAAATGGTGCGATGAGCGGGCGAGTGTCGCCTTCGCCAGTTGCCAGTACGTCGCCAGCTTTGACGCTTGAGCCAGCCTTAACCACGACGGTTCGGCCGTCTAGCGGCAAGCGCTCAACGTTGCCGGACTCTGGCGTAACTTGGACGATGTACTTCTTGCCATCTTCCCAAACGTCAACTAACCCGGCAATTTCCGTAACAAACGCCTGACCCTTTGGTGTGCGCGCCTCGAATAATTCTTCAACACGCGGCAGACCTTGGGTGATGTCACCGCCAGCCACACCAGAGTTGTGGAAAGTACGCAGAGTCAACTGAGTACCTGGCTCACCGACTGACTGAGCAGCGATAACACCGACTGGCTGATGATTACCAACCAATTTACCGGTTGACATGTCAACGCCGTAGCTGCGCTGCGGAATGCCGTTGAGGTTGTTGGTCGACAGGACTGATTGGATCTTGACGCTCTGGATACTTTCATCGTCATCGATTGAGTCAGCGATTTCCCGGGTGATCAATTCGTCCTTGTTGACGTGACCCGGAATCGTCTCAGCGGCATAACGGCCAGCCAAGCGGTTCGAGAAGTCGATCATCGTTTCCTCAGTTTCTGAGCGGTAGATTGCATAGCCCTCGTCGTCACCTTCAGCGTCCTCAACCGTGAAGACGTCCTGTGCCACGTCGACCAAACGACGAGTCAAATAACCTGAGTCAGCAGTCTTCAACGCGGTGTCGATCAGACCCTTACGCGCACCACGAGTCGCCACAAAGGCCTCCAGGCTGGACAGACCACCAGTGTAGGAGCTACGGATTGGCAGCTCAATTTCGTGGTTAGTTGCGTCCATCTGAATACCAATCATAGCGCTCGCCAGCTTCACGTTGGAAATATCACCACGAGCACCAGAGTTAACCATCATGGAAATACTGGTGTCCATATGTGCTAGCTGTTCCTTCAAGAAAGCGGTAATCTTATTGTCAACGTTTCGCCAAGCGTTCACCGTCAAGTTGTAACGCTCTTCTTCGGTAATCAGACCTTGGTCGAACTGCTCAGAAATCAAAGCTGCCTTGGCGTCACCCTCAGCCACAAACTCAGGGATCTCATCAAAGTGCACGTAATCGGTCATACCTGTTGACACGGCCGCAGTTGTCGCAAAGCGGAAAGCTTGCCCCTTCATGCGGTCAGCGATTTTGGCAGTTTCCTCGGCACCATACTTGTTAAAGATTTGCGCCAATACCTTCTTCAGCTGTTTCTTAGTCTGAACGTTGTTGTCGTAAGGGAAGTCCTCTGGCAGAATCTCATTAAAGAAGACACGGCCCAAAGTTGTCTGGCGCATTTCGCCCTTGGCAAAAATACGGATTGGGGTTTGCAATTGAATTGCGCCCTTATCGTACGCCATCTCTGCCTCGTAGACAGAGCTGTAGGTTTTAACATCGTCAGTCTGAGCTTGCGGCTTGTCGTAAGTTAGGTAATAGTTGCCCAGCACTATATCCTGTGAGATATGTAGCACTGGCGCACCGTCAGCAGGCTTCAGCAAGTTGGCAGTTGCGCTCATCAATTCGCGAGCCTCGGCCTGAGCCTCCTTTGATAGTGGCAAGTGAACGGCCATCTGGTCACCGTCGAAGTCAGCGTTAAACCCAGCACAAACTAATGGGTGCAGTTGGATAGCTTTTCCTTCGACTAGAACTGGCTGAAAGGCCTGAATTGACAAGCGGTGCAAGCTTGGTGCACGGTTAAGTAGTACGTACTTACCTTCAATTGCTGAATCAAGCGCGTCCCAAACCACTGCCTCGCCAGCCTCAATCAGACGTGAAGCTGAGCGAATATTATGCGCAAATTCGTTCTTAATCAGCCAACTAATGACAAATGGCTTAAATAGCTCCAGCGCCATTTGTTTTGGTAGACCGCACTGATGAATCTTCAATTTCGGACCAACCACGATCACAGAACGACCAGAATAGTCAACACGCTTACCAAGAAGGTTCTGACGGAAACGGCCCTGCTTGCCCTTCAGCATGTCACTCAAGCTCTTTAGGCTACGGCGACCACCAGTCGAACTCACAGCGCGACCACGCGATGCTGAATTGTCAATCAAAGCATCAACTGCTTCCTGCAGCATACGCTTTTCATTGCGCTGAATAACTTCTGGCGCGTTAAGCTCAATCAACTTCTTCAAGCGGTTGTTGCGGTTAATAATTCGGCGATACAAGTCGTTCAAGTCAGATGTCGCAAATCGACCACCAGACAACGCCACCATCGGACGAAGATCTGGAGGAATCACTGGTAGAACCGTCATACACAAGCTGGACGGCTTAATGCCGGCAGCTTCCATACTCTCCAGCATCTTCAACCGCTTTAGTAGTTTCTTCTGTCGCTGGCCCTTCGCGCCTTCTGCTTCTTCGGTCAATTCCGCAATTAGCTTTGGCAAATCAATATTGTCCAGAAGCGACTTCACTGCACTAGCGCCCATGCCAACCTCAATCAGTTCGTCATACTCTTCCGGCAAATTACGATATTCAGTCTCTGAAATCAGCGCGCCCTTATTTAAGCCTTCCAATTGCGACTTCTTACCGACGTAATTTTCTTCCAGCTCCTCAACTTCGCGGCTCTGTTCCTTGGCTAGCTGCTTGATATCAGCACCATCTTCCTCAGCCATTTTTTCGTAGCGAAGTTTGATAGCTTTACGAGCCAAATCAGTTTCCGCTTCCAAATCTGCCAAATATTGATCACGAGTTTCTTCGTCAACATTCAAGATAACGTAAGTTGCAAAGTAAACAATCTTCTCAATATTACGGACCGTCATGCCGAGTAGCTGACTCATAGCGCTTGGTGTGCCACGCATAAACCAAATATGCGCCACTGGAACTGCCAATTGGATGTGGCCCATTCGCTCACGACGAACGATTGATTTGGTGACAAGCTCACCGTTCTTATCAACCGCAGCTTCGCGTGAACGTACGCCCTTTAATTTTGAGTCGTGTGGATTGATATCCTTAACCGGACCGAAGATTCGCTCGCAGAACAATCCGTCGCGCTCTGGCTTTTGGGTGCGGTAGTTAATTGTCTCTGGCTTCAAAACCTCGCCGTAGCTCCATTTCAGAATGTCTTCTGGGCTAGCTACCGCCAAACGAACCGCGTCAAAATCGCTGATGCCCGTTGCGTTAAATGCAGAATTTGCCATCTTACGCGTCCTCCTTTATTTCTTCTACTTCATCAATATCTTGCACGCTCATACCACCATCAATTTCACCGATGTCGTCTGATTCGTCCAAGTATACTTCTTTCTCTTCTTCATCGTCAGTAGCTACAGTCTTATCCTCTGGGCCACTTGAAGCGATAATATGCTCAGCGTCAACTGTCGCTTCGTCATCAACTAAGTCAACCCGAAGACCCAGACCTTGAAGTTCCTTAACCAAAACGTTGAAGGATTCTGGCAGTTTTGGACCGACAATCGGTTCGTCTTTGATGATTGACTCGTAAGCCTTAGCACGACCGTAAACGTCGTCGGATTTAATTGTCAACATTTCCTGCAAGGTTGCAGCAGCACCGTAAGCCTCCAACGCCCAAACCTCCATCTCGCCGAAGCGCTGACCACCGTTTTGAGCTTTACCACCGAGCGGCTGCTGAGTGACCATGGTGTATGGACCCGTTGAACGGGCGTGAATCTTGTCAGAAACCATGTGGTGCAATTTGATCATGTGCATCACACCGACTGTGGTGCGCTCCTCAAAGGCTTCACCAGTACGGCCATCAAATAGTTGACTCTTACCATCACGTGCTAATCCTGCTTTTTCTAGTTCATCAGAAATCTTCTCGCTTGGAACACCGTTAAATGACGGAGTTGCCACGCGGTAGCCTAATGCTCGCGCCGCCATACCGAGGTGTGTCTCAAACAGCTGACCAAGGTTCATGCGGCTTGGCACACCGAGTGGGTTCAAGATCACATCAACTGGCGTACCATCTTCTAGGAACGGCATATCCTCAACTGGCAGAACTTTTGCTACAACACCCTTGTTGCCAAAGCGTCCGGCCATCTTATCACCAACACCAATCTTTCGCAGCTGAGCCACAAAAATCTGGATCTGCATCAAGACGCCAGCTTTCAATTCATGGCCATTCTCACGGCTGAAAATCTTCACGCCGACAACTTTACCGCCGCCGGCATTATTCATACGCTGTGAGGTATCGCGAACGTCCTTAGCCTTTTCACCGAAAATGGCGCGGAGCAGGCGTTCCTCAGAGCTCAGTTCTTGTTCACCCTTTGGTGTAATTTTACCAACCAAAACATCGCCCGCCTTAACCTCAGAACCAATTTGGACAATTCCATTCTCGTCCAAGTGGCGCAGACTTTCCTCAGAAACGTTTGGAATATCGCGCGTCACAATCTCCGGACCAAGCTTCGTCTCACGGACCTCAACGGTGTAATCCTTAATATTGATGCTGGTCAATCGATCATCTTCAACCAAACGACGGCTCATGATAATCGCGTCTTCCATGTTGTAGCCACCCCATGGCATGAAGGCTACCAACAGGTTCTTACCTAGGGCAATTTCGCCACCAGCAATTGAGGCGCCTTCAATCAGAATATCGCCCTTCTTCACCTTATCACCACGCTCAACGCGAACTTTTTGGTTGTAACAACGATCATCATTATTCTTCACAAAGTGCTTCAGAGTGTAAATCTTTACACCGTCAGCATATTTAACATGAATCTCGTCCGCATCAGCACGAACAACTTCACCGTTTGCCTCAGCCTGGATTAAGTGGCCACTATTTTCAGCCACAGCCTTCTCAATTCCAGTACCAACAGTTGCTGACTCCGGAGTAAGAAGTGGCACAGCCTGACGTTGCATGTTTGAGCCAGTCAAGGCGCGGTCAACACGAGTCTTCTCAATGAACGGGACCAACGCTGCAGTTGAGCCCAGAATCTGACGGTGAGCTGCGTCCATGAAAGTAACTTGGCTAGCGTCAACCTGTGATGGCTGCATATTATTACGAGCATTAACGCGCTCATCGCGGAAAGTACCATCCTCATTCAGAACTTCACCAGCGTCAGCGATAACTTCACCGATTTCCTGTGAAGCGTCCAGATAAACAAGCTCATCGGTCACGCGACCATCTTTGACGCGTAGATATGGAGTCTCAATAAAACCATATTCATTAACTCGAGCATAAGCCGCCAAGTTCAATACCAAACCAACGTTAGCACCTTCTGGTGTTTCCACTGAACAGATACGACCGTAATGTGTTGGGTGAGCATCACGAACTTCAAATCCAGCACGCTCACGACTCAAACCGCCAGGGCCAGTCGAACTCAAGCGTCGCTTATGACTCAATTCTGACAATGGGTTAACCTCGTCAAGTAGCTGTGACAACTGGCTTGAGGTAAAGAATTCACGCACTGCCGCCACAATTGGACGAGCGTTGATCAATTGGCTCGGGCTAACACTTTCCAGATCAGCCACACTCATACGGTCCATGGCGTTGCGCTGCATTCTGAGCATACCAACGCGGAACTGACGGGCAATCAGCTCGCCAACCAAACGAACGCGGCGATTATTAAGCGCGTCAATGTCATCAGCTGGCTCCTGAGTGTTGTTAAGACGAATCACTTCACGCAGAATTGCCACCAAGTCGCTCATCTGCAACGTACGATTTTCAGTCGTATTAGCAACATCAAGACCCAAGCGCTGATTGATCTTATAACGACCAACGCGGGAGTAATCAAACCGCTTGAAATCAAAGAACATCCGCTCAATCATCTGGCGAGCATTGTCAACCGTCGCCAAATCACCTGGACGCAAGCGACGATAAACCTCAATTAGCGCCTCATTCGCACCACGCGCCGTGTCCTTGTCTAGGGTTTCCTCAATGTATTTCACGTCGCCCGTGTCAATATCAGCAAACAATTCCTTAATTTCGCTAGTCTTTGGATAGCCCAAAGCACGCAGCAATGTCGTTGCTGGAATCTTGCGGCGGCGATCAATCTTCACGTAAATCGCACCATTAGAAGCCGTCTCAAACTCCATCCACGCACCACGGCCTGGAATAATCTTTGCGCCGTAATAGTTACGACCAGCCACAGTTTCAGCTGTGAAGAATACACCCGCCGAACGAATCAGCTGGCTAACAACTGCACGCTCAGTACCGTTAATAACAAACGTACCACGATCGGTCATCCATGGATATTCACCAAGGTAAATTTCTTGCTCCTCAACCAGACCAGTTGTCTTGTTGGTCAATTCAACCGTCGCGTGCAGAGGCGCTTCAAATGTCAAGTTATTTTCTTTAGCAAACTGGTCGGTGTTTTTCGGCTCGCCAAAATAATATTTGCCGAATTTCAATGACAACTTTTGACCAGTATAGTCGTCAATTGGATTAACTTCTGAAAATATCTCACTCAAACCTTCTTCGACGAACCAGCGCCAAGAATCTTTTTGGTGAGCGATTAGGTTTGGCAGCGACAGGGCGTTGTCACCAGAGGTGAAATAGACGCGCTCGCTGCTTGTGGATGGTTTTTTTGCCACAGGCGTAAACACTCCTCGCTTTATTTAGTGGTTGATAGACGGCCGTGAAGATCCCTAATCCATAGCCTAAAATCACGATTTGCCCGCTCGCAATTTTTACCCGCCATGAATACACTACTTCTCTAAGTAATCATTATGACGAAAAATGTCAATAAAATCAAGGGGTTTGCATAACTATCCTAAGCAGCAGTCGGCAATTCTTCCTCAATAGATCCCGCACAAACAGGAATAGGCTCGCCGAGCGGATTCTTCAAAACACCCAGCAAAGAAAAGGCAGCTCTCCCTAAGGCCTCGCGTACGCGAGCAGTCTGAGGAACATCAAATTCCACGTCATGACGAGAATACCGACCAGCTAGTCTACCCACAACTCCGAATGAGCCCACCTCTCCACCATGCTTTTCATACGTACGAGGATTAACACGCCTTACAGCATCAGGAAATCTTTCATCGGCACCGGGAGAGGCGTAAGCGCAAAGTTTGGTGACTCTGCTTCCCATGGATCGACCAAAGTCCTCTCGTGCTTGCTCTGCTATATCCTTAAGATAATCCGACCAAGCTTCCTCAGAATCATCGCTCACGCCAAAAGTCTCCATATACATAGGCCTGCCCGCTTGATTATCGCCATATTGCGGAGCAAATCTGCCCCTTTTAATAGTTACTCTCGCAGCAGCCAGTAAAACGCCGCTACCGAGCCTTTTTACTGCATAAATTCCAGAATCCCGCCTACGCACCTCACGTCGTAAATTGCCTGGACTATTTATATCACGAATAGCACTTGTTAAGACGGGATTTGTCTGCCCTTCGCCTATAAGATTCCCCGCTCTCAGCCACATATCACGGATAGATTCCGCACATTCATCATCAATTTCATCTGGCGTCAGTCTGCCTATTCGTATCTCCTCAAACATCAATTCCTCCATTTATCTCAATCTCATCAATCAGCATATCATGAACCTCTTCGACATTTCCATCTGCTAAGACAACTGGGATATCGTAATCCTTGGCAATTTCCAGATAGCCATCATCAACTTTTTCCTGAAAGTCCTGTCCGCGCGATTCAAAAGCGTCGGGATTTTTCAGCTCGCCGCGCATGGCAATTCGCTCCTCGCGCTTGTCATGGCTCAAACTTAGGATAATCATAATATCGGGGCGCAAATACCTCTCACCAGTAAATAATTTGGTCAATCGTAAAATCTCAGACTCATCATAACCTTCGCCTCGACCCTGATAAACCAGCGTTGAAATATAGTTGCGCGCACTCAGGACAATCTCCCCGCGCTCTAAAGCCGGCTGAATTTTTTCTTGCCACAATTCTCGGCGTGCTGCAGAAAATAACGCCACGTTAACAGCCGCCGAACGGGCCAGATCACCGTTCTTAATCACCTTTCTTAGCTCATCGGCTATCGGCGTTGATTTCTCTGGATCTTCACTGCCAGGCTCCTCGACTACGCAAACCGTCCGCCCACGCTCTCGAAAGTAATCTGCTAACTTAGCCACCTGCGTTGATTTGCCCGTTCCGTCATTGCCTTCAATAACAATATATTTTCCCAAACTACCCATCGTCACCTCGTAATTACAATATGCGGCTTCTGTAAAAATACCAGCCATTTTTTCGTTTTGCCATCAATTTTTATCAAGTGAGTATGCTGATGTATCATCGACTTGGTTTTGCTGCCTTGGGCTCGAGCATAAATTGAATAGCCGCTAGATTCAAACCTGGCAACCTGATTAATGTAGTCAATTTTTTCCTCATCCTTCAAATTCGCCAACGAATCGACGTGCCGCTTAGGTATCACCATTAGATGATCATTAACACCGCAGCCGTCCCAAAAATCATAGCCAAATCGATTTTTAATGATTAGACAATGTTTTGTTTCTTCTACGACTTGACTTGTGTGCTGTTTTACCAATTGACAGAAGTCGCAACTTTCAGATTTATTACTTTTCTTATGATTATTATATTCTTTTTCTTTCGTCCGCCAACGGAACATTGAGCCAGTCATCATTATAAAATCCCCTCGCTTAGACCCGGAATTTCCATCGGTTTATGTCGATTGTCCTTAAAGGCTCGCGGCAACATCATTTCAGGTTGCCAAGTTTTTATCAATTCATCCAAATCATCAGTGTGCTGATATTTACCACTCATACCACCACGACCACTAGCGTAACCGCCGTCAACCGGGCCAGTGTGATGAAAAATCAGCTGCCCAATCCTCTCGCCAACAGGCAGTACTACACTTTCGTGTTTATTCAAATTGTAAATCTCAAGTGTAATCCGATTAATATAACCCGGATCAACCCAGCCCGCATCAAAACACACTGCCACGCCATTTCTACCCCACGAACTACGACTTTTCACCTCAGCCGCGCCACCGTGCGCCCGAATCCCTACAAATTCATGCGTATGTGCTAAAATTCGCTCACCAGGCTTTAAGACGATTATCGGATGATCTGGCGGAATATTTTGAAACTCTCGAAAGCCATGCCGCTTACACCACTCGGCGTGAGGCATTGCTTTAAGAGGGCCTTTAAAGTAGCGGTCAACGTCCGCCTCATCAAATGGATTATAAACCCGAGATATCTCGTCATATTCCTGTTTATAAAAATTAAAGCCTAGCGTAAAATCTAAGCTGGCCTCTGATACGTTTTTTGGATTGAATGGCGTACAGACAATTGTCCCGTCATCAATTGCCGCCAATATATCTTTATTTGAATACACGCTCACTAAAAACCTCCCATTGCGTGATTTTTCTACCAAATCTCATTATGGCAAGTTTCCGTATTTCCAGCAAGCTTTTCGTAAATTTTACATCATGATAGACTAAAATCATGGAGAAAGCCATTGTTGTTGCCTATGATAAAAATCGTGCTATTGGACGAAACGGTGATTTGCCGTGGGGCCGGAGCTTACCGGCAGATCTGGCACATTTTAAGAAACTGACAAAGGGCGGCAATGTCATTATGGGCCGAAAAACCTTTGAATCAATCGGCTCACGTCCGCTACCAGAGCGTGAGAACATCGTTATTTCCTCACGGCCCACTGGCGTTAAGAAAGTGTTGACAGCCATGAATTTACAGAGCGCCTTAGCTTTGTCGCGATATCCGACTTTCATTATTGGCGGCTCGCAGGTTTATAGAGATGCACTGAAAACACCAGAAATTGATACTATTTACGCCGCTGAGGTGGACGCTGCATTTTCAGACGCTGACACCTTTTTCCCAGAGATAGACATGACTGTTTGGCAAGAAGTTAATCGTACCCATCATCCGGCAGACGATGACAATGCCTACGCTTTTGATTTTGTGACATATAAGAGAAAATGGTACTCTTAAATTGACAGTATTTGATACTTGTGATATAATATAACACATGAATAACGAGGCGCGTATACAAATATTAAACCCTGAAGACAACTCAGAATACACTACGGACGCAATACTCAGAGGCGCACGATACCCCGACGAGGCTACCGGACTACTCAGAGAGGATATCATGCTGTTCAATAAAGTGCCCGGCGATGATGAACGAGTAAAGTATACGGCAGGAAAGATTGCCACCTTATTGTATGACCCGGAAGCTGACAAGTATATACTTCCGCCAAAGAAAAATTCCCGCAAAAAGTAAACTATAGCCATTTCAGTCGACAGACATAATCAACTTACACCGCTATCGGCGCTTTTATCGCTGGATAACACTCATAATCCTCCAGGCGAATATCGTCAATGGTGAAGTCATCGATATTCTTAATATCAGGATTCAGCCATAGTTTCGGTAGTGGCAGCGGACGACGCGACAGTTGCTCGTCAACCTGCGCACGATGATTGTTATAAATATGCGCACTATTTAGCGTATGGATGAATTCACCCGGCTGTTTATCTGTCACCTGAGCGATCATCGACAGCAGCAGCGCGTAGCTAGCGATGTTAAACGGTACGCCCAGGAACATGTCTGCCGAACGCTGAGTTAACGCCAGATCCAGCTTATCCTTCTCGCCGTCCCCGCCTGGACAAACATTAAACTGGAACATGGTGTGGCATGGCGGCAGTCCGCCCGACTGTACGATATCGTCAATTTCCGCCACATTCCAGGCGCTGACGATGTTGCGCCGCGACGTCGGATTATTCCGTATCATGTCGATAGCATTTTGGATTTGGTCAATCGTCCCGCCCTTGCCGTCCGGCCATTTGCGCCACTGCACGCCGTAAACTGGGCCTAAATCACCCCATTCCTCAGCAAAGACGTGATCAGTCGCAATTTTTTCAATAAACAATTTCATGCCAGCGCGCCACTCCTCGCCGTTGATCTCCGGGATAGTCTGGCCCGTTTTCTCTAAATAATTCTTGTACGGCCATTCGTCCCAGATATGCACGCCATTTTGTGCCAGATATTCAATGTTGCCCGTACCCTTGAGAAACCACAGCAGCTCGTGAGCCACGCTGTTGAAATATAATTTCTTGGTAGTCACAGCCGGAAAACCATCCGCCAAATCATACCGCGTCTGCACGCCAAATACTTCCGTCGTACCTGTGCCGGTGCGGTCACCTTTTTTCACGCCACTGTCACGAACCTGCCGTAACGTTTCTAGATATTGCCTCATAGCCCCTCCTTGCCTTTTCTTAATTATGACAATATCTTAGCATAACAACAAGCGAAGATGGCGGTAGTTTTAACAACGGTCGCTGTATTGATTGTTCTTTAGGAATCATGACGCGAGACTGCGCAGAGCCTACGCCAGCTTACTTAAAACCTTATCAACCAGCCCGTATTTTACTGCTTCCTGAGGACTCATCCAGTAGTCGCGCTCCATGTCGGCCTTGACTTTACTGAGTTTCTGTCCAGTATTTTTAGCCATAATTTTCGCCAGCATTTCTTTGACTTCCAGGGTTTCTTTCAAATCGATTTCCATATCGGTCACCTTGCCGCGTGTACCAGAGGAAGGCTGATGAATCATCACCTTGGCGTGCGGCAAACAAAATCGCTTGCCCTTGGCGCCAGAACTGAGCAAAAACGCGCCCATACTGGCCTGCAGACCGATACCATAGGTCGCCACGTCCGGCTTGATAAAATTCATAGTGTCATAAATCGCCATGCCGTCATAGACGCTGCCGCCCGGACTATTGATATAGAGAGAGATATCCGCCTCTGGATCAACGTACGCCAGGTGTAGTAGCTGCGCCACTACACTGTTGGCGGTGTGCTCGTTGACCTCCTCGCCGAGGAAAATAATCCGCTCATTCAGCAGCCGCGAATAGATATCAAACGCCCGCTCGCCATCGGCTGACTTTTCGATAACAGTGGGAATAAGGTATGATTTTGGCGAGCTCATCTTATTTATTCGTGTTTAATTCTACCAATTTGGCGACCGTTTTATCCGTAATCATTCGATTAGCGATATCACGGTGCACATTTGGATTATCAAATTGCTCCAACATTTTCTTATCCTTGCCGTATTGCTGCTTAAAGAAGTCAATCTGCTTCTGAATCTCATCACGAGAAGCCTCAATCTTCAATTCTTTTGACAATTCCGCCAAAACCAGACCAGCCTTAACGCGCTTTTCCGCAGCTGGACGAGCTTCTTTCTTTGTCCAATCG
Organism: Candidatus Nanosynbacter sp. TM7-074; assembly: GCF_041006295.1. Classification (NCBI taxonomy): domain Bacteria; kingdom Bacillati; phylum Minisyncoccota; class Nanosynbacteria; order Nanosynbacterales; family Nanosynbacteraceae; genus Nanosynbacter; species Candidatus Nanosynbacter sp. TM7-074. The sequence goes on from NZ_CP158487.1 coordinate 395,482, forward strand.
TCTTTATCCTTAAAGCCCTGAGTCTTCAAGTAGCTATCCAGGCTTAGTCCGCTATACATCAAATTCTGCGTCAAATCACGCTCAATTGACCGCAATTGATCTTCAACCAAAAGCTCCGGTAGTGCAACCTTACTCTTCTCCGCCAATTCACTAACTAGCGCGTCCTTAAACTTCTCGTCAGCTTCACGATCTTTCTGCATGGTCAGTTCGCGCTTGATGTCTGCTTTCACTTCTTTCATCTCTGTAAAAGGACCACACTTTGCTGCAAATTCATCATTCAACTCTGGCAATTTTAGCTCGTTAACTTTATGGATTTTTACAGTAAAGACAACATCTTGACCAGCCAAATTATCAGCGTGATAATCTTCTGGGAATTTCAATTTTAGATCAAACTCCTCACCAGCTTTATGGCCAATCACGCCTTCTTCAAAGCCTGGAATAAATTGACCGTCACCAAGCTTCAAGCCATACTCCTTCGCCGAGCCACCCTCAAATGCCACGCCGTCTTTTTTACCAGTAAAGTCAATCACTGCTTCATCGCCAGCTTTAGCTGTACGCTTGACTTCTGATTTTTCAGAATAGTTTTTACGAATTCGCTCAATGACGTCATCGACTTCTTTATCTTCAACCTTAGCTACTTCTTTTTTAGCTTTTAGCTTTTTATAATCACCCAGCTTCACCGGTGGGATAATCTCAACTTCAGCCGTAAATTCTAATTCAGCACCCGGCACAAATTTCTTAACCTCAACACTTGGTCGGTCCAAAGCCTGCAATTTTTCCTGCAAAAACGCCTCAGCTACAGCCTTTGATAAAGCATTTTCTAAAATCTGCTCTTGTAGGACATTAGGGCCGACGTGCTTAGCGGCCACGCTTGCCGGAACTTTGCCTTTACGGAATCCTGGAACCTTAATGTCACGAGCCAACTTCGTCAGAGAAACCTGCTCGGCATCAGCTAATTCACTCGCACCCAGAGAAATCGTCAATTGAACTTTAGTATCTGATATTTTTTTTACAGTCGTCTTCATAAAGACTAATTATAACAGATATCAGATTAGAGCTCAAACATTGCGTCTTCGTCGCCATCATATCGACGATCTTTGACAATTGTCACAATCCGCTCAGCGCCAACTTTCTGCTCGTCAGACTCCACCAAATTGCGAACCGTGTACGCGCCGCTAGCAATTTCTTCCTCACCCACAAATACGGCAAACGGAATTTGTTTTTTCAGCGCCGCTTTTATCTGCTTGTCAATTTTTCGCCCAGTAATGTCCAGTTCAGCTCGCACACCTTCGTTGCGTAATTTTCGCGCCAAATCATCCGCGCCCGCTAACGACTCCTTAGATACCGGAATTATATAGACGTCTGTCTTAGATTTTAATTTAGGCAATAAATCGTGAACCTCTAAGAATTGCTGCATAGTCGTGGCACCCATGCCAACCCCGACCGTTGAAATCGATTCAACACCAAATAGCCCAACCAGACCATCATATCGTCCACCGCCAAACAACGCTCGGTTATTCTCTGGCGAATTATCAAACAACTCAAACACCATACCAGTGTAATAATCCAAACCGCGCATCAGCGTGACGTCAAACACCGCATTTTCAATACCTTTTTGACGAAGCAGTTTCATTACTTCACGCAGCTGCTTAACACTGTCGTCACTCGCTAGCTCACTCGGCAAATCATCAACCGATTTCATACTAATCATTTTCGCCAACTTCGGTAAACCTTCTGACGCTTGTCCGCCAAAAATCTCAATTGCTTGGCGCTTAAATTCTTCAGCGGGAATCTTATTTTTCCTGTCCAGCAACTTCATCATCATCGTCGATCCAACAATATCAAGTTTCAGGAATTGACTCATTAGCCGATTAATCAATTGGCGATTATTCACTCTGACCGTGAACATTTCTTGCTTGGCGCCAAAATTCATCACGCTAGCGTGGCTAAGCTCAATAATCTCCGCATCCGCTGCCGCACCATCTACGCCAAACAAATCTGCATTCAGTTGCCAAAACTCGCGCTCACGCCCCCGTTGCGGCCGCTCATAACGCATAAAATTAGCAATTGAATACAGCCTGGCTGGCATGGCTAGCTCCTGACGCTTGGCGGCCACCATTCGAGAAATCGACGGCGTCATCTCAGGACGAATTGCCACCATCCGACCCCCACGATCCTCAAAAGCATAGGTTTGCTCGCCCGCCAGCTCTTGGCCTGACTTGGCCAGATAAATATCTAACGGCTCCAATAGCGGCGCGCCGTATTCTTCGTAACCAAAACTCTCCGCCGTCTTGTGCCAAACGTTGAAAATGTAATTCTGCAGACGCTTTTCCTCTGGAAAATAGTCCCGTGAACCTTTGTAATTCTGTGTTGATAAACTGCTCATGTTAGTTCCATTATGTCATTATTTCTTATTTATAGCAATCAAAAACGCCGAGGCAGAACTCGGCGCGGACAATCAAAAATCAGAGTTCTACCTCGGCAATACGTGTGAATGATGGAGTTTGACTGAACTCATATTTTTGTTATAGCAAATTTTGTGCTTTTTGTAAAGTAACTGTTGACAGCGGGTCCGATAATTGATATATATATATATCAGCCTTTGCGTTCGCAGAGGTCGGCGTTTCGCCTAGATATTAGGCTTGAGACGTCCCACTTTGCGGAGAATAGTCTTTCTCCGCCCGACTCCAGAAGGAGTTCAACATGGGAAAGAGCAACAACGGCCGCTTTGAGAGCCAGTCCGAGAGGGACGTTGACGGACCCGCGTACGTTGGAGTAGACTCCAGCGGCATTCACAGGGATACCAACACTCCCGTTGCTTCGGAGTTCATCGTTGACGGCGGCTCCGGAAGCTCCCATGTCCACATGGGGTTCGATGAGAACGGAGACATCCTGTTCATCAACGGACGCCAGAACTAGCAAGCACCCCTAAAGGTGCAGCCCCGTTGGCTATATAGCCAACGGGGCAATTTCACTCTTCAGGAACATAAACCAAACCATCTTCATCAGCAGAGCCAGTAGCCCAACTGCTCATGATTTCAGAACGATGAGATTCGAATACTTGCCTATTTTTTATTTCAGGCTCTCTCCAGCTAGCATAAATGAGAGGTTCCCATTTCACAGACGGGTGAGAGATGATATAGTTAACTATTTCTAAAGCTTCATCGGGGGTATCGCAATCATTCCAAGATTTCATTATGTCTTCTTCAAGGTTTTTCATTTAGGCTCCCTTCTTTCAAGAAATTTTACTGGCAACCGTGGGTAGTGCATCTTTTATAAACTACATCCTGCGTACCCTCTGTTACTATTATTTTAGCAAAATGTATGGATTTCAGACAAAACCAATTAGCTAGGCCTTGGCGAGCTATTCCCGCTCAACACATGCTGCTGCAACCAGCAATACATCGCCACAGTTGCTGCCGCGCCGACATTGATGGAACGGGTCGAGCCGAATTGTTCGATGGCGACGATTTTGTCTGCCATCTGTGCCATCTCCTCGGAGATTCCTGGACCTTCTTGACCAAATACCAAAACCGCACGCTTCGGCAAGTTCGTCTCTGACATATTAACACTCCCAGGAATATTATCAATAGCAATAATTTCCCTGCCCTCATCACGCATCTTCTCAACAAATTCTTCGGTCGTCGCCAAATACGTAATGTGCAGATATTTATCCGTCATCATGGCACCACGCTTATTCCATTGCCGCCTGCCAATCACATAAATCTGCCGCACACCAAACGCATTGGCGCTCCGAACAATTGTCCCCATATTAAAATCCCGCTCGGTGTTCTCAAGGGCAATCACCAAACCGTGGTCTTCAGAATCCAAATCCTTTATGATTTCCGATTCACTCCGACCCTTAAACTTATCAATGACGTTTCTTTTATCTTCCATCTCTGTTATTTTATCAAAATTCCTGAATAAATAACAAAAATCGAGAGTCTTCTATTGACTTTTTTACATAAGTGTGATATAAATGAAAGTAGCTTTCGCTGATGAGTTGAGTAAATCCTTGTCCGAAAGTGAACTTTGACAGGCAATCGAACACAAGATGAGTTTTAATTTCTTTCTTAAGAATCATTGAGAGGAATGAAATCTCATCTTGTGTTGTTAAAGAACGACACGCTGCAATCCTGCGGATGAGAAAAACACCATGAAGGTGAAGGATATGAACTCCAAAAACTACATGCACGAGATTACAGAGAGTGCTAAGACAGCCAGGGTAGCCTGGGAGGTTCTTAAAGACCTCATCGATGGCAAATTCTATTCTGAAGATCCCGACAAGAGGAGCCGTTTCGAAACTGCGATCGAGTCCGTAGAGACTGGCACAAGTCGCCTTGTACGCATCCTCGAGGAGTACAATGAAGGGGAAGCTGGCGAAAAGAGGCTTATGCAAAAAGTCTCTATCGAGGCTGGCTTAATAGCATTGGAATTCAATGTTATTAAGAGGGCATCAAAGAGCGCCCCCCCCCCCCGGAAAGTAGCGAGGAAGAGGCACAGCTAATGATCAAGTCTAGGACTGTTATCAACGACTGCCTTTTCTACATCTCGGTAGCCTCTATTGTGCAGTCCCAGTAGCCTCTCTCTACATGGCAGGTGATTGTTCTTTTACGATTGCCTGTCATGTAGACTCTGAATTTATGACATTAAAAATCACCCTGACTACGGGTGATTTTCTTATGGTGAAGATATGTCAAATATTGGTGCGGATGAAAGGACTTGAACCTTCACGTACTTGCGTACACTAGCACCTGAAGCTAGCGCGTCTACCAATTCCGCCACATCCGCATGGGCTACGCGTTATTATAGCCCAATTTTCACCCAGTATCAAGCTTGATTACGAAGCTTGCACCACGCGTTTAATTCCGCCGCCAGTTCCTTTGGCTGAGCCTCCGCTTTAATTCCTGGATTAAAAATTCCAGCTGGATCAAAGATTTGCTTCACCTTCGCGTATAATTGTTTTTCATCATCTGGCAGATTTTTATAGATAAAGTTGGCTTTTAGCCGACCATCACCACCAAAGCCCGCAAATGAACCACCGTATTTTTCAATAATCTGCGCGATTTCAGTCAGTAATTGTAAGATCTTCTGACGCTCGCTCACCTTTTTACTGTCAAATGTTGGATATAATGCGATGCAATCACTCGAAAAGTCAATAAATACCGGAAGATTCACGCCGTACTTTGCCTCCAGAGATTTCAAATCGCCGATGAAACTATCCATTTTCTCTGGCGCCATTAAAATCCCAGAAAACGCACGTGGCGTAATCATGTGTGGTTCGCTTGGGTTTTCCGCTAGCGCCAAAACCGAATGCAAACTGAACAGGTCCTGCTCTTCTAAATGTAGTGTTTTTATATCAACCACTTCTGATGATTCCAATTTTCGCGTCAACTTTTTAGCTGCTTTATTACGCGCTCGGTCTGAAAAATCATCAAAAATAGCCAGAACCACAGCACCCTTAAAACATTCTTTTGGCGCCCACTCAACAACCTTTCCCACGCTGGCTGCCTGACGGAAGAATCGCCCGTCAATTATCTCCACAGAGGAAGCTTTATTCTTTATTGCCAGCTCGACAGCCGACTGGGCGTCTGACAATTTCTTATACGAAGCTGCAATAACCGAATATTCTGGATGGACGAATTGAGCTTTCATAATGACTTCACAAATTATGCCCAAGCTTCCCTGACTACCAATAAATAACGGCGTTAAATCGAACGAACCATCCTTCTGCTTAACCCGGGAAATTCCACTATAGCCCACAGTATCCGGCAAATCTGGATCCATCTGGGCGATCAACTCAGCATTGTCCGAAATTAAGTTATCAACCTCTCGATAAATCTCGCCCTCAAACGTCGACAATCCCTTTTTCTTGCTCAGATCACGTCGAGATATCCGACCGGTCTGGATGACATCGCCATTACTCAGAACGACCTCTAGTTGCTGGACAGTGCTAGCAAAATGACCGTGACTTCCAGACAGCATGCCAGCCGGAGCAGTACTGATAGTGCCACCAATCGTGCCATCTTCTGCAATATATGAAGTTCGTGGCAGCCCTAGACCTTTATGAGTCGACAAAGTTGCGTTAATTGCTGAAAGTGAAATTCCCGCTTGCGCATGAATTAGCTGCTGGCGAGGATCAATACCAACCACACGATTCATGTAAGCTTTTTCATCAATTGCGATACCTTTATTCGCTGCCGCACCCGTCTCATCTGTACCACAGCCACGAACAAATACCGGCAAAACATGACCTTTTTCCGCTAATTGCGAACAAAACCGCATCACTTTTCTAATGTCATTCATATTAGCCGCCCGAACAACCATTTCTGGCCGACGAGCCAAAAGTCCGTTGTCGACTTCAAACTGGCTCAGCGCAAAATCCTGCGATACAACTTCGCCGCTCAGATGTTCATTCAAATATTTCGCAACTTTATTCATTAATCCTCCTTGGTCTATTGATTTAATTTTAGCATAAGCATGTGTAGTTGATAAGTAGAATTTACTTTGATATAATCAGATTATGCGGATGTGGCGGAATTGGTAGTCGCGCTAGCCTTAGGAGCTAACAAGCTCGCTTACCTATTCTTGTATTTTATAGGGGTAATATAGCCTCTTTTAGACTCCTTTATTGTTTATAAGGATGTTTTTGCTTGATCGTTGTCGTTATGTTTATTGTAAATTTTATCAGTTACAGCGAGAAGTGCATTTGATTTTTCTGTTCGGTTGAGTGAGTATAGATTTGCAAGGTTGTTGTTATTGAAGAATGCCCAAGGATAACTTGTGCATCTTTTGCCGAGACGTTAGCTTCTTTGAGCATTGTAGCAACGCTGTGGCGAATCTCATGAAGCGTTATCTCTTTTAATCCCACTTTTCGAGTAGCATCTTTAAATGTTTTGATAAAACTCCTACCGTCTATCGGGTTGTCTTTTTTAGTAAGGTAGAGAAGTTCGTGGCCATCTGGATAGAGCCATCGTTCATATTCTGCTTGCAGCTCCTGTTTTATACTCGGCAGAAGTGGCAGATCGCGAGCACTTGCCCTTGTTTTGAGTGAGCCGAGTTTTGGCTCATGTCCTACGAGATAAACTTGCTGCCTGATATGTATAGTGTTTTCGGTAAAGTCAATGTCTTTCCAGTGCAAGCCAAACGCTTCACCGCGTTGTAATTCATAATGACACATAATAAGGAATAAACCGTAGTATGGATGGTCTGTCATAGAGTAAGATGCCTTAAAAATGCTATAATGCTCTCCAGTATAGGCAACAAGTTTAAGGAGGAAAGATTATGGATTATAAAGAAATAAAGCTTAATGTTTCAAATGATAAAATTAAAGAATATAAGCAATTTGAGGGCTTAAAAATATATTCTGATATTTTTAAATCTGAAGATGAAAAGGTATTGATCAACAAAAGAATATACGTTACAAAAAAACAGAATTATGTTTATTACGAAAGAACAGATGTAAATTGGAATTATTGGTCAAGCAAAAGAAATTATAATTCAACATTTAATCCGGAGAATGATAGTAAACACAACATTATATTTGAAGTTTCATCAGAATTAAGCGATTTTATTAAATATTTAGGAGAAGAAATAATTCGGAAGATTGAATTGAAACAGCACAATGGAAAAATTGTTGAGATATTAGATATTTGATTGTGTTATGAAGAATAAAGCATTGACTGAAAATATAATATCTACTCAAGCACGTAAAATTCCTAATCTTAGTAATATCAATTAAATAAAAATAGTATAAAAACAGTAAATCAAAAAAGGTTTACTGTTTTTTCTTTGCTTAAAAATAGAAAGAGAGGAAAAGAAAAAATGAAAGGTCGCTTTTTCAAGCGACAATTTCGAAAAAATTCAGATTTTGGTGCGGATGAAAGGACTTGAACCTTCACGCCGTGAGGCATATGCTCCTAAGGCATACGTGTCTACCAATTCCACCACATCCGCATATTTGATATTGTGAAATATTTCTGTAAGTAAGTATATCAGTAAATAAAATAAATTACCACATTTTTAACATTTTTTATTTAACAGGAATTTTCTTTGCTAAATCTAATAACAGCTCAATCAATTGCGAACTCATAATAGGAGCTTCCTCTTTGCTTTTAAATAATCCTTTTGATTTTTTAACTTGATTATTCTCTTCATTATTGAATATTCGATATGCAACTGTTTTGATAATTTCATTTCTTAGTTTTACATCACCTTCAATACTTAGCAGATAAGGCTTTAGTGCTTTAAGTTGATGAGCTGTTCGTTGATTAGCTCGCTGTGCTTTACGATGTTCGCTTGATTGAGTGGCCGTGTATCCTGCTATACCCCCAGCAAATAGCATAACAAATGCTCGAGCTATTAAGAATTGCCATGAAGCATCCTTAGTATGAATAATTTCATAAACTACCCAACAAGAAAATCCTAATACCGCAAAAAGCAAGAACATCGTTATTTTACGCCATCTATCAGCAGCTTCCATGTCTTCCTTAGCGCTACTAGAATAATCGTGGATTAGTGTTTTGTCTCCAGCTATATTCAATAATTCATCTATTCTAGCAAGACTATCTTCTGCCTTCGCCTCAGTAGCGTTGAGCTTTTTATCTATGTCATCCGTAATACGATCGGCTTCATCACTCTTTTTGATAAATGTTTCTTCAATTGTACGTTTCTGATCTTCGATAAATTTATTAACCGCCTCATTACGTACATTTTCAGATTTTGTAAATGATAGTTGCTGCTCGGTAGATATGCTATTTGATGAATCTTTTATGTCTTTTAAATCTTTGTTAAGTTCATCTATTTTTACACCAAGTGCTTCAAACTCGTTTTTAGCTTCAGTAACTTTTTCGTCAATGGTCTTTTCTGCGGTAGTTCCTTTAGCGGATATACTATCAATCTCTTTTGCTGCTGTACGCTTATATTGACCGACCGACCTATTTAATCCCGCAATAGCCTTGCGAGTTTCCTTTATGTCCATAGTGGGCGTTAATGAAGGAATGTACGACAATATATTATCGATATATCCATTCATGTAAGAAATACCTAGATACATATCATCGCGAGTGTTTTGCCAGTTATCAAAACACGAACTTGCATTTGAAAGGTGACTGCTGATATTGTCAAGATTTGATATTGATAATAGACGACTATCTGTATTATCAAGTCTATCCACTAAAAGCTCAATGACCAATTTTGCCCGATTGATAGCATCGATTGCTTCAAGAGACATACTGTCAGAGTCTATCTCATTTAACCTGGCTAATAATTTCTTGGCTGCAATATATGTGGCACTATTCTGTATACGATCTTCCCATTTACTCATGAGACGCTATCCCTTTTACTTAATTAGTTTGCCACCCCTTATTTGAACTTCAACTATAATTATATCACTTTTGTTCTTGAGAACGGCTACACCCTAAGAGTAGATAATCTTACTTATCCAATTTGATTAATTAGACTCCGCCCTAGACTCCAGAATTGACTCCTTGCAGCCCCGTACAATAACAAACAAAAACAACGAGTTAGAACTAACTCTTATATCATTTTTGCCTTTATTGTCCATTATTTGCCTGCTGTAGGCCTCTTGCCGGCGGCGTGCGTAAGTTCTCCACTAAGTGAAAAGAAGGCTTAATTATCTAGCCTTAGGAGCATGTGCCTCACGGCGTGAAGGTTCAAGTCCTTTCATCTGCACCATTAAATTATATATACGGATTTTTTTCGGAATTGTCGCCTGCAATATGGCGACTTTTTAATTGTTATGAAAATATTATTGACTATACCAAAACGCCTATGCTACAATCACGCCAAGGCAAATAATAATGCGAGATATCCACTTGGATCATCGAGGAGGGTTTATATCACTATGAGCAAAGCAAATAACTATTTCCGAAGGCAGCGTATTGGCCTGGCGGTTGTCGGTGGTATCATGACGCTGATGGTAGCGTTTAGCTTGACGCCAACATTCGCTGGTGTTGTCGCGACCATCACCAACAGCGTAAACACCGCATCAACTGGTACGTTAGTCATGGAAGAAAAGAACCACGACGGAACAGTTACCTGCACCACTACCGGTACCGGTAGTGCAACTTGTGCAACCATCAACAAATATGGTGGCCAAGCACTCGTTCCAGGTGGCAGCACTGACACGACTGTAAAAATTACCAACAAGGGTAGCATCGCTGCCAGTGCCTTCACGGTCAAGGGTGGCACCTGTACAACTGAGAACGCACCAGGCGCATCCGTCTCTGGTACCGGTAACTTGTGTAGCAAAATGACCGTTACCATCCGCGCTAACGGTACACAGGTTTGGACTGGCACCGCAGAAGCCTTCCAGCAAGCAGTAGCTCAAGATATCAAGACAGTCGTTGGTCACCCAATTGCACCAAACGAGACCGTCACATTGGTCATTACTGCCGCGCTTCCGGCAAACACCGACGCCAGCTTCCAAGGTCGCCAAATCTCACAACCAATTACCTGGCAATTCAGCGCCTAGTGCCTCAAATAGTAGTCATAAATCTGATATACTAAAGGGCAATGAAGTTTAGTAAAACCAGCATTTGGGCAATTGCAGCACTGAGCCTACTAAGTCTAGGCTCAGTGCTCGTACTACACCTAGCTGGTTTTCGCTTTTTTGCCATTGCCACGCCAAGTATGGGCGAAACCGCCCCAGTCGGGACATTAGTTGTTACGCGGCCGCAGCAAACCTACGATAAAGATGATATTATTACGTTCTATCGCAGCGGCAGTGTTTACACTCATCGTCTGGCTAAGGTTAACGACGATCACAGCTACACCACTAAAGGTGACCTCAACGCAGCAGAAGACTCCCTGCCAGTAGCCAATCGAGATGTAATTGGTAAAGCAGTGGTGATTGCTCCTGTTTGGGGCTGGGTATGGCGTGCTGCGCCGATTTTGCTAATCGGCTGGATTATCGTTTATCTAATTTCTTGCATTAGACGGATACGTAACGACTGGCGCTGGCCAGTTCGTATTATTGGCGGAACGCTGGTGGTTATCTTAGCGACACTGATTCTCAACCCTTGGCTTCGTGCCGACATGCTCAGTATCGCTACACACCAAAAAAACGACGTACGTATTCACATTGTCAATACTGGGATTTTCCCTATTCGCGATGACGACGGCAAACGTATATATACTGGTCAAACCGCTACCGTTCGCGCTACTGAAACAGACTCACAGGGGCGCTACATTTACGTACCACGACCATCCCTCGGACTAAGCGGCGTGATATTTGCACTACTGTGGTGCCTAATGCCACTGTTTATCGCGCTGCTAGTAAAATTACCACCACCGCCTGAAGAAGAAATTACTGGTCTACAGCTGACTCATGAACGGCATCGTAATATGGCGCTACTCGGTATCATCATTCTGTTTGAGTTAGTCCTCTTAATTATCCAGCTTTCTTCCCTGGCAGGATTTACCGCGACCATACAAAATAGCACCAACCGCGTTCAAGCTCGCGCTTACTTTAAATGCTCCGAAGCCACCTGGAACCGTTCACAGATCCGTCCAAATCCTCAGCCGTATTTTGCCTGGGCGCTCAATAGCGATCATGCCGCCAACCCTGTTGTGACTGACCTCTCTGGTAACGGTAATCATGGCAAACCTTCGCCAAGCGATGGATCACCCAGTCGTGCCAGCGTATCAAACACTGGTTGTGTGCGTGACGACCGCCGCGTTTCAGTATTTAACGGAGTAAACGCCTGTCTCACTCACGGAACGTCAGCAGAGCAGAAGGTCAATCCTGCGCCAAATACCTTTAGCCTGGAGGTGTGGTTTAGTACTAATTATCGAAGTAACGGTCGACTAATGGGCTTTAGCTCTTTATACGAAGGTGACTATAACAGTGGTGGACAAAGCGACCGTCATATATATATAGATAAAGATGGTAGAGTAGTGTTTGGTGTTTATAGCGGAGGCATCAAACTTGTTGCTTCACAAGCTGGAGTAAACTATGCTGATGGCCGCTGGCATCACGTTATTGCCACTATTTCACCAAGTGGCGCCGCACTCTACTTAGATGGAAACCGCGTCGACACTAATACATCAATGACTGCCGGAGAAAATGTACCTAACGGCGGATACTGGAAAGTTGGCTGCGGTAAATTGACTTATTGGAAAAATGCTGACGGCAGCGACTACCAAGGCCCTAAGTATTTTAAAGGCAGTATGCAATACAGCTCAGTCTATACGACTGCTCTCACCGAACAACAAGCTCGTGACCATTATTTGGCAGGCGCTCTATAGTAGTATATAATTGGCATAGCGATGGGAAATTAGCTCAGTTGGCTAGAGCGCACGATTCACATTCGTGAGGTCACAGGTTCGAGCCCCGTATTTCCCACCATTTCACGTTAGGTATAAATATGGAATCTTTTTACGTTACGTCAACTCATCTTGACATAGATATGGCGACCGAACCTCATCCATCTGGATTGGTTATATTCTCGCGAGAATTATCTACAAACGGAGAGCCAGCTGGGCACATAATAATATCTCCCGAGAACCATCATACAGATATATATTGCGATTACCTTGAAAGAAATGAAGCTTTAGTAGCGGAGCGTGAACATTGGGGAGTAAAAATTCAAAAGGACAAGATTGTAAATTACTTCGCCCGAACAGAACCTGCTTACGGAATATACATACCTCAGCTAGACGATATGCCGGACTACCCCGAACTACTAATAGCTTGTACGAAGAATAGAAAAGCGAAGAGATTAGCCCGCCAAGAATTAAAAATAAATCCGACGCAAGTTAAATTGGCAACACAAGCCCTCAGTATAGTAATGGCTGATTTAGATATTTTGCATAGAGCCGACGGCAAAGCTCGACTGATAAATTTTCCAAAAGACCAACTTGACAAGCAGCAAGTTGCAGTATATTAAAGTATTAAACACAACTTCCACTCTTTTTATTTTCCCCTTATCGTGGTAAAATTTTATATTAAGAGGAAGGTCTGTGATTAACATCAGACCATATTTTTATGAAGGACGCTAGCAAGATTCGAAATATTGCCATTATTGCCCACGTTGATCACGGCAAGACAACCATGGTTGATGGGCTACTCAAACAGTCGCGCACATTCCGCGACAACCAGGCCGAAATGAGCCAAGAACTGATCATGGATTCGGGTGATCAGGAGCACGAACGCGGTATCACCATCACCGCCAAACAAACGTCAATTTTTTACGGTGATTATAAGATCAACATCATCGACACGCCGGGGCACGCCGATTTTTCGGGCGAAGTCGAGCGGACTTTGCAGATGGCGGATGGTGTCTTGCTGATCGTTGATGCCCAGGAAGGGCCGATGCCGCAGACGAAGTTCGTGTTGAGCAAGGCGCTGGAACTGGGTTTGAAGCCGGTGGTGGTGATTAATAAAATTGACAAGCCAGCGCGGCGAATTGCCGAGGTTGAAGATGAACTGAGTGATCTATTTTTGGAGTTAGCGACCGATGATCGTCAGCTGCATTATCCGATTTATTACGCCGTTGGGCGCGATGGCAAGGCCTGGCGAGAGATTCCTGTTAGCCCGAGCGAAGACGCCAATCTCACACCGATTTTTGAAGCGATTATTAACGATATCCCGGCGCCGAGCGTCACGGCTGATGGCGGGTTTCAGATGCTGGTGACTAGCCTGCAGTACGATACCTTCCAGGGCAAATACGCCATTGGGCGGATCGCTCGCGGGTCGGTCAAGCGCGGCCTGGCGGTTAGTTTACTGAAACAGGGCAAAGTATCGAGCTCAGCGCGAATTGAGAAAGTTTTTGGCTACCGCGGACTGAACCGTGAAGAGCTTGACGAGGCATTTGCTGGCGACATTGTGGCGCTGGTTGGCGTGAGTGAAGCGCACATTGGCGATACGATCGCCGATAAAGAACAGCCTGAAGCCCTGCCAGCAATTGCTATCGAAGCGCCGACGTTGAGCATGTATCTCGGTCCAAACACCAGCCCGATGAAAGGGCGCGAGGGCGAGTTTACTACCTCGCGGCAAATTGGCGACCGGTTGCGGCGAGAGCTGGAAACTAACGTGGCGCTGCGCGTCGAGGAAAACGGCATCGGCTTTACGGTATCTGGTCGCGGCGAGCTGCACTTGAGCGTCTTGATCGAGACCATGCGGCGCGAAGGCTTTGAGTTTGAAGTCGGCCGCCCGCAAGTAGTCACCATCACCGAGGACGGCGTTGAAAAAGAGCCAATTGAAGAACTGCAAATCGAAATTAGCAGCGAATTCATCGGCGCAATCAGCCAGGAATTGGGTGCGCGCCATGCTGAAATGAAGTTGCAAGAAACCACCGCAAGTGGCGCTACCCGCATCACCTACGTACTGCCGACGAGAGCGTTGATCGGCCTGCGAAACGTACTGTTGACCGCCACCAAAGGCACCGTGATTATGAATTCCCTGCCGCACGGCTATCAACCACTGGGCGGCAAATTGCCAAAGACCCGCAGCGGCGTACTCATCGCCTTTGAAGCTGGTACTACCACGCCGTACGCTCTGCAGGCGGCCGAAGCGCGTGGCGAGCTCTTGGTCGGGCCGGGCACGGAAGTCTACGCTGGCATGATCGTCGGTATTTATAATCGCCAAGAAGACATTGAAATTAACGTCTGTAAGGCTAAACACCTGACCAACATGCGTTCCAAATCGTCCGACGGCACGGTGCAGCTGACGCCATTTACGCAGTTTAGCCTGGAGCAATGCATCGATTTCATCGAGGACGACGAGCTGCTGGAAGTGACGCCAAAATCTTTGCGCCTGCGTAAACGCTACCTCGATGCCAATGAGCGAAAGCGTGCCAATAAACAATAGCCACATTGACTACCAAAAATAACCGCCCCGTAATGGAGCGGCTATTTTTATAATTGTGAGCTAATTAATTGACAAGTGTTTCTTTAACCCTACGTGACACAAAGAAGTATAGGATAATCAGACCTTCAAGTATCAACATAGTAATGATTCCCCCTATTAGCGTTGGAGTATCCTCGCCTGATTTCCCTGATGCGTGTGAGGCAATCATATTTGCGGTGTTACTTATCCCAGCTGTAATAAGCGCAGCCACCGCCAACCACTTACCAAGACGCTTTTGCATAGCTATAAACACAACAGCACAAATCGACAAAACCGCTAGTATCGGCGCAAATATCAAAGTAATAATATTCTCAGGCTGGCTAAGATTCATTACTGCCTGGAAAAACATTCCTATATTACCAAGGCCACCAATAACGAAACAAATCACGAAGAACATTAACCATCCCTTAACACCCTTTAGCGACTCTGCCATAACAACATATTGCACTGGGGCTGCCTGTGGCTGAGCAAAATATTGCTGGTTAACTGGTTGTTGCTCGTATGGGGAATTTTGAGGTTGTGGTGCTGGGCCATATTGTGCATTTGGATCTGGCTGTGGTGCATACTGCGGCTGCTGAGGCTCTTGTTTTGGCATATTATTTTCTCCTATTAAAGAAATATTGATACGCTAATTATAACACATTATTAATTTCTTCCGGCAAAAATCCTTTTTTATGTTTAAAACCAGCTTGCCATTTATAGTCTTTGGTATAGCCTAGATCTTTCATCAGGTTGGTGGCAGCGTTGCGAAGGTGGAGCGGCACTGGCGAGTTCGGATATTGACGCGCCAAAGCGAAGGCATCGTTCATCGCATCAGTGGTCTCGCGCGACTTCTGGCTGCGCGCCAGAGCGATGGCGCAGTGAAATAGATTATATTTAGCTTCAGGCAGGCCAACGCGCTCAACCGCCTCAAAGGTGGCGACCGCCAGGCTCAGCGCGCCATTGCCAGCTAGCCCAATGTCCTCTGAGGCAAAGATAACCATCCGCCGCGCGATAAACTTCGGATCTTCACCAGCCTCAATCATGCGCGCCAAATAATACGCCGCAGCCGTCGCGTCGCTGCCGCGCAGTGATTTGATGAACGCTGAGATGACGTCATAATGCACATCGCCCTTTTTATCATAGCCAGGCAGTCGCCGCTGAGCCGCCGCCTTGACCACCTCGGGCGTGACTTTTTCACCAAAGCTCAGCGCCAACTCTAAATTGCCTAAGGCCACCCGCGCGTCGCCATCTGCGAGCTCCGCCAGATAGTCCAGCGCTTTTGGTGACACCCGCTTGGTTTTTTTCAAGGTCTTCAGCGCCCGTTTCAATACTAGTACAATTTCATCTTTGGTCAGTCGGTGCAATACCAGCACCCGCGTCCGGCTGAGCAGCGGCGTGATCACCTCAAAGCTCGGGTTCTCAGTGGTCGCCCCAATCAAAGTAATCAGCCCGCTCTCGACGTGCGGCAAAAAGGCATCCTGCTGCGCCTTATTGAAGCGGTGGATTTCATCAACGAACAGAATCGTCCTGAGGTTAAAGTTCCAATTTTGCCTGGCGTGTTCAATCACCTTTTCGACATCTTTTTTACCACTAGTCACCGCCGACAGCTCGACGAACTCTGCATTAACCTCACGAGCGATAATTCGCGCCAACGTCGTCTTACCCGTGCCTGGCGGCCCCCACAAAATCAAGCTGACCGGCTCAGCGCGCCTCACAATCTGACGGAGCAATTCACCCTCACCCAACAGATGGCTCTGCCCAATCACCTCGTCCAGATTTTGCGGCCGCATCTGCTCGGCCAACGGTATTCGTCCCATACTCTTATTATACGAACAAATTTAGTTACTCATCAAGTCGCAACTGCGCAGAATATGCTAGAATAACATTATATAAACAGGAGGAATTTATGGAAATATCAATAGCAATTTTAGTCATCTTGACTATTTTTGTACTGAGCGGCATTAAAATCGTCAATCAATACCAGCGCGGCGTGGTGCTGACGCTCGGTAAGTTTACTGGCGTACGCGAACCAGGACTTCGAGTGGTCGTACCAATTTTCCAAACGATGATGCTGGTCGACGTGCGTTCGACACCGATTGACGTACCGAAACAAGAAGTTATCACCAAGGACAATGTCACCGTCGGCGTTGACGCGGTGGTATATTTCCGAGTGATTAACGCGCCAAAGGCGGTGCTTGAGACGACCAATTATATTTATGCCACCAGCCAATTTGCCCAGGCGGCTTTGCGAGATGTTACTGGTAATGTCGACATGGACGACCTACTTGCCAAGCGTGAGGAGATTTCGCAGCAGATCAAGGAAATTGTTGATGCCGAAACTGACAAATGGGGTATAGATGTCGAGAACGTTAAGATTCAGAATATTGAACTGCCGGGCGATATGAAGCGCGCCATGGCCAAGCAAGCCGAAGCCGAGCGTGAGCGCCGTGCTAATATCATCAACGCTGACGGTGAAAAAGCTGCCGCTGAAACGCTGGCACAAGCGGCGGAGATCCTGGCAAAAACCCAAGGCGCCATTAATCTGCGTACACTGAACACACTGGAGCGCATCTCGACCGAGCCATCACAAAAGACGATGATGTTATTCCCGATTGAACTGATCGATGCGATTCGTGGCGGTAAGAAATAATAACGAGCCATAAAATAAGCACTCCGTAAACTGGCGGGGTGCTTTTATAATTTTTGGTGCGGATGGGGAGAGTCGAACTCCCGTCTCAACCTTGGGAAGGTCACATAATAGCCGTTATACGACACCCGCGTGCTCTCATTTTATCACGCTTGCACAGTGCGGGCAATCTGTAGTATAATTGGCGGTAGCAATCACCCATGTGGCTCTTTAGCTCAGTTGGTAGAGCAGAGGCCTGAAGAGCCTTGTGTCCCCAGTTCAAGTCTGGGAGGAGCCACCAAGTATTGCAATCATCCAGCGATTTTGCTAAAATAATCTCTGGAACCGCATGCGGGTTTAGCTCAGTTGTTAGAGCGCTTCCTTGCCATGGAAGAGGCCAGGAGTTAGAGTCTCCTAACCCGCACCATGAAAAATAGCTCAGTCAATCTGGGCTATTTTTCTGCATTGACACCTTAAACGCATCTCGCTTATACTTAAACCATGAAAACTTGGCAAGATGTCGCCTCTCTTTATCAGATTTATCCGCGCAGTTTTCAAGATCTCAATGGCGACGGAGTTGGTGATTTAAATGGCATCACTTTTCGGCTGGACTATCTGAGTGATTTAGGCGTTGACGCCATCTGGATTTCGCCGTTTTTTACCTCACCGATGACTGATTTTGGCTATGACGTGGCGGATTATCAAAATGTTGATCCAATTTTTGGCGGTTTAGATGATTTTCTTATGTTGCTGGACGAAGCGCACGCACGACGTATAAAGGTGATGATTGACCTGGTGCCATGCCATACGTCCGACCAACATGCGTGGTTTGTTGAGTCGCGTTCTAGTCGAGACAATCCCAAGCGCAATTGGTATGTGTGGCGCGATAAGCGCAATGGCAAGGAGCCGAACAATTGGCGCAGCTTGTCCGGGGGGCGAGCGTGGACGTATGATGAGACGACTAGACAATATTATTTGCATTCGTTTTTACCAACCCAGCCTGATCTCAATTGGGATAATCCTGAAGTGCGCCAAGCTATGCAAAGTGTGGTGCGATTTTGGTTTGATATGGGCGTGGACGGCATGCGAGTTGATGCCATCTGGGGTATTTCTAAAGATCCAGAGCTAGGTGACGATTCAGCAAATTCCAATTTTTATGGCGAACCCGACAGCTACGGCGCATTCGTACATGACCATTGTAAGCACGGACCACATTTTCAAGAATATCTGCATGAGCTAGCTAGCATCTGCGATGAATATGACGACCGACAGATGGTGTTTGAGTTTTATCCGGACGAACAATTGGGTGATATTTGGCCGCAGTATCGTGAAGTTATTCAGGCGCATCCAAAAAGTTCAGCATTTTTCATGGAACATCGACAAAACGATTGGCATGGCGAGCGTACGGGCTGGAATATTGTCAATTATTTGCAAGCCTGCGATGATAACTTGCCGTTTTTCTGTGTTGGCAATCACGATCAGCCGCGCGTTAGGTCACGCTTAGGATTTGAACGGGCACGAGCGTTGCAGTTTCTCAATCTGCTTTGCCCTGGCGTGAGTGTTATTTACTATGGCGACGAGATTGGTATGGAAAATGGTCAGCTGACTGATGCGGATATTCGTGATAATTTTAGCCCCGCCAATTCTGTCATCGACAGCCGCGATCTGGAACGTACGCCGATGCAATGGGACGATACTCAGTTCGCTAGGTTCTCAGAAGTAAAACCGTGGCTACCAGTGAATAAAAACCGCACATTTATTAACGTTACTGAAGAGAAAAAGAATGGCTATTCTATACTTAATTTACATAGAAATTTACTGCAGCTACGCAAAGATATGCCTATTTTTAGAGACGGATCTCTGGAAATTGTTCATAACACCGGTAATGGTTTTATCCTTGGCATAAAACGCGAGCTGGACACTGAGCGGGCTTATATCTTTATCAACTTCGCTGATGCACCGCAGAGTTTTTTCATTCCAGAAGACGCCGAAATCATCGCCTCAACCCATTCTCTAGATTTAATTTTCAAAGAAAAAAGCAACTTAACCATTCCTGGATATTGCGGAATTTTACTTATTAAATAAGTAAATCTCTATGACATCCGCTAGAATAGCTCTCCCGTTTCTGGATTTATCTCTTCAAGAGGATAAACCCCTGCTGCTTCCATGGCTATACCGGCAAGATTTTCTCTAAGCTCCTGTGCCGCTAAAGCCTCAGACAAATCTTCTAAATCTAGATAACAGTTTTCTTCAGCATCACCGTAGACTCTGCAGCCTGGATCATAATCAACGTACGACATATAGCTATTAGCACCTCTCTCTTTTTTATCTGTCTACGTTCTATTATACGGCAACTCTAAATATAGCGGTAGGGTTAATATAACAACACTATCAATCTAACAACTTATAGGGCTTTTACATTTAAAAATCCCGACATATCGCCGAGAAAATAAATATAATTAAGGATTATTCCAATCGTAGGAACTTGGTGAGGTGCGCCTCCCCATAACTACGACTGTCCACCACAACAGTTTTGTATTGAATTGGCACCTCACCTATTCCTGGATGTGATAATATCATAGTTCCACCAGGTTTGAGTAGCCCCATTAATCGCGAAACTGTGGAAAACTGAGGATTGTGATAAGGCGGATCGGCAAAAATAATATCAAACTCCCCTGTTACATCTGCAGTTTCCAGCCAATTTGATATCGTTGTTTTTATTACAATGGATTTTTCGTCGACACCCAAACTGGTTATATTTTCAGCAATGACGCGCTGCGCGACTCGGTCTCGCTCCACAAAAACTACTGACTCAGCGCCACGGCTGAGCGCCTCCAAGCCAATGGCGCCAGAGCCGGCAAAAGCGTCCAATACCCGCGCGCCGCGGACTGTTTCGCCCAGTGAATTGAACATCGCCGAACGGACTCTCTCGCCCATGGGATGCGTCGTCGAGCCGGGCGGCGCCTGGATGAATCGTCCACCAAATTCACCAGCGATGATTCGTACTCTCACCGTTTGGCCTCAAGCTTCCACACCGACGCTAGCCAGCCCAGCATGACGGCTTTAATGATGATTGGCATCAGTTCATGGTTGGTTTGCCACGCCAAGTCCGTCGTCCAGCCGTTTTTACCAAAATTGTCATACATCTTTAGGTCGGCCACAGCGTGAACTTGCTCTAGATAATATTCTCGATAGCCTTGCTGCTTGACCTGCAAAATCTCAGCTTCACTCGGCACGGCGTCCTTGAAGCGCGGATAGGCCACTACGCTCGCCACGCCCGCTTCAAACGCTACGTGCATAGTCATCATGCCTTTAGCACCCCAAAACTTCCAATTGTTTTTGATGAGCTCAATCCCCGTGTCGCCCTTCATGACGTTTTTCTTGAGGATGGATGTTCGCGTCTCCAGGCCTTCGCCACCGCGCAACTCTTGCATGGCGTGCTCCAGCGGAAAATGATGCGCCGGCGTCAGACCATCGGTGATGGCGTGCGCCATCCATGCTGCTTCAAACGCCGCTCGTTCAGAATTATGTTTTTGCAGCGCCTCTGCTAGATTATCAATATGCTGGTCAATCATCTCTAAAAGTGCCGTGTCGTTTGGATCATCTGGATTGATGAAATGCCACGGCTCGTCAACGGCTGGACTTTTGCGCTTGACGCCGTCAGGGCCGTTTTTGCCTTCAAAGTGCAGAATATTTTTGGCATCAGGAAACTCACACCAATCAGGTAGCATTGGCGTCAGATGTCGCCTGGCCACTCGATCTATCTTTTGATGAACACCGATAAATCGACCAGAGCCATCTCTAATTGTTGTTCCTGCATACATATTAATTCAAAATGGTTAATCGCTGATAGCGACTGACGGCACGCGCCAGATGGTTATATTGTAACAAATCCTGCCCCTCTTTGACAAAGCGCTCGGCCTCCGTTTGCGCACGGGCAATCAGTGGCGTGTCGCTCAGCGAGGCAATTTTTAGGTTCAGTGCACCATGCTGCGCTCGGCCGTAAATCTCGCCGGGGCCGCGTAGTTTCAAATCAACTTCCGCCAAGTAAAAGCCGTCTTGGGATTTCTCAATTTCCTTGAGGCGCTGGCTTGGCTTATCATGGCTCGACAGCATCAAATGGCAAAAGCTCTGATACTGGCCGCGTCCAACCCGCCCACGCAGCTGATGGAGTTGGCTGAGTCCAAAATGATCAGCATTTTCGATGAGCATAACCGTGGCGTTCGGCACATTGACGCCAACTTCCACCACCGTGGTGCTCACTAGCATATCAATGTCGCCGTCCGCAAACTGCTGCATGACCGCCGCTTTTTCCTCTGGCGGCAGTTTACCATGCAGCAACCCAAGGCGACGATGATGAAACATCATTTTCGCCAATTTGTGATATTCCGCCTCCACCGATTTTTTGTCATTATCAGGGTTGTCGTCAATCAACGGGCAAATGACGTACGCTTGGCGGCCTTGAGCTAGCTCGTGATCAATCGCTTCGTAGAGCTTTGGCGCTGAGGCTGGCGACCAAATTTTCGTTTCAATCGGCTGACGACCAGCTGGCAGTTCATCCAAAATCGAGATATCTAGTTCACCATACAAGGTCAACGCCAAGCTCCGTGGAATCGGCGTAGCGGTCATGCTGAGGAGATGCGGCATATAGTCTGCCTTTTGCAGCAACGCCTGTCGCTGCTTGACGCCAAACCGATGCTGCTCATCAATTACCACAAAACCCAGCTTATGGTACGCCACTTTTTCCTGGATCAACGCGTGCGTGCCAACCACCACGTCAATGTCACCATTTGCTAAATTGTCCAGCAGCTGCCGCCGCTGAGCGCCCTTGACATGTCCCGTTAGCAGCGCCACCGACACACCGAACGGCGACAATAATTCATCCAGCGTTTTAGTGTGCTGAGCCGCCAAAATCTCCGTTGGCGCCATGATGGCCGTCTGAAAACCAGCCTGCGCCACTTCCGCTGCCACCAGTCCAGCGACTACCGTTTTGCCCGAGCCGACATCACCTTGCAATAATCGATTCATTGGATGTTCGGACTCCAAATCTTGCAAAATCTGCCACGCGGCGCGGCGCTGCGCGTTGGTTAAGGGAAACGGCAGCTGCTCGACAAATTGCTTAACAACTGGCTGATTGAACGGGATGCGCCAGCCAGTCAACTTGGTTTGCTCTTGCTTATTAAACTGCGCCGCCAGGATCATTTCAAGCAACTCTTCAAACGCCAAGCGTTCCCGGCCGCGGGCAATTTCTTCATGATTTTTCGGCGCGTGGAGGAACTTGACGGCTTCCGCGCGGCTGACTAGTTTTTGCCGCTGAACGATATACTCCGGCAGCGTTTCGGGCAAAAATTCCATGATGGGTCGCAAGTTTTTCAGCAAATCCTGCACGGTTTTGGGGCGGAGATTTTTGATGGATTTGTAGACAGGATGGATGCCCGACGTAGGCTGGGCGTCGGACGAATTTGTTTGTTTGGCGAGTTCGACGGATGGATTGCTAATCTGATAGCTGTTATATTGCATGCCAAATTGGCCGGAGAACATAAACTCGGCGTCGGATCTCAGCTGCGATTCGCGGTACGGCTGATTGAACCAAACGGCCTTGACCTTGCCAGAATCATCCGCCAGCACCGCCGTGGTTATCCTTAAGCCCCGGCGCACAATGCGCGTGGAAATCGACTCGCAGCGCGCCCGCACCGTCACCTTGCCCGGCTGAAGATCAGCGATATTGACCGCCGCCGAATAATCATCATATGCCCGCGGCAAAAAATCTAGAGCGTCCGCCACCGTCTCCAACCCTGCCGCCGCCAACGCCTGAGCGGTTTTGGGGCCGACGCCTTTGATATGTTCCACTGGAGTTGTCAGCTTCATCTACGAAACAGCGTTGATACCTTCCAGTGCGTAGGCAGTATCTTCCCAGCGTTCCACAGCGATACAATCAATGCCCATATTTTTGACTGGAAAATCATTACCGCCTTCTTGTAATTTGTCGCCAAAGAACAGTGCTTCTTCCTTCGACCAGCCGTTTAACTCAAGCAACTTACCAATGCCGTAGGCTTTGTCAATTCCTGGCAGCGTAATATCAGTGCTGGTCGTACCACCAATCCTCACTTCCAAACCAGGCAATTTCTCCGCTACTTTATCGCGATATACGGGACGAATATCTTTATATTTTTCCGCCCAGGCATATTTATCCTCTGGCGTTGCCTGCTGACCCAGTGCCGACATGGTAATCTGGCTGTGGCGATCCTCAATAATTTCACCCGCAGGATTATCACACCAAATGCCCATCTCCCTGGCAACCTCCTCCAGCGCCATAGTTATTTGAGCTTTTTGTTTATCAGACAAATCATTCGCATACTGCATCCTCCATTCGTTATTAGCAGCATTAAATCGATAATACCTAGTGCCGCAAGTCGGCATTGCATGAAACCCTTGGAGCAATTCAGACTGAACATTAAGCCGATCAATCACCTGCTTTTTAATCTGCTGGAATGTGCCACCCGTAATGACGCACACGTCATAATTTTCAAGCAATCGACTAAGAGCGCCAGCCATCCGATCACTGATTGGCGACTTGGTAATAGCTAGCGTGTCATCCAAATCAAACCCGATAATTTTTTTCACTATTCTTCTCCCTCCATAATTAATACAAATGTATTTTTACCTTTTTTCAGTAGCGATGTGGTATTAACAGCTCGGTCTTCGGTTAATTTTTCGCCGTTGAGACTGATGGCACCAGATTTTAGTAGGCGTTTTGCCTCGCCGTTGGAACTGACCGCACCAGACACCACTAACACTTCGATCACGCCGACGCCGACATCAACACGCGGAATCTCCTGAGCCAAAGCGTCTAAATCATCGTCTGACAATTGCCGAAAATCACCGCCGCCAAACAACACCTCTGTCACCCGCTCCACTGATTCGCGCCGATTGACGCCGTGGACGATGTCGGTGACTTCGCGCGCCAAGACTTTTTGAGCTGAGCGTGCGCCTGGATTGACCGCGTGGTTTTCGGCGATGGCCTCAATGGTGTCGCGATCAAGCATGGTGAAAATCTTCATGTACTCAATGGCGCTTTCGTCGTCAACGTTCAGCCAGAATTGATAGAATTTGTAGACGCTGGTTTTAGTTTCGTCCAGCCAGACGGCACCGCCTTCGGATTTGCCAAATTTGCGCCCAGTTGATTTGTTGATGAGTAACGGCGCAGTCATGGCGTAGACTTCGGCGTTTTCTTTTTTGCGAATCAATTCCACGCCTGAAACCAAATTACCCCACTGATCGGAACCGCCGATTTGCAAATTGGCACCGTGATGCTTGAATAAGTGCCAGAAATCATAGCCCTGCAGCAAGGTGTAGGTAAATTCCGCAAAACTCAATCCCTTGCCGTTGTCGATGCGCGCTTTGAAAAATTCACGACCGATCAAATCTGCCATGTTGAAATTCTTGCCGATATCGCGAAGGAACGGCAACAGCTCCAAATTACCCAGCCAATCCGCATTGTCCACCAAGGTAAAATCGCGTCCCGCGAAAATTTGCGACACTTGCGCCTTCAAAGCTCGCTTGTTGTGCTCAATTTCCGCATACGACAGCAGACTCCGCTCCTCGGTGTCGCGCATATCGCCAATCATGCCAGTGCCGCCACCAACCAACAGAAACACCTTGTGACCGCGCTCCAAAAAATGCCGCACCATCATATAGACCGCCAAGTGCCCGACGTGCAAACTGTCAGCCGACGGATCTGTCCCCAAATAGAGCGTAAAATTCTCCGAATCGATAAGCTTGTCGTCCGTAAATGTGGTCTGATTCCAGAACCCGCGCCATTTTAGTTCTTCTGATAGTTTCATAGCACTCCTTTCCTTTATATTTAGTATAGCAATTTTATAATTGAAGCGAAACATATGCGTGATATAATAGGATTGTGAAGAGGAAAACTACGATTAGCACCGCCGGACACGGCTCAAGCAATAAGAAATCTCCGTCAAAACGGATGAATTTATATGCCAATTTGGCGCAAAAACATCGAACAAAGAAAGATAAGGAGGCGCGCGAACGGGCAGAATATTTGGCAACTTTACCAAAACACCCCGTCAAGCGATTCTTTTACCGCCTACACCCAAAACGCCTAGCTAAATATTGGTTTTCTAAACGTGGCGGATTGATGGCCTTGAAAATCCTTGGCGTTGGCGTCCTATTGATGCTACTGCTTATCGGTGGTATGTTTGCTTATTTCCGTAAAGACCTTGATAAGATTCGTCCTGGCGAACTGGCTAAACGTGTCCAAACTACCGTTACCAAATATTACGACCGTAATGATAATTTGCTCTGGGAAGATAAAGGGACAGGAAACTATCAATTGGTGGTCGAAGCCGATCAGATTAGCGACTACTTAAAAAAGGCCACCGTCGCAATTGAGGACCGCGATTTCTATAAGCATCATGGCATCAGCATTAGCGGTATAATGCGAGCAATGCTTTCAACCGCTTCACGACGCCAAGTCCAAGGTGGCTCGACTCTGACACAGCAGCTTGTCAAGCAAGTCTTCTTCGCGGACGAAGCTGGCGACCGTTCAATTAGCGGCGTTCCTCGTAAGATTAAGGAAATCATTCTAGCAATTGAAGTTGAACGCATGTATAGCAAAGATCAAATCTTATCTCTGTATCTAAACGAATCTCCATACGGCGGTCGACGTAACGGTGCGGAGTCAGCTTCACAAACATACTTCGGTAAGCACGCCAAAGATTTGACACTGGCAGAAGCAGCGCTGATCGCCAGTATCCCGCAAAATCCAACCTACTATAACCCGTATAATACCGCCGGGCATAAGGCGTTAATTGCCCGCCAACACACAACTTTGGATTATATGGCTGAGCAAGGTGTCATTTCTAAGGATGAAGCTGAAAAAGCTAAAAAAGTTGATATTCTAAGCACTATCAAACCTCAGACAGAACAACTAGAAAACATTAAGGCGCCTCACTTCCTGCTAATGGTTCGCAACCAACTCAGTAAAGAGCTTGGCGAATCGGTCGTTGGACGTGGTGGACTAACAATTAAAACTACGCTAGATTGGCGTATTCAGGAAAAGCTAGAGACAGAAATGAAGTCCTTCTTTGCTACTGGACGACCAGATTCTGTCAGAATTAGTAACGGCGCGGCAACCGTTGAAGACGTACAAACTGGACAAATTGTTGCACTAGTTGGTAGTCGCGACTTTAATCATGCCGGCTACGGGCAAGATAATGCAGCCACATCTTATATTCAGCCAGGGTCAACCATTAAGTCCCTCGTTTTTGCTCAACTATTTGAGAAGCATGACAACAAACAGGGTTATGGTAGCGGCACAGTACTAAGCGACGATAATATCGACAGTCTTTACGGCGCAAAACTACGCAACTGGGACGGAAAATTTATGGGCGCCATAAACATCCGCAAATCCCTCTCCTTATCACGAAATATTCCAGCGGTTAAAGCAGCTTACATTGTCGGTAACGGCTCAGCAAAACCAGTCGTTGAGGGAATTCGCAAGATGGGAAATCATAATTACTGTCGCCAAGAGGAAAATGCCGGCGGCTACGGGCTCGGTGCGTCAATTGGCGGCTGTGGCACCAAGCAGACAGAATTGGTCAATGCTTACGGTACTCTGGCACGTATGGGTGTCCAAAAAAATAGTTCAAGCGTTATTGAAGTAAAAAATAGCCAAGGTGAGACATTGAAGAAATGGAAAGACGATGGCAAGCAGGTTCTTGACTCGCAGTCAGCTTATATCGTAAATGACATCCTGTCCGACAGGACCATCGGACTTCACGGCTGGATGGGAGTAAATGGCGTCCGAACCTCAGCTAAAACTGGTACGTCCGACAAAGGCTCTCAACCAAAAGATTTATGGATTGTTAACTATAGTCCAGCTCTTGTCATGGGAATCTGGCTCGGCAACTCTGACACTAGCGTCATCGGTACGTCAGCATCAAACTTTGGCATGCCGGTGGTTAGAAATGTCATGTCATTTGCTCATACGCAAGTTTACGCCAAAGAAGGCAAGTGGAAATCTGGGCAATGGTACGAACGTCCTAACGGCATCCAGAATGTTAATGGCGAACTTTACCCATCATGGTGGGACAAGAAACAAGGCCAATCTACAGAGAAAATTACATTCGACAAGGTCTCTAAGAAGAAAGCCACCAGCTGTACTCCAGATGGCGCTAAAGAAGAAATTGAGGTAACTAAGGTTATCGATCCACTGACAAAGAAAGAATCTCTCAGCGTGCCTTCAGGATATGATGCCAATGCAGAGGACGACGTCCACAAGTGTGACGATGCTAAGCCTCAAATTGGAGCAGTGTCTGTCACTGGCAGCGGTAAAAAATATACCATAAACGTTGACGTTTCAGCGGGAACTTGGGGGCTGGCCGCAATAGAAATTAGTGTTGACGGCAAGAGTGTTAAGAGTGCAGAAATCAGCTCCAGCGGTAAGCAGTCTGCGACAGTAGAGATTGAGACAGCAGGAACACACATTGTTTCTGTGACAGTCCGGGATTCAGCATACTACACCGCAACTTCAAGCAGTAGCTTCAAGTCAAAAGACAGCTAGACACTTACTGCTTATTAACTAAATTAATCAGCTCAGCCTCGTGCTGGGCTGATGTTTTTGACCGACCATTTGTGCGCTTTTTAGATACACTGGACTTTTGCTTTGCAGGTTTCTTTGGTTCGACAGTAAGCTTAGCAAACATCATTTTACCGGCGTCAGTCTGCAGGCTTCGAATAATTTCAATCTTCTTTGTCTGTCCGATATAACGCTTAGCATTCTCAACCACCACCATCGTGCCATCCTTCAAATAGCCGACCGCCTGATGAGTATCTTGACCCTTTTGCGACAACTCCAAATCCAATTCATCACCAGGTAGATAGCTCATCCTCAGGCTCTTTGCCAGCTCATTGATATTAAGCACCTTGACTCCGTCAACTTGCGCCACCTTATTTAGGTTATAATCAAGCGTTAGCACTGCCGCATCCATTTCCTTGGCTAATTTCAGCAGTCGAGAATCAACACCCTCTGGCACACGCTCATTATCGTCATACAGCTCAAATGACGATTTCAGTATGTCTTTAAGCTCTTTCACAACATCCATGCCGAACCGCGCCCTTTCGCGTTTATCGTGGTCTGCGCCATCGGCTAATAACTGCAGCTCAGACAGCACACTCCTCGGAACAATCACCTTACCGAGCAAGAATCCCGTCTTTGCCAACTCAATTACTCGTCCGTCCATCAATACTGACGTATCCACCAACATTGAAGTCTCGCCGACATGAGAATTGCGCCGCGGTCTTGCCAAAAAATAAATCTCAGCAGCCAGTCCAAGCAACATTATAATTATTATTAAACTGTAAAAATCTTTCATTTTTTCCTCTTTCTTATTGTAAATAGTCAATCAACGCCTGCCGCATATCACTGACGCCTTTTATAAATTTATCTTTATGAACTTTTGGAGCAATCGCGTAAGTGAAACCTAATTTCTTCGCCTCCTTGATTCGAGCCTGCCAATTAATCGCTGAGCGAACTTCACCGCCCAAACCAATTTCACCAAACACTACAGCCCCCTCATCTAAACTCCGACCAGCGCTAGCGCTAGCAATTGCCATGGCTACTGCCAAATCCGCCGCTGGATCGTTCAATTTTAATCCACCGACTACGTTGACATAAATATCCTTATCCACCAATTTCAATTTTGTACGCTTCTCCAAGACCGCCACCAGCAAATTCAGCCGATTCAAATCAAAGCCGCTTGCCGTGCGCTTAGGATAGCCAAAATTTGTCGGATTCACCAGCGCTTGGATTTCAACTAACAGTGGCCGTGCACCCTCCATAGTCGCCAGCACAATTGAGCCATCCAAGTTCCGCCGCTCCGCTAAAAGTTCTGCTGACGGATTCTTAACAATTCTTAAACCCTGATCGTCCATCTCGAAAATTGCCGCCTCGTTAGTCGAACCATAGCGATTTTTCTGCGCCCGAACAACTCGAAAACCACCATAACGATCCCCTTCAAAATTCAGTACAACATCCACCAAATGCTCTAATATCTTTGGCCCAGCAATCGAACCTTCTTTGGTGACGTGACCAACCAAAATCACCGCTGTACCAGAAGATTTGGCGGCACGAATAATTACATTTGAAGAGTTGGTGATTTGGCTAACCGAACCTGGTGCTGAAGAAATTTCACTCAAGGAAATAGTCTGCACCGAATCAACAATCACCAAATCATATCCGCCCTGCTGAATTGACGCAGCAATATCCTCGGCGCTATTACTAGACGCTAGATGTAACTTTTCCGAATCAGCCGCGCCCAAACGTTCTGCTCGTAATTTGACCTGCGAAATCGATTCCTCGCCACTAACATATAAAACAGATTTTGAGCCAGCAATATACGCTGCAACCTGCGCTAGCAGAGTACTTTTTCCAATTCCCGGCTGGCCCGCCACCAGCACCACACCACCAGCCAAAAAGCCACCGCCTAAAACCACGTCCAAATCATCAATTCCCGTGCTTAATCTTTCTAGCCCAGATTCAGCCACGGCTTCACGAACGCTAGCAGTTTTTAAAGCTTTGCCACGCCCAGCTGATTTATCGACAGCAGACGAACCTCCTGAAGAAATAACCTGCTCAACCAACGAATTCCACTCCCCACAATTTTCACACTTACCCGCCCATTTTGAAAAACTAGCACCACACTGCTGACAGATAAATTGACTTCGAGATTTTGCCATTACTTTGCCCCCTTCACACTGTCCAAGCTCTTATTTAACTCGTCAATTTTCACACCCAATTCCCTAAGCCTAAGGACGCCAGAATTATAAGAATTAATCTCAGAATTTAGGTTATTGCGCCGACTATTCAACTCAGAAAGCTCCGCCTGTAAAGCACGGCGTTGCCTTGAAAAATCATCTTGTGAGGAAAAATCACCGCTATTTGCTCGTCTGTTAAAGTCAGCCACGCGCTGGTTGTAATCGGCTATGTCGGCTGAATATTGTGATAAATCTTGATCTATTTTTTGTTTACGCGACTGCAATGACTTGCTTAACTCCTGCGCCTCATTTTCTCGTGACTCAAACTTTTCTCGGTAATGAGCGTGCAACCGCAAAACTTCCGACCGGTCAGTAAAATACCGACGATAATACTCCTCCAATTCCTCGCCCAAATTCGCAAACTCCGTCCCTAAAATTGAATGAAGCTCATTTGCGCGTGTGCCCGGCTGGGCTCGGTCGTAATATTTCATCCTCTCAGCCAGCTGGTCGGTCTTTACGTTATCATAAGCGTGCTCCAGCAGCGTCGACAAACGCTCTTTCTCGGCAGAGCTCAGCCTTTTCCATGCCGCGTGTAGCATCTCATGCGCCGCCGTCACCTCTTTTACGCCGTCTAATTCTGCATTGGTCACGTCATAGATGTAGATTTCACCAGCAGCCTGATCATAGCATCCTAAAATAGCGTTTCCCTGCTCTACACGCCGACAATCTTTATTAAACTCACCAGCCGACTGTATCTGCGGTTTAGAAACATAAAACATTTTCTTGCCAAAATCTGACATCTTGACGCGATCGGCAATTTCAGCAATCTGACCACTTGGCCTATATTGCCACAAGGTAATTTCATCGATAATCGACTGTCGATTCAGCACCAATAAAGCCATTCCAAGCACAAACGTAATTGAAACAAAAAATCCAATTAACTTACGCACGCTTGACATCAATTATCACCTTATTTTTATCAATTTTAGCCTGCAGAATATCGCCAGGCTTTGCTTTATTTGACAACAGAACATCACTGAGCGGATCTGCCAGCTCCGACTGAATAGTACGCCTGAGAACTCGCACGCCGCGCTGTTCGTCAAAACCCCGGTCAATCAGCCAGCGCTTGGTGGATGGAGTAATATCAAGCGTCATTTCGTGCCGCTCAACTGCCTTGATTAGGTCAATTGTAAGATTGTCAAAAATCTTTCGCACCACCGACCTAGCCAGCGGCTTAAACGTAATCACCCCATCAAACCTACCGATTAGTTCTGGCCTCAAGAAACTCTCCAACTCGCGTAAAGCTGCCCGTGAATTGCGATTATGTCGATCAGTATGGGAAGTTTTTTTCTGCCCAGACGAGGCAAAGCCCAACTCTGAATCCTGGATCATCTGCTCGGCGCCAACGTTGCTGGTTAAAATGATAATCGTCTGTCGGAAACTAATTGTCCGACCATGAGAGTCGCTCAATTTACCATCTTCTAAAATCTGCAATAGCAAGTTCAGTACGTCAGGATGCGCCTTTTCAATCTCATCAAACAACACCACGCTGTATGGCCGTCGCCGCACCTTGTCAGTCAATTTGCCGCCATCATCATAACCGACATAGCCAGCTGGCGCACCAATCAGCCGACTAGCTGTGTGCCGCTCTGAAAACTCACTCATGTCAATCTTAATCAAATTATCATCACCGCCAAAAACCTCCCGCGCCAATACTCGTGCCAGCTCAGTCTTTCCTACGCCAGTCGGCCCGAGGAAAATAAACGAGCCCAACGGCCCACTTTGGCGGCTCAGGCCAGCTTTATTTCGTCGAATTGCCCGGGCTAACTGCTCAATTGCTTCGTCTTGACCCAGCACACTTCGACTCAAGTGCTTCTCTAATTGGATTAAATCTCTCATTTGGTTCAGTGATAATCTATCAATCGGAATATTCGTCATCGCTGAAACTGCACGTCGTAGATATTCCTCTGTTAACATAGGTTTACTATCGACTTCGTTTCTCAGTTTATCAGCCTGCAATTCCAGCTGTCGCATTTGCGCCTTAAATTCCGCGGCTTGTTGATAATTTTCAGCCTCGACAGCAGCATCAATCCTACCAGCTAGTCGTTTGATTTGACGTGATAATTTATCCTTGCGAGACAATTTTCTTGGCAAATTTGATTTTAATAGACTAGCGGCCTCGTCAATTACATCAATCGCTTTATCCGGCAAAAACCGCTCCGTCACATATCGTTGACTTAAATCGACAGCTTCAATAAGCATTTCGTCAGGAATCTGTACTTGATGATGCTTTGCAAGATTATCCCTCAAGCCTCGCATCATCTCCACCGCCTCTTCTGGAGATGGTTCCGCCACCGTTACCGCCTGAAAACGCCGGCCTAAGGCCGCATCTTTCTCAATATGCTTGCGATATTCATCAAACGTCGTCGCGCCAATTAGCCGTACTTCGCCGCGTGCCAATGCTGGCTTTAATACGTTGGCCGCGTCCATTGAACCTTCCGCCGATCCAGCACCAACCAGCAAGTGCAACTCGTCGATAAACAAAATGACTTCCTGGTGTTTCTTAGCAACCGCTAAGACTTTTTGCAGTCGCTCCTCAAATTGCCCGCGATATTTCGTCCCAGCAATCATTGCCGTCAAGTCCAGCTGGAAAAGCCGCTTACCTTTCAAAAACTCCGGCACCTTATTATCGGCAATTTTTTGCGCCAAGCCTTCAACTACCGCGGTTTTACCAACACCCGGCTCGCCGATTAGCGCTGGATTATTCTTACTGCGGCGTCCCAGTATGGTAATCATCCGCTGAATCTCTGCCGACCGGCCAATCACTGGATCTAAAAATCCTTCACTAGCCCGCCGTGTCAAATCCACGCCAAATTTATCCAGAATCTTCAAATCGGCAGATTTTTTAGTTGTTGTAGTCTGATTCTTCTGCAGCGACTCAAATTGCTGTTTATCAAACACATCCTCCAGATTTCCGCGCAGCTGCTCAATGTCAATATTCATATCACGCAGCAGCTTAGTTGCCCGCGCCTCATGCTGCAACAGCATGCTATACACAATATGTTCCGTACCAATTCGCTCCTGTCCAAACTCAACCGCCAACTGCCATGACGTACGAATCAGCTCAGCCACTTCGGCACTTAAGCCCTTTTTTACGACTGTAACCACCAAAGGCTTAGCAGTTAGATTAAGCACCATTTCCGCCCTATCTAACGTCACGCCATTTTCCGCTAAAATCTTAGCCCCAAGCGACGAATTCTGTGCCAATACACCAAGTAAAATATGCTCCGTGCCGACATAATCGCGACCTTCGTTATGCGCTAGGAAACCTGCTCGCTCCAAACTGGCGCGAGCTGTTTCCGTTAAACGAGGTTCTAGCTCAGAAAAATCCTCTGACATATGCCCCTCCTTTCGTTTTTAATAGCCAATCGAGAGCGGCTTATTCCGCTACCTCCTCAACCACGCTCATTAAGCTATCCTCGATATTCTTGCGAGGTTTTGGCTCCGACTTAACAGCAGCTTTCGCTTCAATATCAAGATCATATCCTGTCAATCGACTTGCCAGGCGAACATTTTGCCCAGCTCGACCGATTGCGATTGATTGCTGATCTTCGCTAACGTAAACTGTTGCCCGCTTTTCTTCTTCATTTACAGTGACGCTGATTACCTCTGCCGGGCTCATAGCATTAGCAATAAAGCCAGCCGTATCTTCCTCAAATGGAATAATGTCAATCTTCTCTTGCTCACCAATTTCATTCATTACAGCCTGAACACGAGCACCATGACCGCCAACAAACGTACCAACTGGGTCAACACCCGGCAGCGCAGAAGCCACTGCCAACTTGGTGCGGCGACCAGCTTCGCGGGCAATTGCTTTAATCTCAACTGCGCCAGTTTCCATCTCTGGCACTTCTTGATTGAACAAAAAGCGTACAAACTCTTCATTGCCACGGCTAAGAATTAACTGCGGACCGCGACCTTCGCGCTCAATATCCTTAATATAAACCTTAATACGACGACCAACGCCATAATATTCGCCAGGAATTTGCTCACTCTGAGGCATAATACCGACGGCTTTGCCCAACTCAATTCGTACCACACGTGGCTCTACACGCTGAACCGTACCGATAACGACCGTACCAATTTTATCTTCAAACTCAGCCAGTACTACCTCACGCTCAGCTTCACGCAAACGCTGCAAAATAACCTGCTTAGCAGTCTGAGCCGCCACACGGCCAAATGTCGTCACATTGTGAGTCTCTACTATTACTTCGCCGTCAATCTCAGCCGCAGCATCCAACTTCTTAGCATCTTCCAGGCTAATTTGATTGATGTCATTCTCAACCTCTTCAACCACAGTTTTAACCACCGAAACCACAGCTGTGCCGCTATTGATATTCAAGTTAGCTCGCACCAACTGCTCGCGCGTACCGTTATCACGGCGCCATGCTGCCGCAATCGCCTGCTCAATCACACTTAAAACTGTTTCTTCTGGTAGGTTTTTTTCATCAGCAATCGTCCGCACTGCTAGTGTCAGTTGCTTGATATTCAAATCTTCCATATTTACTCTCCTTCTTTTATATAATTATATCCTTTTCCGCTTCAAACTTCCATAAACGAAAAACTCCGACCTGCCGGCCGGATGAGTACTTTCTCATTGTATTAAAATTTTTTCATTTTGTCAATTTACTTCCACGCACTTCTCCAAAATACTCGACATCGCACTTTTTTCTGCTTCTGTCACCCATAGTCGATACCGTCGCTTTACCGCTATCTGGCGCGCTACATACTGACAGCGAAACGGCTTATTGCTCGGCAACCAAGTTGCTGCGTCGCCGTCACCTTTGGCTTGATTTGCCGGACCGTCGACAGCTAATAGATTCAGCGGATCGTTTGCCAACTTTTCCCGTTCCTCGGCTGATAATTGTTGCGCACCTTTCTGCCAAGCGTCACTCAATGCCACCACATGGTCAATCTGCACTTTAGAACTCGATTTCTCACCACGCTGAAAATGAATAATTTGTCCCGTATAAGGGTCGTTAAGCACACCTGATAAAACTCGACATTTTTCATCAATCTTCTCATCTGTTAAGTCCCTCGCTAAAATCACCTCGCGAACCGAACAGCCATTAATTTTACCCCAGCCATTACCAAACTGCTTACGCATATAGCCGGTTTTTGGCGCACGCCCCTTGACTTCCAATTTTCCCAACTCCGCCCTCGCATTTGAATCGCCAAATAAATCTCGCTGTGTTGATGTTTTTATCGTCTGAGTTTCTGGCTGAGAAGTCTGCGAAGCCCAAATTCCCGCGCCAGCTACCACCGCTATCAATATGACTATCACTTGTCGACGCCATATTTTATTCACCCTCATGGCTGTATTATAATAAAACCATGACTAAAGTTCCACGCTTACTCGACACATTTATACCAAACCATTACACATTAACCATCGATTTGACTTGCGCCGAAGAGAAAGCATTTTCTGGCAAAGTTGTCATTTCTGGCGAATCAACTGGCAAATCAATTTCGCTACACGCCAAAGATTTAACTATTCAATCAATCACAATTGATAATCAGCCAGCTGAATTTTCTCACGGAGAGTTTGACGAGCTGCGCTTATCGCAATCAGACTTGAATGCCGGTAAGCACACTGTTTCTATTGATTTTTCCGGCACCATCACCGATTCCATGCACGGATTATACCCTTGCTATTTCACACACGACGGTATCAAGAAACAACTGTTTGCCACCCAATTTGAATCACACCATGCCCGCGAAGTGCTCCCGTGCGTTGATGAACCAGCTGCCAAAGCCACTTATGACGTGACACTCGTGACCGCTCCGGACTTGACTGTCCTTGGTAATATGCCCGTCACTGAATCATCTGAAAAGGGCGGCGCGCTGACAACCACTTTCGCCACCACGCCGCGGATGAGTAGCTACCTCCTAGCCTTTGTCGTCGGCGAACTCCACAAGAAAACCGCTCATACCAAATCTGGTGTTGAAGTTAATATTTGGGCAACGCCAGCCCAAAGCGAGGAGACGCTGGATTTTGCACTAAACATTGCCACTCGTTCAATTGATTTTTATGATGAATATTTTGGCGTACCATATCCGCTGCCAAAATCCGACCATGTAGCGCTGCCTGATTTCTCGTCTGGCGCTATGGAAAACTGGGGATTAATCACCTACCGCGAAAGCTGCCTGCTGGCTGACCCGAAATTAACGCCAGAATCATCCAAGCGCTTCATCGCCACCGTCATCACCCACGAACTCAGCCACCAGTGGTTTGGCAATTTGGTGACCATGCAGTGGTGGAACGACCTGTGGTTGAATGAGAGTTTCGCTAATATGATGGAGTATGTGGCGGTCGACGCACTGCACCCCGAGTGGCGAATGTGGGAGGATTTTGCGACAAATGAAGTAACAGCAGCGCTTCGGCGAGACAGTTTGGACGGTGTACAGTCAGTGCAAGCCGACGTCAATCACCCGGACGAAATCAGTACTTTGTTTGACCCGGCAATTGTCTACGCCAAGGGTGGTCGACTGCTGGTGATGGTACGGCAGCTGATCGGCGAGGAGGCATTTCGTGCAGGACTAAAGTCATATTTTGAAAAATTTGCTTACCGAAACACTGTTGGCGATGATTTATGGCGGGAGCTAGAAACTGCCAGTGGTCAGCCAATTGTCGACTTGATGAACACTTGGATTTCACAGCCAGGTTTGCCAATCGTGCAGGTCGAGCGAAATAATTCTGACGAGAAACCTACCACCACGCTACACCAAGAACGCTTTTTCATCGGCGATCATCAGCCATCCGACGCCTTGTGGCCGATCCCACTGTTTGCCAACCAACCACTTGACGTAAAAATTCTAGATCAAGAAGAAATCACCGTTTCCACCGAAAAACCATTGCAATTAAACTGTGGCTTAAGCGCTCATTTTGTCACTAAATATGACGAATCAACTCGCAACAATCTTCTGAAAAACATCCGTGCCTTACCGACTTTAGATAAGATTTGCATTCTACAAGACGCCACCATACTGGCTCGGGCTGGATTTGAAAGTTCGGCCTGGCTTCTTCCGTTAGCGCTATCCCTAAAAACCGAAACTAATGAAAAAGTTTTTAATATGGCAGCTCGAGCCCTAGCGGAATTACGAAAATTTGTTGACGATAACGATATCGCCCGCAATCGTCTAAAGCAAATATCTGACGATTTTGGGCGCGCCACATTCGAGGAATTAGGCTGGGATGAAAAACCTGGCGAGTCCGACGACGACCGCGAACGGCGCATCACAGCCTTAGGGTTAATGATTTATAGTGAAAATCAAGAAATTTTGGATGAGGCTAAAAAGCGGTTTGATAATCATGAACTAGAAAAATTACCAACAGAAATTCGCTCTCTGATTATTAGTGCCAATGTTCGACATTTTGAGACTCCAGAAATGATAGACAATCTCTTTACGATATATAAAGATACTCCATCAAATGACCTGCAGGACGACATTGCCGTAGGTCTTACCTCCACACAAAACACAGAAACCGCCAAAAAGATTCTTGAGAATCTTAAAGATGCCAACATTATTCGTCCACAAGATGCCAGTCGTTGGTTTGTCTATTTAATTCGCACTCGAGAGAATCGTCAAATTGCCTGGAATTGGTTGAAGGAAAATTGGGCATGGGTCGAGGATAAGTTTGGTGATGATAAAAGCTACGACGATTTTATTCGCTATGCAGCCACGGCCCTACTGACAACCGACGAGCTTAACGAATTCCGACAGTTCTTTGAACCGATGGAAAATATTCCAGCCCTCGTCAGAACGATTAAGTTGGGAATTACAGAAATTAGAGCACGGGTCGAGTTGATTGAGCGAGATAAGACAAGTGTGCTCTCTGCTTTGCAAACAACACTGTGACATATTACACCACATTTTTGACAAAATCTGTTGACATTTTGTTCTATTAGTGATATAAGTGAATACAGCTTTTGTTGACAGAACAACTGTTTTGTCCAAGAGCAGTCCTTTGATAAGTTCGAGAGAAGGAGGCCCATCATGGGCATCTACTACAACCCCGTGGATGATATTATTGACGGCCGCGTTGGTACATTCATCAACACCCACGACTACAATGAAGCCATGCGGCAATTGCCGCATGGGCATCATCTGTACGCACTCTGTGATAGGCTTATTTTCAAGCAAGCCGTCTGCGTGGATGACGAGAGCGATTTCGATGAATTCTTCGGCCAATACGCACAGGGGCTTTTGATCAGCTTCCAGCTGATTGCCCTGCCAGAAGACACACACCAACTTGCACTCCTCGGCTCAGGTCTCTAGACCTACAGGCGAATATGGCGACGGGAGTGCTTTTCTTTCTCTCGCTTATCATATTCGCTCCATAGATGCGTATCTATGCTGATGAGTCGGAAACGACGAAAGCGAACACACTATTCCAACACCACACACTCTTCAACTACGGGCGGATTTCCGTCGACAGAAATTGCCATAAGCCGCATGTCACAGTTTTCGTATTGCGCATTTTTAGAAATGAATATTTCAGCAGCAAAACGCATTTGTTGCTGTTTTTTATTTGTAATTGCCGCCAAGCCATCGCCGAAATTGTCATTTTTACGATACTTGACCTCTGTAAAATATAGAACATCATCCTTTTTGCTAACAATATCAATTTCGCAATACCGAGTTCGCCAATTCCGCTCTATAATTTCATGACCATCCGCCACCAGCCAATCTGTTGCCGCCTGTTCACCTTTGTCGCCAATTTGACGCGTCGTGTCTTTTTGTTGGCTTTTAGACTCTTCCCCAGGCACATTTTGCGAATTCGACTCAACACCAACATATTTAGCAAGCGGTGCAAAACTCAGCCGATGAAGTGGCGTTATGCCCAGATTATCAATAGCTGCCCGATGCTTCGCCACACCATAGCCAACGTGCGAAGAAAAATCATATCCCGGATAAATATCATCCTGCTCGGCCATAAATTTATCACGCGCAACCTTTGCGATAATCGACGCCGCCGAAACGCTCGGAATCAAACCATCAGCCTTTACTATCATAGTCACATATTTCTCCAGCGGCGTACCTGCCAAAAAATTAACCGTCCCATCGATAATAATCTCATCAAACGTCGAGCCATTTTTCTGACATTTAGCTTGGATTTCTTTAACTGCGCGCCGAGTTACCAATTTAAGCGCCTCGCTCATTCCTATCTCGTCCAGCTCCTTAGCAGAAACCCAGCCGAGAGCCCAAGACGACGCCTGCTCACGAATCGCCACGTCTAATCCTTCACGGCGCTTTTTAGTCAATTTTTTACTATCATCAAGTCCTTCAATTTCAGCGCCACCCAAAACCACGGCACCAATCACCAACGGCCCCGCCCATGCGCCACGACCAACTTCGTCAATGCCGAGAATCATGCCTAGCGCCGACCCTTTTTTGCCGCCAAATTTGCGAGCGCCCGGCCAATCCACACTGCTGACGCTCCCAATGTATTTGCCAAAATATCCCAATTGGTATCATCCAGTGTAATACTAGCCAAACCAAATTTGACCATAAATAATTCCGCCAGCTCATTGATACAGCCGAGTGCTGACACGAGAGCAAACAGCGAAAACGCCATCACTAGCCAGCGCGACCGCCAACGCATCGCCAATACTAGATATACCCACAACAGCCCGGTGAACAGTCCGCCGCCCACAAAATGTGTGGTAAAACTAGTGTCTCGTCCCTCGATGAGCGGCGATGGCAAATACCACGAAATGCAGAATAATACACAGGCAAGGTACAGCAACCAGCGATACTTCTTTTCGTCGGTGAAGCCATGGCGACGTAGCACATACGGCACCGCAAATGCCAACGTCACCGGAACACAAACGGAAATATAATGAAAGATTGACATACTGGCATTATACCATGAGAAAACCGCCCTCAGAGAGAGCTGTCTATGTGTCTCAAGACTAATTACGCTTCTTTGTGGCGTGCTTCTACTTCAGCAGCTTTGGCGTCAAGTTCTGCCTGAGCAGCGTCTTTTTCAGCTTGTTTGGCAGCGGCAGCCTGTGCAGCCTCCTCTTTCAAGCGTTCAGCTTCTGCTTCAGCCTTGGCGTCGTGCACGTTATTGACAGCCACACGGTCAAAGCTTTTGGCAGTCAAGCGAGCTGACTTGCCAGAACGCTTGCGCAAGAAACTAAGGAACTTACGGCGGACCTTAGCACGGCGAACAATTTCCACTTTCTCAATCAGTGGGCTGTGTAGCAAGAATGATTTTTCCACGCCAATACCTGAAGCGATTTTACGAACGGTGATACGCGAGGTGTGCGAGCCTTTGTTGTCGGTGCGAATAACAACGCCTTCAAACATCTGGATACGCTCTTTGTTACCTTCTTTAATCTTCTGATAAACGCGTACGGTATCGCCGCTACGAACATCGACGACTGCTTGCTTTTTCTGTGCTTGGTTGACTTTGTTGATTAACTCAAAACTCATAATATTTCCTATCTTTCGAACTCACTTTGACGGGCCACGCAGTTGTACCTCTGCGGCTCCACACCAAATAAGACTCGAATATTTAACTCTCGTACAATTACCTACGATAATAACACAAATACATAGAAATATCAATTGTATAAAATTGGAGTATAATATAGATATGGATTACAACAAATTAGCACTTGAATTACACGAAAAATATAAGGGTAAAATTACTACCAGTTTGCGCGACCAGGAGGAGTTGGGCCGAGACAAATTAAGCGCCTATTACAGCCCAGGAGTCGGCGCGGTTAGTCAAGCAATCGCCGAAAACCCAGCGGACCTACCAAAGTACACGTGGACTAATAATTTAGTTGGCGTCATTTCTGACGGCTCAGCGATTCTGGGACTGGGCGATTTGGGACCAAAAGCTGCCATGCCTGTCATGGAAGGTAAAGCCTTGCTATTTAAGCATTTTGCCGATGTTGATGCCGTGCCAATCGTATTAGACGTCCATGAAACAGAGGAAATTATTGCCGCCATTAAAGCTATTGCGCCAAGCTTCGGAGCCATCAACCTCGAAGATATTGCCGCACCAAAATGTTTCGAAATCGAGGAGCGTTTGAAAGCGGAGTTGGACATTCCTGTTTTTCACGATGATCAGCACGGCACGGCAGTCGTAGTGTTGGCAGGTCTGATCAACGCCGCGAAACTAACTGGACGAAGCCTGACAGACTGTAAAATCGTAGTTATCGGGGCTGGGGCGGCTGGTACAGCCATCATTAAATTGCTGCACTTATACGGCGCACGAAACATCGTGGCG
The DNA here is from genome assembly GCF_041006295.1 of Candidatus Nanosynbacter sp. TM7-074. NCBI lineage: Bacteria > Bacillati > Minisyncoccota > Nanosynbacteria > Nanosynbacterales > Nanosynbacteraceae > Nanosynbacter > Candidatus Nanosynbacter sp. TM7-074. The sequence continues at coordinate 437,047 of NZ_CP158487.1, forward strand.
GCAGACAGCCGCGGCATCGTCGGCGCGTCTCGCACGGATTTGAATGCGGAAAAAACTGCACTGCTAGAGTACGTCGACGCATCACAATCCGGTTCAATCGAAGATGCCGTCACCGACGCGGACGTATTTATTGGCGTATCAAGGGCTGGACTGCTCACACCTGAATTGGTACAAAAAATGGCGAAAGATCCAATCGTCTTTGCTTTAGCAAACCCAGTCCCAGAAATCATGCCAGACGTCGCCCAAAAAGTAGGCGTAGCAATAATTGCCACGGGCCGCAGTGATTTCCCGAACCAAGTCAACAACTCCCTAGCCTTCCCCGGCATCTTCCGCGGAGCACTCGATCACGGCGTAAAAAAAATCACCGACCAGCACAAACTGGCAGCCGCTGAGGCGCTAGCCAACTTGGTTGAAAGTCCGACTGTCGATAAAGTTGTTCCAACAGCATTCGACGAAGGTGTCGCTGAGGCTGTCGCTAGCGTTATTAAATAAATCTAGGCACCAGCACCGTACTTAACCGCATCGCGAGAGCCTCCATCTATAAACAGAGCCACCAACGATTCCTGATTTTGTTTGTCGCAAGCTCCTAAGAATAAAACTACTTCAGTCACTCCAGCTTCCTGAAGAGATTTTTTAGTCTCACTTTCATCAGACATATCCCCAACACTGACCTTTGACATATAAACCCTCTTAGCGTTAGGCGTCTGGTCTTTCCAGGCGTAAATTATAAACGGATAAAGCTCTTTTAATCTATTATTTAATCCAACCGATAAACCGACAGACTTATCTTCTGAGGTTGCCACGCATTTGGCGGCCATAATTAATTTATCCTTAATAATGGGCAGAATACGCTGTTTCTTCTCGGCATTTTCATATCCAGTCATTTTATGCTCAACCTTTTTAGCCTCTTCAGTGCGCGCGTCAATTACCGCAACTGCAGTACCGTTGCTGCCTTGCTCAACATGCAACACATCCACAATAGAGCTTCCTTCAAGCCACGGAAACGTCTCGCCGTCAAGCGTCACAGTATCTCCCGTCTTCAATCCAATTTCTACAAACTGAGAATTGCTTTCTTCGATTGTCAGCTTCGGTTTGTTTGACCTTTTTCTCTTAGCGACTATTTTCAAAGACCTACTCGCAATTTCACCCGCCGCTTCGTAGGTTCTGAATTTTTCAGAAAGAGCCTTTAGCTCGCCTTCTAGAATTGACTTCATTTTTTCTTCCACCACGGATTTGGCAAGAGTCTGCGCATTTGGACAATTTTCCTTGAATACAATCTCTGCATATTCACGAGCCAATAACCCCTCATCCAGGCATTTCATCTCGTTTGCACAGTCAAGTATGACTTTCGCCCACTTCAGGTCTCTTTCATAATTAAAGAAACCTTTAACATGTTCCATACGCACATCAATATTGCTCTCGAACATTGCATTAAACTCGTCATATTTAATTCCTGAAAAATCCGCCAACAGCTTAACCAATCTGTCCGTATTTTTACGAACTGGATCATATTCAGGCTGACTTACTTCAAATTCTATAAATGAAGAAGTATCGTCTTCCTTATGAATGTCATCAATCACAGCCTCCTTAGTCTCTAATGCGAGTTGTATATATTCAGAGTCGGCAACATCTGGGTTAAGATTATTATTCCTCTGAAATTTCTTTACTGTAGGAATTTTACATCCTTCAAGATTACAATACTTCGGAACATTAACTTCCGCTATTTTAGCGGGAAAAATTTTATCTAACGACGATATAAAAGCATCGAGCGAGGTTTTGTATTCCTTATTAAATTCCTCTTTTAACTGAGAACTCACTTCGTAAAAATCATAGCGGATCTCCAAATCCTCAGGGGACTGACTGTACACATCCATAGCCTGCTTAAGCATATCAATTACAGGCTTATATTTCTCAACCAAGTTCTTAAACATGGATGAATCTTCGGGTACATCTTCATATATACATTCAAGAAAATTGATGACAGTATCAAAAATTTCACAGACAGAGTCTTTCTCAGACTCTGAAGATTCACTATCGTAATAAGAGTGTTCCGGAACTTCGCTCATAAACTATTATTTTATCAGTTTATGGCTACAAAGTCAATTATATTACCCTGTTGACTTCATCCAGCGTCGTCTCGCCACGAAGAGCCGCCAACACGCCAGCCTGAAGCAGCGTCACCATGCCATCCTTCTTCGCGGCCTCCTCGACTGCGCCCGCATGCACGTCGTTAACATCGCCACGCAGAAACTTCTGGATATTCTCACTCACCACCAGCTGCTCCATCACCGGAATACGCCCCTTATACCCAAATGGTACGTCATCCGTCGGCACAGCTCGCCACAGCTTGAACGTATCCAAATTTGGACAATCAACACCCTCTGGCAAATCCTTAAGAACTTCCTTGACCCACTTGCGTGTCGCCTCGTCTGGCTCGTATTCTTCCTTACTATCGTCCCATAATCTCCTGACCAGCCGCTGCGCGATAACCAGCCGCACTGCCGAGCTAAAAATCGGATTCTGTCCAATCATATCGATCATCCTACTAAACGCCGCTGCAGTTGAATTGGCGTGAAAGCTAGATAGTACCAAGTGACCAGTAATCGACGCCTGGATTGCCGTCTTAGCAGTCTCGTTGTCGCGAATCTCACCAACCATCACCACATCTGGGTCAAGACGCAAAACACTACGCAGCCCATCAGCGAACCTTTGGCCAGTTGTTGTATCAATTGGAATCTGTGTAATTCCCGGAATTGTATTTTCCACCGGGTCTTCCAGCGTAATAATCTTTCTATCTGGCGTATTTAAAGCATTCAAAATACTATACAATGTCGTCGATTTTCCTGAACCAGTCGGACCAACCATCAACAACATGCCGCGCGGATGTGAAATAACTTCATCAATCTGATCACGTTCTTTCTTTGAGATATTTAAAAGATCCAGATTAAGCATTGACTCATCAAAGTTAAATAGGCGCAGAACAATGTCTAATCCATAAACCGTCGCCACCGCCTCCACACGCAAATTCAGCACATGAGACACTCCATCTCGATGAATTTCCTGCTGCATATGACCCGACTGCGGCTCTCTGGAGGCAGTAGAAATATTTGCCCGCGAGGCTAATGTCGCCATAATCACCCGATAACGATCTCGACTTAGCTCCGCCACAGTATGTAATGCTCCATCAACACGCATCCGAATCCGAATTGACTCACGCTGGTTTTCAATATGAATATCTGACGCACCCAACAAATCCGCTTGATCAACTAGATAATTAAACACGTCATTTGTGCCCACAGAAGCCAAAGTCTGCGTAACCTGCGCTAAAGTATCACTATCGCCCTCTTTGGCGATTTCAATATTATCATAAATAACCCTCTTTGGCGGATCAAACCTGAGCATAATTGACCGAAACGCCGAACCGGAAATCAAGAAAAAGAAAATTCGCTTGCCGCTCTCCGTATATTGATCTCGCATCTGCTTCATTAACGACTCAGACGTCTGCGAAGTAACACCAAACCGATAAGACTGGTCTTCTTCGTTAAACGCCAGCGGCACCAAACGACCCTTGTACATTTCGTCGATTGTCAAAACATCTTTAAGTAGAGGCAGAGTGTTCTCAAATTCCCGCCCATCCAGATATTGAAGTCCTAAAATTGACGCTCGTCGACGAGTCGCTTCCTCATCCTGCTCGCGACGGCGCGCCTGAATTTTATCTTCGTCCATACGAAAATTATAGCAAAAAGCTTACGTTTTGACGAGTGCTATAATAGTCATATGCACCCAGAAATCACGCTGTTGGTTCACAATATTCGCTCAACGCATAATGTTGGGGCAATTTTTCGCACAGCTGAGGGATTTGGTGTGAAGAAGATTATTCTTAGTGGCTATACACCGTATCCAGATTTAAGCTTATGTAGCAAAGCGCCTAGCTGTGCGCTTGTTGATGGAGAAATTAGATCTGAAGATCCTCGATTGCCGCACATTCGTGAAAAAATCACCAGCCAAATTCATAAAACAGCCTTAGGCGCGGAAAGTTTGGTGCCGTTTGAGTTTTACGAAGATATCAATGACTGGATTAAGGAAAATGAGCAAACAGAAAACCTGCCAATTGTTGCGCTGGAGCAATCAAAAGACAGCGTGATGCTATCAGAATTTCAGCCACCTAAAAAATTTGCACTACTGCTCGGCGAAGAAGTCCACGGAATCACGCCGGAACTTTTAGACAATTGCGACTTCACTATAGAAATCCCAATGTTCGGCCAAAAAGAATCATTCAACGTGTCGGTCGCAACAGGAATTGCACTATTTGGACTGATTTTCCCGAGAATGAAATAATCTCAACAACGAATAAATAAATCCCTCAAGTCTGATTATTGACTTTATTAAGCATATGTGTTATATTTGTAAAAGCTTTCTTTGGAATCCCCCAGAGAAGGTAGTCCCTGTATGGAAGGCAATACAAATGATGGATCTAGCTATGGTTATCACGACCGCAGCAATCATGTATCTAACCGCGTGGTCGCTACACCACGACAAAATGTCGGGAATCATGCCATCAATCCTGGCTGTGATAGCAGCGACGGTAATTGTGCTGGAGCTCGCTGCCTATATGGTAGTTCTGCTACCGATATTGCCCTGGTCAATATCAGCGGCAGTTTTTACAGCGACTGCCACACTGTTCGTTACGTGCTCATTGGCACGTATAAACAGACGTAGCAGCAAGCTAACATGGGACAATAAGTCCCGCTGACAGTAGTATAGTTAGCCCGCCAGAGCAACCAGCTCAGGCTGAGGTCTCTGTCAGCGGGCTAACTATCACTTTAGAATTACACACTCTTCACCCAGAGTGTTTTTTAATTGGCTTAATAAATTGTCATTAGCATCCACCTTAAACGGTAGGCGCATGGCTGATTTTTCCTTTTCCCCCAGAACCAAAACCACATCAGTCGTGCCGGCGTTCTCGCTGCAAACAGACTTCATTTTCACTAACCGCGAATGGTCATTCGGGTCTTTAATATACACAAACAACCTGGAAGTAGGAATTTCTGGTGCAACATTAACCGGCGCCGGCTGAGTTTTTGGCTGAGATCTGGAAGTATTATTTTTTACAGTAGACTTAGGTGCAGCTCCGTTTTTCTGATTGCGATAAGCCTCGCGGCGCTCTTTCTTAACCGCAGAGCTGACCTTTGGAGCGTCCATCTTACGACCAGTTGACTCATAGCCGTTAATATCATTGTCCGTAATCGCAATAATGTCATCAGCAATAAGCTTACTTTCACTGCCCAAATTTCCATCACGATCTCGCGCTGAGTTTTTACCAGAAACTCGAATTACCGTGTCCTGAACCAGCTTAGCGCCAACTTTTTCATACAGATTCGGAAAGACAATTATTTCGCCCTCGCCGAATTTATCCTCAATTCCTACGAACGCCATCTTCGAGCCACTCTTCGTCACAATTGTGCGAACGGTACTAATAATTCCCCCGACTGTCATCATTCGGCTGTCATACTCCGGAACCAATTGCGTCAACGGCTGAGTTTGCTCGCTCAGATAAGTCTCGTATCTATCAAGCGGGTGCGCCGAAATATACAGCCCCAGCAGTTCCCGCTCCCACATCAGACGTTCTTTATCGTCATGCTTTACTGGCGCTTTCTGTAGATTAAGTATCGACTGAACGCTTGCCGCATCATCAACCAACATACCGAACAAATTAGTCTGGCCACTGGCAGCTTCTTTTTGAAGCTTAGAGGCAAATGCCGTGATGGAGTCCAGATTGAATAGCAAATCCGACCGATCGCCCATATCGTCAAAGGCGCCGGATTTAATAAGAGATTCCCAAGCCTTACGATTAAACTTGCTGGTCGAAACACGCCTGGCAAAATCTTCCACCGACAAGAACGCGCCTTCCTCGCGCGCACGCAAAACTTCCTCAACCGCACCAACACCGACACCCTTCACTGCTGACATGCCGAAGCGAATTTTATTTTCATTAGGCACCACAGCAAATTCAACGAATGACTCATTAACATCCGGACTGAGTACATCAATTCCCATATGCTTACATTCCGCGATCTCAATTGCCAAACGATCTGTATCATCATGATCACTAGTCATCAGTGCCGCCATAAACGCGTCCGGATAATGCGCCTTCAAATATGCCGTCCAGTAGGCAATCAAGCCATAACAAGCGGCATGCGATTTATTGAAACAATAGTTAGCAAACTCCTCCAGCTGCGTCCAGAAAGTTTCCGCAATTTCCTTCGTAGCACCACCAACTTTAACCGCGCCCTCGATAAATTCAGGCTTAACTTTTTTCATCAAGTCAATCTTTTTCTTACCAACAGCTTTACGCAGCGTATCAGCCTGACCACCGGTAAAGCCGCACCATTCCTTAGAAATCTGCATAAATTGCTCTTGGTAGACCAAAATTCCGTAAGTATTTTTTAGCGAGTTTTTCATTCCAGGATGTAAGTAAGTTATTTCTTCCTCGCCGTGTTTGCGCCGAATAAAACTGTCAATAAACTGCATCGGGCCCGGACGATACAGTGCCACCATAGCGATGATATCCTCAAATGTAGTCGGCTTTAGTCCACGCAAATACCGCTTCATCCCCGCCGACTCCAACTGGAATACTCCGGTTGTATCACCGCGCTGGAATAGTTCATAGGTCTTCTTATCGTCAAGCGGCAGCTGCGAAAGATTAATCTCTGTATTATAAGCTTTTCGGATAATCCGCATGGCGTTGTTAATAATCGTCAAGTTCGAAAGCCCCAAAAAGTCCATCTTCAGCAGGCCCAATTCCTCGACTTCGCCCATCGGGAATTGAGTAGCCACCACGCCTTTTTGTGCCATTTCTAGCGGAATATAATTAACCAGCGTATCCGGCGCGATCACCACACCGCAGGCATGAACTCCGTGGCTGCGAATCGTGCCCTCGAGCTGGATAGCATAATCCAACACTTCTTTGGCGGTAGGATTATTCTCATACTCACGGCGCAAATCTGCATCTTCTTTAATACTGACCGACAGCGGAATATGACGACCCTGGTTTGGTGGTGGCACCAACTTAGCCAAGCGGTCGCTCTCGGCATACGGAACTTCCAGCACCCTGGCGACATCACGCACCGCCATACGCCCAAACATTTTACCAAAGGTAGCGATATTACTAACGTGGTCTTCGCCATATTTTTTGGCACAATACTCAATCACTTCGTCGCGGCGAGTATCTTGAATATCGACGTCGATATCCGGCATGGAAATACGATCCGGATTTAGGAAACGCTCAAATAGCAGACCGTACTTCAAGGGATCGAGGTCGGTAATGTTCAGTGCGTAGGCAATAATTGATCCTGCAGCGCTACCCCGACCCGGACCAAAAACGATCCCTTTAGATTTACCCCAGTTGATAAAATCCTGAACGATCAAGAAATATCCCTCATAGCCCATATTGCCCATCACGCCCAGCTCCATCTCGGCGCGCTGGCGAACTTCGTCGGATAATTGCGGGATGATATCATCGGGGTCTAATTTTTCAGCCTCTTCTTTCGAGGTACCGTTATAGCGCTGCAACAAACCCTGGTAGGTCAATCTCAGCAGATACGAATGCTCATTCTCGCCTTCGGGAAGCGGATACTTAGGAATAAGAATACGGCCCAGCTCAATCTCAACATCGCAGCGATCCGCCACCTTTTTCGTATTAAGCACCACTTCAGGATATTCCTCGCCCCAATGGTCAATAATATCCCGTGGGTCAGTCAAATGCAGTTCAAAGTCTTTCAGACTCATCCGCTTTTCGTCACTTAGATACGAACCGGTACCGACACACAGCAAAATTTCGTGCGCGTCTTGGTGATCATGCGTCAAGTAGTGCCCGTCGCAAGTCACCACCATCTCGATGTCTAGCTCCTTCGATAGCTTAATCAAGCCCTCATTGATTTTTGCCTGGACGTCCCAGTGCGTATTTGATTTTGGGTGGCCGTGATCTTGAAGCTCGAGATAATATCTATCGCCAAAGACTGACTTGTACCATTTGGCAATATCTCGCGCTCGATCATAATCATCATCTCTAAGCGCCACACCAATTTCACCACTAGCACAGCCACTCAGTACAATTAAACCCTCGTTCAGCTCTTCTAATAAATCATGATCAGTCCGCGGCTTATAATACATTCCATCCAAGTTGGCCTGCGTAGACAACTTCATTAGATTATGAAAGCCGGTGTTGTTCATCGCTAGCACTGTCAAGTGAAAGCGCTGCTTGTCCTTGGCCGGATCGCGATCAAAGCGCGAGCGCGCCGCTACGTATGTCTCGATACCAAGGATCGGCTTAATGCCAGCCTTTTTGGCAGTTTTATAATAGTCAAGGATGCCACTCATCGTACCGTGGTCAGTTACCGCCGCCGCCTCCATCCCAAACTCTTTGACTTTATCAACCAAATCATTGATTTTAGTCAAGCCATCCAGCACAGAATGAAAAGTGTGATTATGGAGATGTACGAAATCAGACGGCTTCAAAGCCGCCGGCGAAGATTGTCCGCTATTTCCCCCAGTCATTACTAATGATTATAGCATGTTATTGACGGTGCTGCATCGTCTCAATTAGATGGTTGATAAAATCAGCCAGCGGCGGAAAAATATCCGCAAATTGACCTAGCAACCAGATTAACAATGTGATTAACAATGTCGCACCCAGCGCACTACCGACACCAAATAAAATTCCACGAATAAAGTTCATCCAATAAACTTGGCGCCGCGAACGATGAAAATCAAAAAATAAATCCTCTAAAATTGCCTGTCTAGCACCGTTTTCATTATCACGAATAACTTTTCGTGATAATTTATCTGGCTGTTTTTTGGCTATTTTTTCTGCCATCATTTATCCTTTTCTTAGCAAAATACTTCGCTAAAAATCCGCCCTTTGAGGTTAATCTTTTAGCCAGCCCAGCTCCAATCGAAATAGCACTGACAATTCCACTAAAATCAGAGACTCTCCTGGTGATTGTTTCTACCGCCTGCTGAGTTTGGCGAATCTGGTGCGTTAATTTAATAATGGAGATCACCATAGTAATCAACATGATAATAAATATCACCATGAGAATTACCAATATTAAAAGCAGTCCGTTCATGCTTTTTATTATACATTATTTTAAGCGATTGGCCAGATGGGCGCGTAGCTTGTCGCCAAAGTTAGGATCGCGCAACCCAAAATCAATCACCGTCTTCAGGTACTCTAATTTATCACCGGTATCATAATACGTACCGTTGGTGATTTCTACGCCATAAAAATCAAACCCATCATCAATCATCTCCTGCATAATCGGCTGAATGGTGAATTCGCCATGACCATCAAACTGGTCTTTGGCTTTGTCCAAATAGCCAAAAATCTCACCAGGCAGCAAATAGCTACTGACACTCGCTAGGTCAGACGGCGCATTGGTTTTTCCAGGCTTCTCGACGATATTAGTCATTTTTATAACGCCATCGTTAATTTGCTGGCCATTAATGATGCCATAACGATCAAACTCTGAATCATCGGTAATTCTCTTGCATGACAACACTGCGCCCTGAAGATTTTCTGACGCCTCGATCATCTGTCGGAAACGACTTGGACTAGCCATTATGAAGTCGTCGGCAAAAGTATAAATCACCGGTTCGTCATGGCGAATTAAATGCGAAGCGCAAGCTAGCGGCGTCGCATTGCCGTAAGGACCTTTCTGGCGAATATAGACGAAGTTGGCCATCTCAGACAAACGCTGGACGGTGTCGATCAGCGGCTGCTTTTTAGCGCCGCCAGCGCGCAGATTGGCGAGCAGCTCTTCATTTGGCGCGTCAAAATGGTCTTCAATCGCTCGCTTGTTGGCGCTGCCGATGATAATAATATCCTTAATGCCAGCCTCCACCAATTCCTCGACGACATACTGGATGATTGGCTTATCGATCAGCGGCAGCATTTCTTTAGGCATGGCTTTGGTTTGCGGCAAGAAACGCGTACCAAAGCCAGCAGCGGCGATGATAGCTTTGGTTGGTTTTTTCATAATTTAACTCCTATTCTCTCCTCTTTCTGAAGTGTCGAGCCTTATAATTTTTCGCGGATTAATTTCTGCGCCAAGCTTGGGTTGGCCTGACCTTTAGAACGCTTCATGGCCTGACCGACTAGATAGCCTATGGCTTTGTCCTTGCCCGAGCGAATGTCAGCAATGGAAGCTGCCGAGGCTGGGTCGTTCAATACTTCGTCGACGATGGCAGCGATGGCCGATTCGTCAGATACCTGCAGCAAGTTCTTTTCTTCAGCAAGCTTGCGCGGATGTGTGGCGCCCGCCAATAATTCATTAAACAATTCCTTGGCATTAGTGCTGGAAATCTCTGCTTTCTCGGTCATCTCCGCTAACTCCACCAAATCATCAACTGATACGCGCGGCGCACCACTAACGTCAACTGACATACTGTCATTGTCGGCGTCATTGCCATTAGTCGTCAAAGCACTGGCAAACCAGTGCGCCACTCGCTTGGCAGCTGCGTCACCTGATTTTTCTTGAACTTCCAGCATGATACGGGCGTAATCTTGGTTCGACAGTAACGAATTAACCACAGACTTATCTAAACCTAATCCACTCCACTTCTCACGATATTCACCCGGCAACATCGGCACTTCAGCCTGAATACGAGCAATTTCCTCATCGCTCAGCACCACTGGCGGAATGTCGGCGTCAGGCATGTAGCGATAATCCTGAGCGTCCTCTTTCGAGCGCTGTGAAGTGGTGACTTGCTTGTCATCACTCCAGCCGCGGGTTTCCTGCACCACCGACTCACCACTTTCCAACAAATCAACTTGACGTTTGAATTCGTATTCAGCGGCACGCTCGACGCTGCGGAATGAATTGAGGTTTTTGACTTCCGCACGCTTGCCAAGCTCAGTTGCACCCTTTTTAGCCACCGAAATATTGACATCAAAACGCATGTTGCCGTGGTATAAATCACCGTGCGTCACACCTGCGTAGACCATCAATTTGTGCAGCTCCGAAGCGTAGGCCTTGGCTTCCTCGGCAGAATGCATGTCTGGCTCAGAGACGATTTCAATCAGCGGCGTACCAGCGCGGTTGAGGTCAACCAGCGAATAGCCGTCGTGATGCGTCAACTTGCCAGCATCCTCTTCCATGTGCGCGTGATGAATCCGCACTCGTTTGAGCGAACCGTCTTCCAGCGGCGCGTCGACATAGCCAGCCAAAATAATCGGCTGATACATTTGCGAGGTCTGATAACCCTTTGGCAGGTCAGGGTAGAAATAATGCTTGCGATCAAACCGGCTAACGCGGGCGATCGGCGCGTTCAACGCTTTACCGGCGCGCACTGCCAGCTCGACAGCGTGCTTATTCAGCACCGGCAGCATGCCTGGCAGACCAAAGTCAATCTCATGCGTTTTTTCGTTCGGCTCAGCATTACGCGCGTCATTATCAGCCGGACTAAACAGCTTGGTTTTGGTTGCCAGCTGGACGTGGCACTCGATACCAATGGTCATTTCATATTCATCATATACACTCATCATAACGCTCCCAAATCTTTTAGTGCTTGTTCAAAGCTTGTCATGGCTCGTCGAAAACTCTGCGCGGTCAGTTTCACGTTGGTTTCGTGGGCAATTTGATTGCGCAATTTGTGCGCCGCCCACAAACCATTTTCATCCGTCCAATCACCCTTGCGAGATTTCAGCCTGTCACCCATCGTTGCGCCCGCCACTCCGCAGTCGCGCATGGCTTTGTCGAGCAGCTTGTCGGCTTTGACAATTGCCATCTGCAAGCTGTCCGAGTTACCCGCCTTAGCACCGCGCTGAATTGCCCGCCAAACTTTTTGATACATTTCTCTGTCAAGCTGTTTGTGCCCGCGCGACGTCAATTGGATAAAAACGATCAACAAGCCGCCGATCAACAACGCCGCCACTACCAGCGCAATCAACAATCCATCCATCAGACAGCCTCCACTTCCGCCGCCAACTTCAGTAAGTTGCCGTCCGACTGATAATCACCAATCAACTGCACACCAATTGGCAAGCCTTCGTCGTTGCTTCCAGCCGGCACGGAAATTGCTGGCAGTCCAGCCAGGCTGGCTGGTACGGTCATAATATCCGCCAAGTACATCTTGATCGGATCATTGGTATTTTCACCAAGTTTGAATGCTGGTGTCGGCGCCGTCGGCATTAACAGCGCGTCGTACTCAGTGAACAATTTTTTGAACTCGTTGATAAGCAGCGTACGCGCTTTTTGCGCCTGCATATAATAGGCGTCAAAAAAGCCGCTCGACAACACGAAACTACCAATCATAATCCGCCGCTTATTCTCCGTCATAAAACCTTCGTTACGGCTGCGGCCGTACAATTCCGCCAGCGTTTTCACTTCGGCCGCCCGGTGACCATAGCGCACGCCATCATAGCGCGCCAGATTTGACGATAATTCTGCCGGCACAATGATATAGTACATCGCCAGCGAATATTGCATCATGTCCAGATCTACTTCTTCAATTCCATAACCCAGCTGCTTCAGTTTTTCAGCATAATCAAGCGTTTTCTGGCGAACTGCCGCATCCACATCGTCAGTCATACATTGCTTAACCAAACCAATTTTCTTCTTAGTAAAGCCTAGCTGGTTCCGCCAAAAGTCAGGCAGCGTCGTCATATCCTTGTCGTCACGGCCCGCCATAATCTCCATCACCAAATTAGCGTCATCAGCGTTCGTCGCGAAACAACCAATGGTGTCTGTGCTCGATGCCATGGCTACCACGCCGTAGCGGCTGACTGCGCCGTAGGTTGGCTTGACACCGACCACGCCGTTGAAGCTGGCTGGCTGGCGAATCGAACCGCCAGTGTCTGTTCCCAGCGCAAATGGCACCACGTCAAGCGCCGTCACTACCGCCGAGCCGCCCGACGAACCGCCGGCTACTCGAGTTTTATCCGTAGCATTTTTGGTCGGACCAAAGGCTGAATTTTCCGTCGAACCGCCGTGAGCAAAGGCGTCCAAGTTCGCCTTGCCGATGCAAATCGCACCTTCAGCTTCTAATTTTTCAACGGCTGTTGCCTGCAGCGGCGCCTCAAAATTCTCGAGCATTTTTGCAGCGGCAGTTGTCGGCGCCCCAAAGGCCAAGAAATTGTCTTTCACGACAAATGGCACACCGGCCAGCCGCCCAGAAATCTCACCCTTATCCACCAGTTCGGCTCGCTCCAACGCCCGCTCTTCCGTCAAGCTCAGCAGCGCATGATATTCTTCAATGTCGCGCGCCCGCCGTAATGCTTCCTTGACATTTTCGACTGCGCTTTTTCCAATAAAATCACTAATCCGACTCATCACAATACCTGCGGCACTTTCACTTGATTGTTCTGTTTTTCGGGCGCTAGCTCAAGTAGCTCGTCCCGAGAAATCCCTGGCTTGACCTCGTCTTCACGCCAGACGTTTTCTAGGCCCGTCACTTGATAAGTTGGCTCCACACCAGACGTATCGAGCTCGCCCAGCTGCTCAATATAGCCAATTATATTTTCCAAATCTTGACGCAGCCCATCAACTTCATCATCGGCTAATGCCAGACTACTTAAACTCGCCAAGTGCTGAATATCACTGGTAGAAATATTTGTCATATCAATATTATACCACTAAAAAAAGTCGCCCATCAAAGTGAGCGACTTTTATCATTATAGCTTAGTTATATTGCTTTAATTTTAAAGATTCGCGATATTTTTTAAGCTGAGACTCGTAGTCAGATGGGATATCCTGCCCCTGCCGTGTTGATCTGCCAGTAGAAGAACCGCCCTTATCATGAACTTTAACGGCGATAGTGATAGCGCCAGTCAGCAAGACTACAACAGAAACTGCAATGAGCACCAAAGACATAATCTTTGATTTGTTTCGGCCCTGAATGATCTGATAAATAAAGTAGCTAGTCGCAACCACTACTGCAAGAGCCAGAGCATAAGGCAAGAACTCACTCAGATACAGGCTCTTGTAAACTTCTCCACCGGCTGCACCGATAAATAACAATGAGCTAATAAGGATACTCACCAAGCGTGCAATCAAATCAACAGCTGGAATAATTAAAGCAGCCAATCCGCCATAAGTCACCAATTTGTAAGCTGTGCGGTTCGTATAACCCTCACGATCTGGCACTGCCTTTGATACGCGAGAAAACAAGACACAAGCTAGAACAGCCAAGATAACCGTAAACACTGATGCTGCGACAATTCCAGTTCCTGCCGTCACCATCGTTGGAGCCAAGAATCCACCGACGGTCCGTGATGCAACTGAAGTTGCATCTGACCAGAGACCAACTACACTTGTAATTACATTAATTAATAAGAACGTTGAAATAACTGCTGAAGCCATTGCCAAAGCGTATTCTAAGGTCAGAAGTTTTGCCTTACCTTTGTTTGGGTTAGCATACATGTACTGCTGTGGGTATGCTGGATAACCTACTGGCTGCGCTGGTATTTCGGGTTGCGCAACGGTTGACGGCTGTGGTTGTTGTTTTGTTGCCATAATACCTCCTAATCTAATAATAATTCTATTCTACATGGTCTGGCGAATTTCTGCAATCAAATCGCGCAGCTCTGCGGCTTTTTCAAACTCTAGATTGGCGCTATGCAGCTCCATTTGACCGGTCAGTTCCTTGATCAGCGTTGGATATTCGTCCTTTGGAATTTTCTTCAAATCAAGCTTTGGCTTTTTATCCGATTCTTTTTGCGGGATGATCGAACGCAGGCCATCATCAATTTTCTTCTGGATGGTTTGCGGCGTGATGCCGTGCGCTTCGTTATATTGCTGCTGAATCGTCCGCCGACGATTGGTCTCGTCAATCGCTCGCCGCATACTGTCAGTCACATTGTCGCCATACATCAGCACCCGCCCGTCCACGTGCCGCGCCGCCCGACCAATCGTCTGAATCAGTGCCTGCTCACTACGAAGGAAGCCCTCTTTATCAGCATCCATAATCGCCACCAAACTAACTTCTGGCAGATCCAGCCCCTCGCGCAGCAAATTGATACCAACCAAGACATCGTACGTCCCCAGCCGCAGCTCCTTCAAAATATCGCCACGTTCCAATGTGTCAATTTCGCTGTGTAGATACGCCGTTTTCACACCATTGTCGGTCAAGTAAGCACTCAAATCCTCGGCCATGCGCTTGGTCAAGGTCGTTACCAGTACGCGGTGGCCATTGGCGATAGTCTGGCGAATCTCCTCCATCAAATCATCAACCTGCCCCTCAGTCGGCCGCACTTCAATTGGCGGATCAAGCAGCCCCGTCGGCCGAATCAGCTGCTCGGCCGGCTTTGGCGAATGAGCCAGTTCATAGTCGCCCGGCGTGGCCGAAACATAAATCGCCTGGTGAATATGCTGATCAAACTCATCAAACCTCAGTGGGCGGTTATCCAGCGCACTCGGCAGGCGAAACCCGTGTTCCACCAGCACTTCCTTGCGCGCCCGGTCGCCGTTATACATACCGCGGACTTGCGGCAAGGTCATGTGCGACTCATCGACCAGCAGCAGCCAATCGTCCGGAAAATAATCGATCAACGTCGCCGGCTGCTCGCCCGGCTCACGGTCAGTCAGATAGCGCGAATAATTCTCAATGCCTTTAACAAAGCCGGTTTCTTTGAGCATCTCCAGGTCATATTTAGT
The DNA here is from genome assembly GCF_041006295.1 of Candidatus Nanosynbacter sp. TM7-074. NCBI lineage: Bacteria > Bacillati > Minisyncoccota > Nanosynbacteria > Nanosynbacterales > Nanosynbacteraceae > Nanosynbacter > Candidatus Nanosynbacter sp. TM7-074. The sequence continues at coordinate 452,700 of NZ_CP158487.1, forward strand.
GCGCTGACCTAGGCGCTGCGCCTCCAGTAATTTGTCGTGCGATTCAAACCATTTTAGTCGCTCGTCAAACTCTTTTTCGATACCAGTGATGGCCTTTTCAATTCGTTCACGCGGCGTCGAATAGTGGCTGGACGGGAAAATCGTTAGCTGCTTTGGTTGATCTAAAATCTCGCCCGTCAGCGGATCGATTCGCGTGAGTCTCTCGACCTCATCGCCAAAAAACTCCACCCGCACCGCCGTGTCCTGCCCGGCTGGGAAAATATCTACCACATCGCCGCGCACTCGGAAAGTACCGCGTGCAAAATCAACGTCATTGCGCTTATACTGAATGTCAGTCAGCAGGCGAATAAACTTGTCCTGCACCCGCCGCTCACCGACCGTTAATTGAATGGCCATGTCAGCGTACGTTTCCGGCGAACCGATGCCGTAAATACAGGACACGCTAGCCACGATGATAACGTCACGTCGTGTTAGCAGCGCTGATGTGGCCGCATGCCGCAGCCGATCGATTTCATCATTAATTTTTGAGTCTTTCTCAATGTAGGTGTCGCTACTGGCGATGTAGGCTTCTGGCTGATAATAATCAAAATAACTGACAAAATAATGCACCTCATTGTCCGGAAAAAACTCCTTAAACTCAGAAAACAGCTGCGCCGCCAAGGTCTTGTTATGCGCCAGCACCAACGTCGGCACATTGGCTCGAGCGATGATATTCGCCATGGTAAAGGTCTTACCCGACCCCGTCACGCCCAGCAGCGTTTGCTCGCGCTCGCCCCGCTCCAAACCATCCATCAACTGAGCAATCGCCGTCGGCTGGTCGCCGGTCGGCTGGTACGAAGAAGAGAGGCGAAATTTGTTCACCTCTCTATTCTACTATATTTACAAAAACTAGTCTTGCTCGTAAGTCTGAGGCGTGCCAGAAACTTCACACTTGCCATCGACCAAGCAACTCGGAACTAGCGCAGCTTTTAGGTCTGAGCATGGTATATAACTCTGTTGTGTGCCTGCGACTATACCAATTTCACCCGTGCCATTTTTTGGTCCAATTATCGTATAGGCATTTGCTAGACCATAAACTGCTGCGTATTTTCCGTATGCGCGATCAATGACTGGCTCATAAGTGTAACCTTCGCGCTCTGGAATTGGCTGGCCAACTTTAGATTTCAAGAACTTCTTTAGAGAATCGTCTATATCCAACTTATCAACATCACTTACTGAAGTTAGCTTAGTGTCAGTACCGTCTCTCCCAGTGCGAAAATCTTTATATTTTTTCTTAGATTCATCTGACGGCTTTGTGTCTTCTTCTCTGGTTTTGTCTGATAGTCTAGACGAATCTTTCTTTGTCTCGATAGTTTTTACAGAAGAGTCAGTACCCTTATCCTTATTCAGTGCTCCTACAATAATCCAAGTTACCAGACCAATAATAACTAACCCCATAACAATCACCGTCGCAATCAACCATTTATTAGCCGTTGGTTTATTATCCATATTTAACCCTCCATTTAAATTGTGGTTTTGATTTTATACTGCCACCTGCCTACTGTCAATTCATTGCAGCCATAACCATTTTATGATATAGTAGTAAAGTTAAAATTATAGAATAAAAAGGATAATAATGACACCGAAAAATGTTTGTATTCCACGCGAGCTGCAGCTCCAGGCTGCCATGTTCCGCTTAGGAGATGTTGATGAAGAAATCCATGCCGGCTATGAAATTCTCCAAAAATATCATAAAACAGTAACCTTTTTTGGCTCAGCCAGGATAAGCGAAGATAGCGAATATTACCAGAAAGCCAAAGACCTAGCTTTTCAATTAGCGAAAGACGGCTATACAATTATCACCGGTGGTGGTGGCGGAATCATGGAGGCAGCCAACCGTGGCGCCATAGAAGCTGGCGGGCAGTCAATCGGTTTTAATATCCGATTGCCGCACGAACAGTCGCTCAACAAATACACAACAGACTCTTTTGCCTTTACTCACTTCGCACCGCGTAAAATTGTTATGACACTGCTGGCCGATGCCTACGTTTGTTTCCCGGGCGGCTTTGGGACGATGGACGAAATATGTGAAATCATCACCTTAACACAGACCAAAAAAATGAGTTCAGCACCGATTATTCTATTTGACAAAAAGTTTTGGGGTAAATGGGACGATTTTGTTCGCAGCAATATGCTTCCTAGTGAGTTGATCTCTGACGGTGATGAAAAAATCTACACCATCACGGAAAATATCCCAGAAATAATCAGTGTCATTAAAAATCGGCGAACTTGTTGCGACTGCTGAACTATTTCTTAGATTTTGGCTCAATCCAACAGATTCCGCCCTGGCAGACCACTCGCTCAACCGCAGGATTATGCGTGCGCGGGTGGTTTTTATAGCGACGCGTAATTTCAAAGCCTAATCCTCGCTTACCGTGAGTCGTCTGCTGCCTACCAAGAGGCAATTGACAATGATAATTATTCACAACGTCAATCGGGTTAAATGATATCACTTGACCGTCGACATCCAGAAGCACCCACTCAGAAGCTTTAAATGGCGCCCACTTGTCTATTTTTGGCGCAATAGCCATGAGTGACTGATAAATTTCCTCTGCTGTTGCGTTTGTCGGGTCAAGTCCTAAAGAGCGAATAATCGAATGCGCCCTAGCTAATATTTCCGCAATCAATCGCACATCACTGTCATCACGCGTCATCTGCCTAAGCTCAGTCAAGGCACGACGTTTTTTAGCATCATCTCCTAATAGTTTTCCCAAGTTTTGCGCCATTATAGCTCCCTTTCTTGAATTGGCATAGTGTGAAGTGGCGTACCGGCATATAAAATACCAGCTTTCGCCCCAATTTTCATAACAACCGAGCTAGCATTTGCGCTACCCGTTATTACAGAATTTTTCAAATTACCGCTCCTCGCCCATTCACTCAGAAATCCAGACGCAAAGGCATCACCAGCGCCCGTTCTGTCAATTGAAGGGCTGTCGTCGTACATTAAGGCTCGCACAATAGTCTTTCCGTCACTGGCCATTGAACCATTAACTCCGTCCGTCACCAACACTACTGGGACCAGCCTTAACCCCCGTCGCACCAAGACCTCCAGCCCGTCGCCCGATACTAGTTGCTGCATCTCTTCCTTATTTAAAGTTAAGACATCAACATCAGATAAAAGTCCTAATAATTTTTCTTTCTGTGCCAATTCTTTTTTTCCAGGATTAAAACAAATCTTCATATCACGACGTTTGGCCTGGTGAAATAATTTATGAAGCATCGGCATATTGCCTGCCAAAGTTGAAACATACAACCAATCTGCATCTTCATCAGATAAATCAAAGTCCGCCTCATGATAATGAGTTGAAGCTCCGCGGTACGTTAGAATTGTCCTTTCGCCATTTGAGGCCAGGAGTAATACAGAGTATCCCGTGCTGTACTTTGGGGAATATCGAACCAAATGCGTATCAATATTTTCCTTATCCAAATCAGCCAAAACGGCCTGACCGGCTGGATCATGACCAATTGCGCCCATAAAACTAACATAATGACCCTGTCTGGCGAAAGTTACCGCGGCATTTGTAGCGCCACCACCGGTCGCAAAGTGAATTTGATTAACGTCAGCCTTTGCGCCCAAATCCAGTCGCGCAAAACAATGCTCTGGACTTTCACACACTGGCGTTAATGCGTCCGATTGGCTCAAAAAAACGTCCTGGATAGCAGCACCGACAGTAATAATTTTTGCCATTACACCACCGCCTTTCCCGTAGAATTAAAGGCCTTTATCTTTGACTCTACTACCTCCTGGACAGCTGCGTAGACTGGGGGCATCAACTTAACAATAGCGTATTCATTTGGATTTTCACGCAAAGTTTTTTCCAGTGTGGTGCGAAAAGCGTAACGCATATCTGAGTTAATATTGATTTTCGAAACGCCAATTTTCGCCGCTTCCTCAAAGTAATGAAGCGGCGTACCCGACCCGCCGTGGAGTGAAATCTGACAGTGCAACGCCTCGCGGATGTGTGCTAACAATTCCAAATCTAGAACTTTCGGCACTGGATATTTACCGTGCAGATTGCCCACTGCCGCCGCAAAGGTATCAATCCCCGTCGCCTCGACAAACGCTCGCGCGCCGTCTGGTGTAGAAAAAGTTTTCTTAATCTCTTCATAATCAATGGCTTCGGTATGAACATTAGAGCTGCCACCAAAATAGTGTGGCTCGGACTCTACCAAGGCGCCAGTAAACTTGGCGTAATCGACGACCTCGCGGGTTTTAGCGATGATTTCCTCGTCGGAAGCATCGTGATTTGCCTGGGAAATATCGATGTGCACAAACTCATAGCCAGCGTCAATGGCTCGTTTGCAGCCCTCAACCGTCGGCCCGTGATCCAGATTTAAATACATCTCGATGTCGTATTCAGCTTTATAGTTATCCACTAAATCGCGTACGTTCTCTAGCCCCATAGCTTTCACTTCGGCGTCAGAAACCTCAACCAACACTGGCGATTGGAGCTTTTGTGCCGCCCGCGCCACCGCAATTAGCGTCTCTTGATTGTCAATATTAAACGCCCCAACCGCAAAACGCTGCGCCCGTGTCCGCTGCATTAAATGACGCGCCCGCGTCGTGTTTTTCCGAATCTCTGAAATCGATAATCCCATACTGCCCCCTAAAATACTTATGGTAATTATATCAATTACCGCCCGCTATGCCAAGAGAATTGACATCATGTTGTTTTGGTGGTAATATAAAATGGCTCTCGCTCAAGGTTTGTCTTAGGGCGGAAGTCGCCCTTTGGTCTTGAGCGCCCCTTCTCGGAAAGGAAGAAAATGAGCCCTATCGCGAAGATTGCTAAATTCACGTTCGATGCATTTATCGCCATCGTCGTGCTACTCTGTGTAGTATGGTGGACAGCTTTCTTCTGCCTACTATCGGCCTACGGGCCGCTCGGAGGAGTAACGCTCGTACTATGGACCATCATGATCCCCGTGATCGTATGTGGAATAAACCATAGCCACCACAAATACGATCACAATGACCGTAGGCACGACCACAGGTGACACACCCGTCAGGACTACTTGCTTTGAGGTCTTTAATTAGATCTTGGCAGTAGCTCCTGGCGGGTTTTTCACTGGAGAAAATTGACAACACTACAAACAATTGAATCGACATCCAAACCGTGCTTTTTCCACAATTCAGACATCTTACCAGACTCGCCAAATGTATCATTGACGCCAATTCGCTTCATCTTCACCGGCAAATTCTCACTAAGAACTTCTGCCACGCTTGAGCCAAATCCACCAACAATCTGCCCCTCTTCCGCCGTAATGACAGCTTGGCATTTTTGAGCCGCATCAAGCACAGCATCCTCGTCCAGCGGCTTAATCGTCGGAAAATGAACAACCTCCGCCTGAATGTTATATTCTTTCGCCAATTTTTCTGCCGCCAATAACAGTTGATACGTCATCACGCCCGTTCCCAATAGCGCAACGTCTTTACCCTGACGCAGAGAGTAGCTCTTACCAATTTCAAATGTCGTCTGGTTCAAAAACAATGGCGTTTTTTCTCTCGGTAATCTTACGTAATTCGGACGCTTGTCGCCAGCCATTGCCGCCGCCATCAGCTTGGCTTCATTAGCGTCACCTGGCGCCAACACCACCATGTTTGGCAAACTGCGCATCAACGCAATATCTTCTAACATCTGATGCGTCGCACCGTCCGCGCCAACATTCAACCCAGCATGTGAACCAACCAACTTGACTGGCTGATTATTCAAACAAATAGTCGTCCGAATCTGTTCCCAATTCCGCCCCGGACTAAACGCCGCATAACTGGCTGCAAATGGAATATTACCCATGGCAGCTAACCCAGACGCCACTGTTACCAAATTCTGCTCCGCCACACCAACTTCAATCGCCCTAGGACTACCAATTTCCTTAGCAAATTCACCAAAGCCGACGCTTTCCATCAAATCCGCACTCAGCGCCACCACTAGATTATTCTTCTTAGCGACGTCTGTTAATCCTTCGCCAAAACCAATGCGAATAGCTGCAGTCTCTGATTGCCGCCAATCTTCTCTCAGAAAACTCACTTGACATCTCCTTTTTCACCTAGCTGAATAAGCGCACGCCTGGCCTCCTCGGCATTTGGGGCTTTTCCATGCCATTGGTAATCATATTCCATAAAATCAACACCAAATCCAGGAATTGTATGTGCAATGATCACATTCGGCTGATGGGAAATTTTTGCCACGTCAATCGCTTTTACAATTGCCTCGTAATCATGTCCGTCGACTTCCTGCGTAAACCAGCCAAAACTCCGCCACTTGTCCGCCAAATTTCCTAGCGGCATAACTTTTTCCGTATCGCCACCAATCTGAATATTATTCCTATCAATAATCGCAATTATATTTGACAAATCATATTTCGTAGCAAACATCGCCGCTTCCCAAATATTGCCTTCATTAAGCTCGCCATCGCCCAGGCTACAATAAACGAACCGCTGGGGATTACCGCCTAAATATTTCAATGAATACGACATGCCAGCGGCCTGGCTTAAGCCACAGCCCAAAGGACCGCTTGTCGTTTCAACGCCAGGCAAACTACCGCGTTCTGGATGACCCTGAAGTTTAGAGCCAAATTTCCTTAAATTAGCTAACTCTTTTTTATCAAAAAACCCTCGCTCCGCCAAAGTGGCGTACAGAAGCGGCGCATAGTGGCCGTTACTCATCACAAAAATATCTCGATCTTGCCAATCAGGATTTTTAGGATCTATACGCATGACGTGAAAATAAAGAACCGCCATAACATCCGCAAAACCCAGACATCCAGCCGCATGTCCAGAACCAGCTGTCACTAATTCATGAATAATCGACTGACGCAAGGTTTGGGATATTTCTCTCAATTCGTTTAGTTGATAATCAGACATTAAAGCACGCTCGTCTTGTTAATTTCCTGCTGTAATTTAGAAAAAATAGCATGCGGATCTGATGATTTTTGGATAACGCCGCCAGCATTTAAGACATTAACACCGCCCTGCACCAGGCTATATGCATTATCCACTAAAACACCGCCATCCCAACCAATTTCCACGTTAGGATTAATGGCTTTAATGAGTTGAATTTTTTCCAACTGCATCAAACTGGCAGTTCCGCCAAATCTACCCAACTCGCCACTAAAAATCATTACATGGTCAGCGAGCTTTATAAATTCTTCGACAGTCCGCGGCACCGTTGGTTTTAATAACGCTAGGCCAGCCATGATACCAGCCTGACGAATCTGCATAAGCGCCGTTTTTACATCGCCCGTGGCTTCCGCGTGGACTATAATCATATGTGGTCTTAGGGCAATCAACTTCGGTATATATTCCTCCAGATTGTTGACCATAGCATGAATATCAATTGTCCAACCCTCGGGCGCCCATAATTCCTGAATACCGACCGTCAACGTTGGCGCAAATTCACCGTCAGAAATATCAATATGTACCCGCTCAACAAAACCAGTTATCCTATCAACTTGCTCTTTATACTGAGCGGCGTTTTCTGCCAAAATAGCCGGGGCAATTACAGCGCTCATGACAATTCATCCAACTGCGCATTGCGCCGATTAAAGCGTGGAGCATTAGCGTACGGAGTGTTCAGCCACGTTTCTACAATGCCCTTCCAGGCTGATTCATCGTCTTCCAAAATTCGCGCTGGCAGACACAATACATTTGAGTCATTATCTTGACGAGTCATCTTCGCCTCAAACGCATCCCAAATCACACTGGCACGAATTCCTTTGAACCGGTTAGCCGCCATGCACATTCCTTGACCGCCGCCGCAAATTAATATCGCACGCGGATCTTTACTATCATCGCCAATGACCTTCAACGCCGCCGCCTGCGCGAATTGCGGAAAATCGTCATCAGGATTTAATTCTACACCGCCGACGTCTTGAACATCATAGCCATTTTTAACCAAATAGGCAAAAACTTTTTCCTTCAACATAAAGCCGCGGTGGTCAGATCCGAGGTAGATTTTCATAATTTTAGTATAAGCGTTTTCGGTGATTTTTGCAAGGGAAAGTCGGAGATTACTCCAGGGGTGAAGCATGCCTATTTGACAAAAAGTATTGACATTTTGTGGCTTGTATGATATATATATTAACTTTTGCTCAAAGTTTTGTCTTAGGGCGGAAGTCGCCCTTTAGCTTTGAGTATCTTCCCGAAAGGAAGTGAAGAGATGAAGGTAAAGTTCACTCTCAGCAATGGCCGGTCATTCGCCACGAAAATCACATACGGCTTCGAGGACACTAGGGATCTGGTAGAACATCTGTCCAGAATGCTAGGAGAAGCCACAGATAACTCTGTTGTTGAACTCAAAACAGAAGATGGGGTGTTCTTGGTCAGGCCGACCGACATTGTGTCGGTCGAAATCCGAAACTAAAGAGTCTCGCGCTAGCAGAAGGCGCACTAAGATAAATTTTCTGTAAAACCGCTGGAAATACCGGCGTCCCCGCACTATCACGGTGCGGGGTTATTTCATTTTTAGAATAGGGTTTTATTCACTCTTTTTCAAGTAGTGTCCAACATCTGCCACCAGTTCAACCAGCCGGTTTGAATAGCCCCACTCATTGTCATACCAAACCATGACTTTTATCAAATTACCCCCAACGACTTTGGTGAGTGGCAAGTCAACAATTCCCGAATATGAGCTACCAATAAAATCGCGACTAACTAAAGGTTCCTCAGAAACCCCCAAAATACCCTGGTAAAAATTACTTTGTGCAGCTTTTTTGAAGGCTTCATTCACCTGCTCGACAGTCACATCTTTCCTGAGAAGCGCCGTCACGTCGCTAAGCGACACCACTGGAGTCGGTACGCGCACGCTCAGACCGTCAAACTTGCCAGTTAGTTGCGGCAAAGTTTTCGTTACGGCGATAGCCGCGCCTGTCGTTGTCGGCACCATATTTTCAGCCGCGTTGCGACCCTCGCGGAGATCCTTAGCAGGCGCATCTTGCAATCTTTGGCTGGCGGTGTAGCTATGCACCGTCGTCAGCATTGATTTTTCCACGCCAAATTCTGCGTCCAGAACCGCCATCACCGCACCCAAGCTATTGGTCGTACAGCTGGCATTAGAAACTATCGGCGTCGCGTCCTTGATCTTGCTGTCATTCGTACCTAGCACAATTGTATCGACGCCGTCGGATTTGGTCGGCCCGCTGATAACCACGCGCTTGGCGCCGGCAGTCAAGTGCTTGCCCGCGCCCTCTTTGTCAGTAAAGAAGCCAGTCGATTCAATCACTACGTCAACATTCATCTCACCCCACGGCAAATTCGCTGGATCTTTCTCTGCTAGAACTTTAACGGATTGACCTTCAATAATCAGCTCATTCTCCGTAAAATCAACCTGCCGACTGTACTCACCATAATTGCTGTCATGCTTGAGTAAGTACGCCAGCGTCTTCGTGTCTGTTAAATCATTAATCGCGACAATCTCTAGGTCACTTCGCTCACGTGCAATCTTAAAGGCATTACGCCCAATCCGTCCAAAGCCATTAATTGCTATTCTTGTTACTGACATATGCCCTCCCTGTTAGATATTTCGCTTTAGCTTTTCTTAATTATACTACAAAGTTGTATAATAAACATATGACGCGCGAAGAATTACTATCAATAGCCGAGCAAAAGTACGACGAAGTGCCAGTGCTGGTCTTGGCAAGCGCGATTGACTATGCGACTGAAAAGCACGCTGGACAAAAACGCAAAAGCGGCGAGCCGTATATCAATCACCCGCTGGCGGTGGCCGAGATTTTGATTGAGTGGGGCATGGATATCTACACGGTGGTGGCGGGTGTGCTACATGACACGGTTGAGGATACTGACGCAACGCTGGATGAGCTGGAGAGTTTATTTGGACGAGATGTGGCGTTTTTGGTGGATGGTGTGACTAAGGTTTCGCAGGCACGTGCTGGCATGCGTAGTCTGGACAGCTATTTGCCGCACACCAAGGACAATTTGACTAAATTGATGATCGCGGTGGGCGAAGACGTACGGGTGATTATCATCAAACTGGCGGATCGGCTGCACAATATGCGGACGCTGCAGTTTATGTCGCCAGAGAAGCAGAAGAAAATTGCCCGCGAGACGATCGAGGTGTTTGCACCGCTGGCAGACCGATTGAACATGGGACGGGTGCGGGTGCAGCTGGAAGAATTGAGCTTCAAATATTTGATGCCAAAAGATTTTCACCGCACCAAAAGTTTGATGGATAGCCGATTGAAAAAATCGCAGCGAAAACTGGATCGTGTTCGCCGTGAAGTTGAAGCACGACTAAAGGAAGAGAAGCTGGTTTTCCAGATGGATGGCCGCGTCAAAAGCGTCTACAGCCTGTTCAAAAAACTCGATAAGGTCGGCGATATTGATAAGATTTATGATTTGATCGCCCTGCGAGTCATTGTCGATGATTTGTCAACAGGTTATTTGGTGTTAGGAATTCTACACGACATGTATCAGCCGATGTACGAGCGAATCAAAGACTATGTTGCCAACCCCAAGCCGAATGGCTACCAAAGTCTACACACCACCGTGCAAACGCCGAGTGGGCAAATTGTTGAATTTCAAATTCGCACCAAAGAAATGCACGAATACGCTGAGCGTGGTTTGGCGGCCAGCTTCCATTACAATGAGCAGAAATTGACCGACGCTTACAAAAAAGGTCGCATAGGTTCTATGCCAGCAGATTTGTCATGGATTCGCGAGCTTCAGGAAGCGGCAGCGTTGGCGGGCGAAGGTAAACGGTTTGACTCTGACAAGTTCCGCATGAAATTGTTCTCAGACCGCATTTTCGTCTATTCTCCAAAAGGCGACATTTACGATCTGCCAAGTGGTGCCCTCCCGCTGGATTACGCTTACCGCATTCACTCTGACATCGCAGCACACGCCAGTGGCTTCAAGGTCAATGGCGTAATGAAACCGTTCAATTACGAGCTACAACACGGCGATGTCGTCGAAGTCTTAACCAGCAAATCCGCCAAGCCAAAACTGGCCTGGCGCGACATGGTCATCACGCCGCACGCCAAAGACAAACTGCGTATGCAATTGTCAAAAAGCGGCGGCGTACTCGGACATTTGACTGGATTAACCGACGGCGTTTCGTCATTATTCCGAAATAGATGAGCAAAAAGTTTTACGCTTGCTCGTTCCAGCGGGTGATTGAATCGCGAATGATTTGCTTGGCGCGTTCAACATCACCAAATCCTTTGACGACTGTTGAGCCTGGCTTCTTCATGTCTTTGTAGTGATTGAAATGATGTTCAATTTGCTTGAGTAGTTGTGGCGGCAAATCTTCCAATGAGTTGATAGCATCGCCAGTATTGCGGTCATCAGCTGGCACCACGATCACCTTGTCGTCAACCTCATCATCATCAACAAATTCCAGCACACCGATAACCTTCGCCTCCATGAAAATGCCTGTTGTCAGCGGCTGGTCAGTGATAATTAAAGCATCCAATTCGTCGCCGTCCTCGTCCAATGTCTGCGGGATGAAACCATAGTTAGTTGGCTTGGCGAAAATTGCTGGCTCAACGCGGTCCAGCTGCATGACTGCCAGCTCACGGTTCCACTCGATTTTGTGATTTGAGCCCTGCGGGATCTCAACGACAACATTGACGATGCCGTTTTCTACGTCACCCGGTGTCAAAATTTGGTTAAAGTCTGCCATGATTTACTCCTCTCTGGCTTTTTCTTGTAAATATTCACGAATCTGCAACGCTGCCACTGCACCCTCGCCAACCGCCGAAGCAATTTGCATGGTCGCGCCCGAACGGACATCGCCCGAAGCAAAGACACCAGGGACATTGGTACGCAAATGTTCGTCAGTAACAATGTGTCCGCCAAGATCTAGTTCAACGTCTGAGTCAGCCAAGAACTGCGTGTTCGGGATGAGGCCGATGAAGACGAACAGACCGTCTGCAGTAAATTCTTTTTGCTCGCCGTTTTGGGTCGATTTGACGCCGTAAAACTTATCATCTTTGACGATAATTTCATCAGTTGTCGCACCGATATGGACGGTAATTTTACCCTCATCGACATACTTTTGTAGTTCTTTTTGCAGGACATCGCTGGCGCGTAATTCGCTGCGCACCAACAGGTCAATATGGCTGGCGTAGCGAGTCAAAAATATCGCTTCTTGCACTGCCGAGTTGCCACCGCCAACGACGATCAAACGCTTGTCGCGGTAAAATGCGCCATCACACGTCGCACAGTAATGCACGCCGCGGCCGTACAATTCGTCTTCGCCAGGTACGCCCAGCTTGCGGTGATTTGAGCCAGTTGCCAGCAGTACCGCCTTGGCTCGCACTGGCTGACCATCAATCGTCAATTCCAATTCGCCGTCAACCTGCTTCAGTTCCGTGACGTCGCCGTACTCAATATCCGCGCCAAATCGCTCAGCTTGCTGCTGCAGCTCGGACGCCAATTTCATGCCAGTCACACCCTCAGCAAAGCCTGGGTAGTTGTCGATTTGATCAGTGATGGCTGCCATACCACCAACGACTCCGCGTTCATACAGTGTCGTCGGCACGTCCTCGCGCGACAGATAAATTGCGGCCGTGAGTGCGCTTGGACCAGCGCCAACGATGATAACTTCTTTAGACATTTAGCCCCCTTGACCTATAATATTGTTTGATGATTTCTGGCATTTCTGGCTGCGGAATTTCTACTGGTTTTTCAATAGCCATGATGGCAAACTTCAGTGGTGAATTGGCAGGGATTTTGTCGCCCTGAGCCTGATTTCCGTAAGCCTTGTCAGCTGGAATTGTCAATTCGCGTACGCCACCAATCTTCATACCAATTAAACCTTCTTTCCAGCCTTGAATTACCGAAGTTTTTGCTGGACCATCTATGGCAAGCGGCTCTTTCAATTTACCATCAGCGATTGATTGGTCAAAAACCTCACCTTTGGCGTTCCAGCCAATGTAATACACTGCAAATTTGGTGTCGTCCTTGACTTCTGTACCATCACCTTCCACCAAATCTTCTTTGCCAAGTTCTTTAACACCGCCCGCCTCAAACGCACCGACTCGCGAACTAAACTCAGAAAATTTACTGTAGTATTTTTGACTCAGTTCGCCCGCCTGAGCTTCTACTTTTTTCTTATGTTCATCGTTGGCTTTAGTGTACTCATCCTGCGCCTTCTTCAGTGCTGCCTGGTCTTTGGCGTCATTACCTGGCTGTACCATCATAGCGATAAATCCGCCAACAGTTCCTAAAAACATCATGCCGGCAATCACCCAAATGCCTATCCTTTGGCTTTTACTTGTTGCCATAATCCTCCTTTTATTTACTCCTCCAATTATATCAATTTTGGTCAAGCACAACAATCACTCGAAACTAAGCTTGCACCGCACCGAGTTCGGCCGCCGCAGCAACGATCTCCTCGATTATCGGCGTGATGTCTTTGTCGGTCAGTGTACGCTCTAGGCTGGTAAACTTTATATTGAAAGTAATAGTTTTCGTCGAATTATCGTCCTCTGGTTGGTAAATTGAAATTGGCGTAATGACAATTTGCAGCTCTTGGTGGCTATCTATAACGTTCTTAACGCAGCCATACACCGACGCATAATTAACCTGAGCTGGCAGTTTGAGAGAAATATCGCGGCTGGTCGATGGGTAACGGCTGAGCGGTTGGTAATGATTACCTCGCTTGGCGTAAACAGCCTCCAAGCCAGCTGTGTCCAAACTCGCCGCCGCTACGTATGCCGGCAACTTGAAATTCTTGATGACCGACTGTTTCAATTCTCCAACCATGCCGATAAACCGCCCGTCGGCTGTCTCGACCAGTGCACTGCGTGATTGTTCAAACGGTGCCGTGACTGGGAAATTACGCTCTTGTTCAAGCGGCTTGAATACTAACTCGGCACCAAGATCACGTGCTAGCTGCTCAACCAAGCGACGAATTTTGTAAAATGGCGCACCCGTGCCTGGCTTTTTGGCAGCATAGACGATGTCGGTGAACTGGCTGGCTTCTGGCAAGCCATCTTCGCCTAGGCCATGCATTTCGCTGTGACCTTTACCCATTTCAAACAAGGCAAATTCATCATGACCAGCCTTGATGTTGGCGTGAACCTTGTCGAGCAAACTCGGCAGCACCGTCAGGCGATAGTACTGCAGGCCAGGACTGAGGGCGTTTGATAATTTGTATGCCTGAGTAACGTCCTGCTCGGCATTTTTCAGGATGCGTTCGTGAACAAAACTGTAGGTCAAGACTTCATTAGCACCAGCACGTGACAGACTGTGGCGAACGGCGTTTTTTAGTTCACGACGCACATTTTCCGGTGCTGGTTTAATGCTACGACGTGGCAGTTGGCGCGGCAATTTATCAAAGCCATACAGCCGGCCGACTTCTTCGACAATGTCTTCTGGCAGTTCAAGGTCAGTACGCCAGAATGGCGATTGGATGCAAATATAACCCAATTCTTCTTCCGGACCATAACTCTTTATTTCTACGCTATTCAACAAGTCGCAAATATCATCGCCAGATAAGTACAAGCCTAATCTCTCATTGATAAACTTACTATCAATATCAATATTTGCTGGTGTGTATTTTCCATCAAAATAATCATCAAGCTCGTCACTAAATTGCTTCAAATCAAACACTTCGCTCGCCTGCTCTCCGCCAACCATACTCATCAGCTGTTTCAGCACGGCAGCATTTTGGAGCGGCGATTGCCCCTTATTAAACCGCGTCAAAGCATCAGTGAAAATACCATGGCGCATGGCCGTGCGACGCAGTGCATACATATCAAAATTAGCGCATTCCAAAACGATGTTTTTCGTGCTATTCGAAACTTCAGTGTCAGTACCACCCATAATTCCCGCCAGACCGATCACACCCTCGCCATCAGCGATGACGATATCGTCCATCGTCAGCTCATACTCCTTGCCATTGAGCAGACTAACTTTCTCGACATCACGAGCCAGCCGCGCCTCGAGTTTATGTCCACGTAATTTATCATAATCATAGGCATGCGTTGGCTGCGCCGTCATCAGCATGATGTAATTCGTGGCATCAACAATGTTGTTAATCGGCTTGCCACCCATCGCCACGAGCCGACACTGCAGCCACAGCGGGCTTGGCCGCACAGTAATATCACGAATTGCTACTGCCATAAGGCGCGGCACTAATTCTGGTGCGTCATTAGTGACCGTTAAATCCAGCTCCTCGGCGCTCGTGAACTGCTGTTCTGACTGATACCACTCAGGGCTGACGAACTTATGATGAAAAATCCCAGCAATCTCGCGCGCTACACCCAATTGACCAAAGCAATCCGGCCGGTGGGTGAACATCTTGTTTTCAATGTCCAGCACGTAATCGTCCAGCCCAAACACTTCCGCAAAACTCGCACCTACCGTAAGTTCAACACCCGCCGGCAGATCGTGTTCATGAATCTCAACGATTCCCTCGTGATCCGTGCCAATATCCAGCTCATCCGCCGCCGCCAACATACCTTGACTGAGCACGCCGCGCAGTGGCCGCGCATCCAGCACGAATGGCTCGTCTTCATCAAAACTCGCCGGCACCGTGCTTTTCGGCGGCAGCCAAATAGCCCACATGCCCGCATGCACATTTGGCGCGCCGCATACCACTTGCACCAGCCCGTTCTCATCACGCGGTACATCGGCGACCACGCCGCCATCGTCAATCTTAGTCACGCTCAGCCGATCAGCATCAGGATGTTTGACACATTCAACAACCCGAACGATTCGCGCGCCGCCATATTTGGCCTTGAGGTCGATCACTTCTTCGACGCCGCCGAGTTGCTGATTGACCCGCGCCACCAACTCATTTACCGGCGGTAATTCAAAATTAATCAATTGTTTGATAAGATTTAGGCTGACTTTCATACTAGTTACCAGTATACCATCTTATCTATAACTATTCGACTTTTGTAAAGCCAGGCTACAAGCTGGCGATGATTAGCAATATTCTTTTGCTCTATGCGAAGCAATGATGTACTGCTGTTCGGGTGTAAATCGCCGTGATTCGCGCATTTTTTGATAGGCTTTGTTGCGCGTCCAGACATCAACATGTCCGTTTTCTAGTTCAGCCAGCGTCAGCTCAAAAAAGTTTACCGCCGCCGTGGCGTATAGCCAAGCCAACGCCATTTTGACATAGTAACCATCGTGCGTGATGTCGCGCAGTGCTGCAAAAACCTGATTGATATGCGCCTCATCCAGAAAATTAGTCATCAAAGAGACCACGCTGTAGCGTACCGTCAATTCAGCCTCACTCCGCAAACATTCCAGCGCAAAATTCCACCACGATTCACCGGCAAATCGTCGCTTTTTATCGACAAACACGTCAATGTGCGCCCACGAATCAACGCGGGGCAAATATTGCTTGGTCAAATCAATCGCCGTCTGATCGTCAAGTCGAGCGTGCGTAATCAATAATCCACACAATAACACGTAGTCGAAAGATCCGTTCTGGACCGTCAGCAATTCGCTGATGTCCGCTGCACTCATATCAGACGCCAGCTCCCTCGCCAGCCGCCGCAAATCAGGTACCCGCACACCGATGACTGACATCTTGGTATTGACAATACGCTTATTAAACTCAGCGTAAGTCTCGTTGCCCTCAGCAAGTTTTGTTAGTTTTATTACAATGTCATCGTGCATATTGCTATTAGCTTTCATACTTAAACTTAATTACAGACTCTAAATCTCTTATTCTGAAATTGCGTCTATAATTTTACGAATTTCCTCTGCTTTGTCGTCATCGCTGTTTAGAAAATTATCCATATCATTTTCACAAAAATCAATTACATGTGCAATGCCTTTTGGCTTTCCAGTGTACTGTTCAATAGCTCCTTTCTTCAAATAAAATTCACCAAATGGATATCTTGATTCTATTTTCTCATCTACATCAAGATGCTCTTCTCTATACTTACTATTCTCTTCATCTGTTTTTAATGATTTCTGATTTTTATAATGATAAAGATCTTTCCCTGTGGCGTCTAAATCCTTGATAAAATAAACCTTTAGCCCAAAAGATTCAAAAAAATCTTTGAACGAAAGAGAATTTAATGATGATATATTATCTTTACCGTTTACTCCATATATAGTGATATTTTGACTGAACTCTGGCTGTAATCTTTTTACGACATCTCTAAAGAAATATTCATCATCTTGACCCTCAACCAATAGTACCTTGTTTAAGAATAGTACCCGCGCCGCCTGCGTATTATTTAATATTTTTATAAGCCCCTTTTGGTCTTCTGTTATTTCAGGCGCATACGCTACAGAGTTACGCTCTTCATTTAGCGAGAATCGTTTGACATGTCCTATTGTCTTGTTGCTTATAAATCCTTCCGAATGAGTTACCAGAATGCATTGAATCCCTTGTTTGTCTGCTAATTCTTCAAGTATTTTCAGATATTCAGATTGGAATTGGTAGTGTAGGTGGATCTCTGGCTCATCGATAATAATCAAGCCGCCCTTTAACTCGCCTTGACCGTAAGCTTCAAATATTAAATGTAGGATCGATTTTTGTCCAGCGCTAAGATTGTTTATGTCGCCCAACTCTCTGTTATTCTTCGTGTCTTGAAACCTAAATTCGTACGACCATATTCGTATGTTTGCCGGTTTTATAGAAAGCTTTAGATTTAATAATTTTAGCTTTTCATTTATATTTGTAATCAGCGGCAAGCTGTTCACAGCGACAGTGGCGTCTTTTATATTTTTACCTTCCTGCATCAATCTAAAATGTTTTTCACCAAGTCTTAATTTTACAAAATTAAATATAGCAGGCTCGCCTGAGGGTTGTTCGTTGATGCTAGAAGAGGTAAGGCTATTTTTTGCATTCTGCAGTGTATTGCCTAAAGAATCGTAGCCAGTATATAAAGGAGCCCGAGGGTCAAAGTTACTGTAATTGCGGAAAGCTGATAGTATGGAAAAAGTATTTCCAAGAGGCGCTATTATATTATCGGTATTTTCTTGGTTGTGTATATCTATAGCTTCATTAATTGCATAATAATATTCCAAGTAAAACTGTATATATTTTGGCACCGAATCAGCGTAGATAACATTATATGTAGCGTCTGCTTCGTATTTAGTGTGTTGAAATATAATAGTTATATCAACATCCATGTCACCATTTAAGATAGAAAACTTGGGCATACCTATACTTGAATACGCATCAAGAATCTTTTTTATATAACTATAGTTTTCTACAATATGCTTGATGTTACTTTTATCAATATTATCAAGCGTAATTGACAACTTTATGGTTTGCTGTTCTGATCCTGAATTCCAATTAGGTTGAAGCCTAAGATGCAATGTTCTGTTAGAATAATTATTATCAACTTCAATTGTAGCTTGTTTACTATACATAGTATATGGAGGATTATCATTATATTTGTTAGTTATGCGCTTAAATAAAGTCCTCGTAAATACAAGATTCATGGCTTCTAAAACCGTTGACTTGCCAGATCCATTTTCGCCAATAATAATGTTAAGATCTGGATCAAATTCAATCTTAAAAGCATTGTTTATGTCCTCCTCATGTTTGAAGCTAAGGATATTTGATAATTGTAAATAATTAACTCTCATTATGCTAATTATTATACACTTACTAACTTGACTTAGGGTCCGGAACTATAAAAATATAGCTCTTTCGAGCTATATTAAAAACGTGTATTTTTTGGAAGCTATTTTTACGCTTTCAGCTTCTTATCCTTCAGCTTCAACACCACATCCGCCTGCTTGGCCAGCTGTTTACTGTGGGTGACGACGATGACGCACTTGTCGTTTTCGTGGGCGGCCCGGCGCAGGATGTCGATGATGTCGGCAGCGGTGGTTTCGTCCAGATTACCGGTCGGCTCGTCTGCCAAGATGATCGGTGCAGAGGATACTAGCGCTCGACCGATCGCTACGCGCTGTTGCTGTCCTCCAGAAAGTTTCATGACATTACGGTGAATGTGATCGTCATCCAGGCCCATAGCATGTAGCGTTTCGTTGGTGGCCTTGGGATTAACTAATTTCAAGTTTTCCAGCGGCGTCAGATAATCGATCAGGTTATAATTCTGAAACACCAGCGAGATATTGTGTTTGCGATGATGCGAGTAACCTTGCTCAGCGATGTCTTCATCGTCGAACAAAATCTGCCCGCCAGTTGGCGTGTCCAGTCCCGCTAGTAGCCCGAGCAGGGTCGATTTACCAGCGCCAGAACTACCGACGATGGCGTAGAACTTGCCTTTTTCAAATTGATAATTAATGCCGTTGAGCACGTTGCTGGTGCCGTCGGCGTATGAGTAAATGATATCGCGTAAAGTAAGTAATGACATGATAACTCCTAACTTATTTTTGCTAAAATTTGCTTTGGTGATTGGCGCATGATTGGTGCGGTGGCAGCGATGGCTGACAGCAGAACGACTACGTAGCCGAAGGTGAAAGCCTGTAGATAAGTTGCTATTGGCGCGGCTTGCACTACGGCCTTTTCTACGCGCTGGTTTTGGTCGGTTTGCGCTGTGAGGGCGGTAGAAATCTGCGACGAGGCGACCGAACCGATACCGAGCGCAAACACCGAGCTGACTGCGGCGATGATTGCGAGTTCCGCCAAGAACTGCCCGATGATCTGCCGCTTTGACGTGCCGATGGATAGCAAGATGCCAATTTCATGCAAGCGGCCGCGTACCCAGAACACCAGCACCAGTGACAGTACCGCCAGTCCTGCCGCGGCTGCACCGATGGTAGCAATCGTCAAAATGTTTTGAATGCCAGCGATGTTTTGGAGAACCCCAGCAAAGACCGCCCCGTTGTCGGTTAGGCTGAATTTTTGCCAGTCGACGTTTGGTAGACTTTTGACGCGGTCCGTCAGCGACTTTAGCTGATGCGGATTTTCGGAAAAATATGTCGCCCGTGTCAACTGCTGGCTACCCGTCAACTGCTGCGCCGCAGCCAGATTGGTGATGAGATGATTCTCCGCCATGTCGGACTGCAAGACCGCTGGCTTTTCGCCTTTGCCGCTGAAGATACCCATGACAGTCACCGTCATCCGCCGGCCGTCTTTAGTAATGTCCAGCTTGTCGCCTGGCTTGATACCATTTTTCTCGGCGAGAGTTTTATGAATCAATGCCGCATTGTGATCGTTCGCCGTTATGTGCTTACCCCGCTCCAGTTGGTAGAACCGACCAGTAAATTCGCTCAGCAAATCGCTCTGTGTCGCGCCCGTCACCTTCGCCTCGCCAGCCACGTTAGAATCCAGCTGCACGCCGCTGCCTGCTGTATCGATCAATTGTTTACCCGGCAGTCCCGCAGTGGTTTCTGCCTGGAAATTGTGCGCTTTGACCTTGTCCAGGTGCTGCACCCGCTGCGCGATATCCATCGGCACCTCGCCCGACGGCTGCTTGCTGGCGATACTAAAACCGGCGCGGATATTACGCTCAACCGATTGCTTCAGCTGTGCCATCGTCTGCTGCACCGTCAGCGTGCCGATGAGCAGCGTGAAAATCAGCGTCATAATCAGGGCGATGGTCAGGCTGCGACGCCGTTTACGCGTCACAGCCGTCCAGGCTCGTTTGATAATCGTCATCATTCGCCCCTAGTCCACTTCGGTTAGTAATTCTTTTGGCGTTGACTGAGTAATTGGTCGAGAGGCCAAGAGCACCGCGATGATAATCACCGCTAGTCCAGCGCCCCACACCGCCAATAGATCCGTCGGTTGCACACCAACCGTCACCTTTTCTAGCGTGCGTGATGACGTCACCGAGTCAGCGTCAGCACCGAGCGACGCACCGTTGAGGGAACTGCCAGCTTGACGCGTGGCATTCTGCGCCGCCTGCGACACCACGTGATCGCCCATTTGTTGCGCAATCAGCCCGGCGGTAAAGTACGACGCACCGAAGCTCAGCACTGCGATCATCACTAGCTCAGCGACATATTGCAGCACAATCTTTGACTGCGGCACGCCCGTCGCCAAGAGTACGCCCGCCTCGCGCTTGCGCTCGTTCATCCACAAGTACAGCACCATGCCGATCACCGCAACGCTGACCAGCGCCGTCGCCCACAACATACCGTCGATCAAGCCGTACACGCCGTTCACCGCACCAGTCACGCCAGCCAGTTCCTGGCTATTCTTATTCAATTGATACTTTTGCCAATTGACCGGCAGTTTATTTGCCCGCGCCATTACCTCATCCAACTGTTTGGTGCCCTTGGTGAAGAACGTCGCGTCCTGGTAAATCTCATTTTGCTCGGTATACGCATTCAACTGGCGAGTTGTCGTGAGATCGGTCAAGAACAAATTCTCAAACAACTCCACCTGATAGGTCGCCTGCTTTGGGTTCTTGCCGTTAAATATACCGACGATTTCCACTTCTACCTCGTCCTTGGATGGATGTTCGTTGTCGGTGTCGTACTGGTTAGCCTTCAGCTTAATTTTGCTGCCAAGCTTGAGGTTATTAGCCTTGGCAAAATCTTCGTGCACCAAAATCTTGCGTGAATCATTCTCGGTGATGTGCCGGCCAGCGATGAGCTTGAGCGACTCGGCCCGGAACTTCTTCTCGGACTCAGATTTATTGACGCCGATGATGGTGGCGGCGTTGCCAAACTGTTTGTCTTTCTCGGCATCATAGCCGCTGCCGCCACTCGGCAGTGGCACTAGTTTGGTATTGATAAAATCGACCGTGGCGTTCTGGCGCTTGACATAATCCGTCACGCCCTCCAGGTTCTTCACTGCGTCGATGTCTTTGTTCGACACCGTCCCCGAGCCGCGGGCCGTTCCCGGATTGGTGCGCGGATTATTGCCCAGCGTGAAGCCGGCCTTGAGTGTTTTGTCGAGCGACTGCGCCGCTGCGTCGGTCGAATGCTTGATGGCAAATCCACTCAGCATAATCGTCGACATACACAGCAAAATCGCCAACAAAATCAGCGTTTTGAGTTTTTTCCTGGTGATATACAACCAGGCACGTTGTACAAATGACATAGATCTCCTTTCTTGGTTCTATGTCAGTGTAGCAGGCGAGTGTGAAGGGAATGTGAAATGGGTAATCTTTAAGGCGTATCAGATATAAAGCACGATCAAAATCATATATTTGAAAAATGATTGATATCAAGAAATTCCCGATGTATCGTAAATGACCTGCTCGACAGCTAAACTACCTACATATCCACTAAAGTCCATATACTGATGATACCGCAATTCAAAAAAATCCCGATTTTCCACGTTTCTCTTAGTACGGACATTATAACGCGCTAATAAAACACTCCTTCTAGCGGTTACTTCCAAAAACATATCAATTGCCGGAAGCCCTTCAGCAGCTAGCCACTCGGACATCATAGTATACTCGTTCGCTTTTCTTGGATAGCCATCAACCAATACCCTCTTGCCGTCGCCAAGCTTTTCTTTGATATCTGGAGCAATGAATTGAAGTCCTAATTCTGGGGGTAGAGGCTTTGCCTGGTCGACAAGACGATCAATCTGCTGCTTTAGTGGATTGTCGTCATTACAATACCGCACAATTTGCCCAAGTGATATATATTCAAACCCCGAAAGCTCGTGTGCAAGCGTTGTTTTGCCAGCACACTGTGGACCATACAAGACTATGTTTTGCGCGCTGCTAGCATCTAGCTCATTTTTTATTGCTGAGATTTCTGATACTCGTATCATAAGGGATCGTCCATAATCTACCGTCAATATTCAGACTTTTCAGGAAATCTTGCATTTGCTGCTGGATATATTTGACGTTAGTACTGTCCTCAGCTAAGATTTCCAATTCGATGAACAAACCTAGCCCAGCAACTTCATCGATACAAATTGTATAATCGTTAGTTTTTGACTCAGTGCGGAGTTTGTCGACAGTGACAATTTCCTGCCAGCCCAACGCGGTGAGCATTTGACGTGCCATATTACCGTCGCCAACCGTGAATTCGTATTCTTCAGAGACCAGTTTCACCTGCCCTTCGACCTTGAGTGTCATTAAGCTGCGGCGCAATTCACCAGTTTCCGGGTCGAGGATGTCGCGCACCCGCATGATTTTTGAGCCAGGAACGATCGGCGCGTCAACCTGCTCAGGTGATAGAAAAACCGTATCGATTTGATGTTTGATTGAGATAGGCACGACAAACTGACTTTCTAGGACCGCGATGAGCTTGTCACGGGTCATATTGTCAGATAATTTGAATTTGGCTTCGATTTCAATCATAGATTACTCCTCTGCTGTAAATTCCATTGTAAAGTTATGTCCGCTTTTCTTCATTTTTGTCTGTAGGTAATTCTTATTGTGGTCATTAACCGTTGAAGGTAGCTTAACTGTTTTTCGAACCTTCACTCCGCTCATTTCTGCGGCCACCACTTTTTCTGGATTATTTGTTATTAGGTCTATTGCATCAATATTATAGTGCCTAAACACATCTCGTAGATAATCATAATTGCGTAAATCGTTTGGAAAATGGTTAATATATTGGGCGTCAAATGTATCAAAACCGTCGATTTGTTGCGAGTTATATATCTTAATCTTCTGTAGAATACCGATACCACGACCCTCTTCTTCTGGATATATTAATATGCCACCCCTTTCATTAATTAAGCGAAGTGCATTTTCGAGCTCTTCTCGACAATCGCAACGCTTGGATGTAAAAATATCACCGGTGTAGCACATTGAATGTGTTCGCACAGTAGCAATCTCCGGTAGCTCTTTAGTCCTTAATCCTAATATACGCTTACCGTCCGTTCGTCTTGAAAAACCAAATAGTATAAAATTACCAAAGTCTGTTGGTAATGGCGTCTCATCATAAAAATCGTAGTAGCGCGTCCAGACAGTCTGATCTTTAGATAATTGCGCAAGCAGCATGTGTATATATCTTTCATTTGAGGAGAGCTCATTAACTGGAAAGAAGAACGATCGTTTACTCAATGGTATATCACTAATACACATACCTGGTTCTGCTATAACCGTATCCGCTTCATCAATAGAGCTAACTATTTTATATAATGGCTCTTTGAGAACTTCTCTCAAATTAGCTACTTCTTTCCTATTTGATAGAATACATATATTCACACAAATCCCCTATATCTAATAAACGTTAACTGTATACGATCAACGATACAATTATAATAGATAATAGATGTGTTGCAGATTTTTATTCTTACGATAAAATCCGGTTGCTTTACGTCTACGTCTTGGGTGAGTAAAACTAACCAAGCCTCACCACAAACCGCATACCCTGCCCGTGCGGACTGAAGTCATAGTCCAGGCCCTTGGCATCGAGCAGTATTTTCACAGTGTAGAGGCCGATGCCGCTACTATCAGCGCGTTGCTTCTTATCGCCGCCGCTCCGATAAAACGGATCGAAGATGTGCTGAAGTTGTTGCTTGGTGAGTGGTTTGCAAGCATTTTCGATAACCAGCTCATTCTGGTTGCAAGTAATTTTTATTACGCTCCCTACGTCGCCGTGGCGCACCGCGTTTGACACTAGATTCGAGATGACGTGGCGCATCATGTCGCGGTTGGCACGAATGGTCGTCGGCTCTGCATTAACCTCGAAAGTCATGCCGCGCATTTTTGCCAGCAACACATAATCATCAACCACTTCAGCAAGTAGCTTATCAATCCTCAGTCGCTTTTCTTGGCGCAGAGCCTGCTCGGCGACACTGCCAGAGCGCAAGACATCATTCACCATCGCCGCCAAGCGGTCAACCTGCGCCACCGATTCCGCCAGGTATTGATCACGATTTTTATACTCACTGATATTTAGTTGCATGTTTTCGAGCATGATCCTGAGGGCCGCCAATGGCGTTTTCAACTCATGCGAGGCCGCGCGAAGGAAGGCGATTTTCTCTTTCTCAAGCTGGGTGATTCGCTTATTCTCATGCTCCAGCGAGCGAATCGTTTGCCACAGACTTTGATAGAGCTCATTAATATTTCGCCCCAGCACACCAATTTCATCACTGCTACTTACCGGGTAGCGCGCGTCCTTTTCCAGCCGCTGCATAGTTGTGGTCACCGCCGCCATCCGGCGAATCGGCCGCGTCACAAAACGGCTATAGAGGCACGAAAACACGAGCGCCACCAACAGCGAGCCGAGCATGGTATATGGCAATACGTGTAAGGTAGCGAGTTTAGCCTGAGTGACGGGTGCTACGTCGGCCAGCAGCTTGACTGTAATCGCTCGCCCCTGCTTATCAGCCACACTGCCCTGCTGCAAAACAACCGAGCGCGGATCGACCGTTTGTCCGTCAGCGATTTTCACCACGCTGGTGTCGACCGATTTGCCGCTATCGGTCACGATATTGATCGACTGAAAACCTTGAAAATACTGGTCGCGCCCGTCGATTGTCAGAGTAATATTGACGTTGTTCATGGCGGCGAACTTTTGGCTGATCCAACTCATCTCCTCGGTAGATTTACCACGTAGCTTGGTCGTCAGTGCCGTGAGATTGTCCGCCGCCTCACGCTCTTTTTGTTGCAGATAAAATTGCGGCATCAAGGTGTAGACCAGCGCATGTACCAGGATGATCAACGCTGCAAACAGGCCGATCGACACTAAGAATGTTTTGGGAAATAATTTAAGCCGCTTCATAGCGATAGCCCACTCCTTTCACCGTGATAATGCAGTCGAGGTGCAATTTCTTGCGCAGGTTTTTGATGTAGACGTCAATCACTCGGTCGAACGGCACCTCGTCATCGCGCCATAACTTATCGATGATAGCCTGCCGGCTCCAGACCATGTTTGGATTATCCACCAGCAGCTTGAGCAGCTGCACTTCCTTGGGCTTGAGATGCGCATAATTGTCATCATAAAATCCCTGATAGGCCGCGAAATCCACCGAGGCTAGGCCGCGGCGCCACAAGGTTTTTTTGACAGACTGCTGACGGCGAAGCAAGGCCCTAATTCGCTTCTCCAAAATCACCAGCGAGAACGGCTTACTCATATAATCATCCGCCAGCTCGTCAAAACTCGCAACTTGCGTCGGCTCATCGTGCAGCGCCGTCAGCATCAGCACCGGCACGTCGCTGCTCTGGCGAATTTGGTGCAGTGTCTCGATGCCGCTCATCCCTGGCAGCATAATGTCGAGGATAATCACATCTGCCTCAGCAAATTTCTCCAGTGCTTCCTCGCCGCTGGTCGCCGTCAGTACCGTAAAGCCGCGCTGGCGGAGAAACTGCTCAGTACCAGTGCGCAGGGCGGGTTCGTCTTCAACGAGGAGAACAGTTGGATCTTGTTGCATATAATTAATTATACCAACTTCACATCTCTACACATAACCAATATAATATCAATATGAACACTCCACGTAAGAATCGGATTATCAAAATTATCGTATGGATAGTTAGTGCAATTATTCTCATCGCAGCATTACTAGCAGCCGCAGCCTTCTTTTGGCCAGCAACAACCAAGCAACTCCAATCATCCAATGCCGAGAGGTTAAGTTATAGCGAGGCCATCACCGCCGCCAATCGCATTGTTAATGAAGATGCTGCCAATACTGAAGTTAGATCAGGTTGCCGATCAATTATTAAAACTCACGGCCAAAAAACCACTAAGGCTGTTCTAATGATTCATGGTGTAAGCGCCTGTCCGCAGCAATTCGCAGAGCTGGGCGACACCTTCTTCAAAGCCGGATATAATGTCTACATCCCCCGCGTTCCCAGCCACGGCCTCACCGACAATAAACGACACGGAGAAATTACCATTCCAGCAATGGCTCAATTTATGAATTCCAGCACCAGCATTATTAGTGGTTTAGGCGAAGAAACAGGAGTTATTGGACTATCTGGTGGCGCCAACATGGCAACTTGGATTGCTCAATATAATAGTGCCAACATATCGCGCGCACTATTATTATCACCTTTTTATCAACCTTCAGCATCAGAAATGCCCGCCTGGCAATCTCCACTTCTTAGAAATCTTTACGGGCGCGACATTCTTCCTGATTCATTTAGTGCAGGCAGTAATTTATCATACCGCGCGCTCGGTAAATACATGATAATCGCCAAAAATTACAAATCTGATTTTAAAGCGCCAGGATTAAAACACATTGGCGTCATAACCAGCGAAAATGACACTGTAATTGATATGCGTCTGGCAAACAATATACCGAAACAAATAGCCACCGCCTCTAATGCAAAATTTCAATCTTATTCCATACCAGCTTCATTTGGCATTGGACACGATATCGTAGCCTTAAGTCAAGATGAGATCAAAAAACACGTGAATAAACTATACCCATTCTACTTGGAAATATACGAAGGAAAAGACGTAAAATTAGAATCAAATTAGCAATTTACTTTTTATCCTGCGCTGCCAAAATCCGCTCCTGAATTTCATCCAGCTGAGCATCGTCCATTTTTGGACCATCAACCGTAGTTATCCAACCTGGATATTCCGCGTAAAATGCTTGCTCATGCGACACTGCCGAACCAATTCCCTTGGCTAAATCACCATGCAATGGCATTAACTTGGCATGCACATGCGCCACGCCCGTACCCTCAAAAACCAACGCTACTCGCGGCGTATCGAAGGCTTTTTCTAAAATATTAGCAACCTTTTTCACCGCCAGCATCATCTCAGTATACAATTTATCATCCAAAGAAAATACGTAATCGGCTGGATTATGTTTCGGTATCACCACGGTAAAGCCTGGCGTGTTCGGAAACGGCGTCAGAAATGCCAAAAACTTCTCGTCTTCCCAAACTTTCCAAGATTTCATGTTGCCTGACACGATATCGTCAAAAATTGTATGATTCATATTCCTCCTTTACGCAAATAAATCGTTCAATGCCTCACTCACCGTTGGATGAGTGAATATTTGGTCACGCAGTACAGTATACGGCAGGTCATTATCCATTACAGTTTTGATAATATTAATGACTTCTGGTGAGTTACGGCACAATAAACTAGCACCCAAAATTTGTCCAGTGTTTGCATCAATCACCGCACGCAGCAAGCCTATTGTAGCATTATCAACATGCAGGCGTGGAACCGCCATAGCAGGCAGCTCTTTTACGATAATTTCGCGCCCCGTCGCACGCGCCTCAGCCTCTGTCATACCCACCCGACCTAGCGGCGTTTGCATAAAGACCGCGTACGGCAAAGTTTTTTGTTTGGCGCGAGTGTACAGACCATCACCCAGCAACTGGCTTCTCACAATCCGAAAATCATCCAGCGACGCATATGTAAATTGTGGCCCGCCCGTTACATCGCCCATTGCCCAAATATGCGACCGACTAGTGCGAAGTGTTTCATCAACCACAATTGCCCCGCGCTCATCCGTCGCTACACCAGCAGCTGGTAAATTCAAGCTCATCGTTGCCGGGCGACGGCCCGTAGCCATCAAAACCGCATCATAACCAGCGTAATCATCATGATTTCCTGTGCGAATCGTCGCAGTAGACTCACCCTCAATCGCTGTCACATCCACGCTAAACACAATCTCGATACCCTGCACCTGCAATGCTTCAGTAGTAGCCCGAGCAATTGCTGGATCTTCACGTGCAAGCAGAGCATC
Organism: Candidatus Nanosynbacter sp. TM7-074; assembly: GCF_041006295.1. Taxonomy (NCBI): domain Bacteria; kingdom Bacillati; phylum Minisyncoccota; class Nanosynbacteria; order Nanosynbacterales; family Nanosynbacteraceae; genus Nanosynbacter; species Candidatus Nanosynbacter sp. TM7-074. The sequence goes on from NZ_CP158487.1 coordinate 481,166, forward strand.
ACCCCTCTCAAATACTGTTACTTTTGTACCAAGTTTGGTATAAGTTGAGGCAAATTCTAGCCCAATATAACCGCCACCAATGATAGCTAGCTGTTTTGGCTGCGTCATTTTATCCAGCAATTCAGTACTGGTATATACAAACGGCTTATCAACACCTGGAATATCTGGGATAATTGATTCCGAACCGGTGTTAATAAAAATCTGCGGTGCACTCACTACTAGCTCGTCGTCACCCGCCATAACCTTCACAGTACGATCATCTACGAACGATGCCTCACCCTCAATGACACTCACCGTTTCACGATCCGCCAGCATGTGATAGTTCTTCTCATTCAACCGCGCTACCACTGTTGTCTTATGTGCCATCGCCTCATCAAAACTTTGATGATGTTCGGCTGCATTGACTAACACCTTAGTAGGAATACAAGCAATATTAATACAGGTGCCGCCATACATCTTTGGTGACCGCTCCACCAGCGCTACCTTTTTGCCCGCATTTGCCAGCGCTACCGCCAATGTCTTGCCAGCTTTGCCAAAACCAATAATAAGTGCGTCAAATTGTTGTGTATCCATTTACCTCCTCCTATCTTTTTTAGTGATCTCTCTCGCTGCAACAATTTCTCTATCGGCACACAGAACTGATTCTTTTATCACAAGTTTTTGAGATACTACTATTATCGTGTGCGCAATAGCTCCTTAAAACTGCTCCAAAAAATCCAACTTGCCGCTCTCAAAATGCCGCACGTCCTCGATGCCGTATTTCATCATCACCAGCCGGTCAATGCCGCAGCCAAAGGCAAAACCGGTGTATTCATTCGGATCAATGTCGGCAGCTTTCAACACATTCGGATGAATCATACCGCAGCCCAAGAGTTCGATCCAGCCTTCGCCCGAACAAACCTTACAATCCGGATTTTTTCCTTCACAGAACGGACAGCTCAATGCAAATTCAAAGCTCGGTTCGGTGAACGGGAAATAAAATGGGTTGACGCGCACATCCAATTTCTTGCCGTAATATTCCTGCAGAAACTCCTGCAAGGTGGCGATCAGATTGCCGACGTTAACCCCCTTGGCGACATACACGCCCTCGACTTGATAGAACGTGTGCTCATGCCGCGCGTCCAAATCTTCGTTGCGAAACACCCGGTCGGACACGATGGCGGCGATCGCCTCGCCCTTCGCTAAATTATCATGATATTTTTTCAACACGCGGTTTTGCATGGTCGAGGTGTGTGCCGGCGCAATCAAACGGTCGCCATTAATATCAGTTTCCTCGGTCATGAACGTATCATAATCATCACGCGCCGGGTGACCCTTCGGGAAGTTCAGACTCTCGAACATATGAAATTGATCGTCAATTTCACGCGACTCTTCCGTCACGAAGCCCATGCGGTTGAAAATGTCAGAAATGCGGTCAATTTCTCGCATCAATGGGTGAATCGTGCCACGCTCACTTGGCAGTAATTCAGGGCGCGGAGCATTGACATCCATCGGCGCTGTCACGTCAATTGGCGGCAATTCAACTTTTGATAATTCAGCTTCGCGAGCCGTGATCGCCCGCTCCAGTTCCTGCTTCAACTCATTAACCTTTTTACCAAACGCCCCGCGTTCTTCGCTTGGCAACGTCGCAATGACACCATACAGTTCCCGTAGCTCTGCACTCCGCAACACACTGCGCGGCTCGTCCGCCTCACCTACTCGTGATAATAGCACTGATCGAACTTTATCTAGCTTTTCCATATCATCGTCCTTGCATTAAAAACATACCGACAACCACCGCCGCCATAATAACAATCACAATCCAAGCCGGCGCCAAAGTCGTCGTCTGCTTCGTATTCTCCAAATATCTCACATCTTCTACACCGTCAAGACTAGCCTTTTCCTGAAGACCCGACGCCTTCGCCTTTTCACGTAGTTCCGCCGCGATTCGCTCCTGCAACTCACTGCGCTGATCGTTCTGATTTACAAATAATCCCATAACTACAGTATAGCAAATTATGCTATAATAGTCGTGATACTACTTTAAGGAGGGAATATGGCTACGAAGAAAACTTCAAAGAAAGCCCCGGTTAAAGCTACGGCAAAGAAAGCTGCCGCTAAAACCGAAACCAAAACGACCGTCAAGCGTGTCGTTACTGAATCTGTTGCGCCCAAAAGTCAGCGCGCCAAATTAGATTCTAAATTACCAAGCAACTTAATCAACATCGTCATTGCAGAAATCGTCGGTACGTTCATTTTGACGCTAGCCGCCCTATTCGCATCAGACATCCTATCATCAATGTACGTTGGCTTTGCACTCATGCTCATCGTCACTGCTATTGGTGGTATTTCTGGCGCGCACGTCAACCCAGCCGTTACTTTCGGTTTGTGGTCAATGCGCAAGCTAAAAACCATTTTGGTACCATTTTACTGGGGTGCCCAGTTCCTTGGTGCAATGGCGGCTATTGTACTGATTGGATCATTGACAAATGGCGGCTTTGCGCTTAGCTTTGATCAATTTACCGCATTTTCATGGAATATCTTTGCCATAGAATTAATTGGTACTGCAGTATTCGTATTTGGCATTGCTGCAGTTCTCCAGCGCAAGGAAATCAAAGCAGCTGGTCAAGCTTTTGGTATTGGTCTGGCCTTAATGATTGGCCTAGTTGTATCTGGATCACTATACTCGTACGTTAAAGGTGCTGCTATCGCAAAAATCCAGAAAGAGCAAAACGCCGCTCAATCTGAAAAAGGTGGTCGCACCTACCCACGCGAAATTTATGTTTCAGGAGCTACTTTGAACCCAGCAGTCGCTCTAGCAAGCACAGAAAAAACCGACTCTCAACTACGCAGTAGTGGAGTATTGCCAGCTGAAGGTGAAAAAAGCTACTCTCGCTTTAGCCTAGAGGTTATTGCAGCTACACTAATCGGCGCAGCACTGGGAGGCAACTTGTTCTTACTGGTAAATTATCGCAATAAAGACGAAGAGTAAGTCACCCTAAATCCGAAAAATCCTCCGCTTCAAACGGGGGATTTTTATATTAGATAGCATTTAGTCTTCCTGTGTTGGTCGATCGATTAGTTCTGGCTGCGTTTGATGATCACCACCAGCGATCCGCACCACATCTTTATCAATCTTGCCCAGCTCCTTGTACGAATTATTATAATGCCCGACAGTCGTGCTAAGGCTCTTGCCCATCTTAGTCATCAGCTCGTCAAACTTTTTAATATGCACGCCCAGCTGACCGACACGCACCTGAATGTCCTTGGCTTGCTCTTCAATTTGTAGACTCCTCAGACCCTGCAGCACCGTCTGTAAATACGCCAAAAAGCTAGTCGGACTGACGATGATCACCCGCTTGTCACGAAAGGCGTATTCGATCAAATCGCGGCTCGAACCGCCCGCACCAACATTGTTGATGAGTAGATCATAATACAGCGATTCGCTCGGGATGAACATAAAGGCAAAATCCATGGTATGCTCGCGCGGCCGAATGTACTTGCTGGTTTCGTCGATGCGCCCCTTTAGGTCAGCCTTCACCCTGTTTAGCCACAGCTCACGTTCAGCTTTGGTCTCGGCGTTGATCATCCGGTTGTAATTTTCCAAGCTAAACTTACTGTCCACTGGCAAAATCTGCCCCTTATCTAGAAAAATAACTGCATCAACAGTCTCGCCATCCTTGAAGCGGTATTGCATCTGAAACTGCTTGGCTGGCAGCACGTTATCCAGCACACTTTCCAGATAAAACTCACCGAACACGCCGCGCTGCTTTGGGTTTTGCAGGACGTTCTGCAGGGTTTTTAGGTCAGTCGCCACGTCAACCACCCGCTTGTTCGTCTCATCCAACTTCGCCAGTCGCTGTGTCACGTCCGCCACCAACTTGGCACTTTCTGACAACTGCTTTTGCACCGAGGTTTGCACCTGAGCGTTGCTGCGTTCTAATTTGTTGCTGACTGATTCATTCAATTTAGCGATGGTCCGTCCCAACTCCACCACGTCAGTTTTAATGAGCTCAACTGATGACTGTTGCTTCAGCTCGCTTAACTTTGACTGCAACACAAACAGCGTCGCACCCAGCCCCATAACGATAATAACTAAGAGAATAATGATAATGGCTTCCATACTCTTAGTGTACAGGGATTACAGAGACAAGACAACTCGTGCCAAAATTGCAAACAACGTCACGAAAAGTATCGCTGCCCAATTGCCACGAATCCGATTCAGCCAAATCAATGACAGATACACCAGCACTGTTGCCAGAACAACCCAAGTCAACGACAGAACCCAAGGACCATTTGCCCATAACGTAACTCCCCATAAGGATACGGTTGCTGCGAGAACCACCAGAAGTGGTCGCTTTATGCCAAATACCACCAGTAGCGGCACTAGCATCACCCCAACTAGAATCAAAGGTATGTATGATGAAATACTCGTACTATTTGCGCAAATAGAAATATTATCTGCATTCGAGCAAAATACTGGCGTAATCATAAACCTGTCAAAAGCAAGCGCTAGCAGCCAGATAGCCACACCACTCACAATCAGAGCCATCAGAATTCTTAGAAAACTCATCTTTGAAAATGAATATGTATATTCCGAAGTTTCTTCCCGAAAAATAGCCGACAACAATTTCATAAATAAATTGTAACGTAAACTTGTCAATATTACAAATGTATATGCTTAAATATCCGACTTTTCTGCGTGCTTCATCGGTACATACCAGACGATACCCACGCAGGCAATCAACAATCCGCCAATAACGTCAAGTGGCGTATGCACCAAAGCAATCACCCGCCCCACACATACCAGAATTGTCATCGCCAGACAAATAACCGCCAGTCGCCGGTCCTTAGCGCCAAACCACACCGCCAGCGTAATTGCCATTGTAAATAACGCATGATCAGACGGAAATCCTGGATTATTCAAAAACGACGCTCCTGCTGCCACCCCCAATACCTCAAATGGTCGCATCTGATCTGGCTGATAAATCACTCCGATAATTTTTGCTACTACGTACGCCGTTAGTCCTGCCATCAACACCCGAGCGTAAACCTGATATTTTTTATCATTCGGCACCAATTTTAGTAACGCATATATGCCAATCAGTGCAATTGGCACGACCAATCCATCAGCGATCAATTTAACAATCCATTGCAAGTCCATACCATCAGTATATCGCGTTGGCGAGTACTCGTAAACGCTTGCGGAAATCATTTTTCTATAGTACAATTATTTTTGCCGTTGGGATGTTGCCAAGTGGTAAGGCAGCGGGTTCTGGTCCCGCCATTCGGGGGTTCGAATCCCTCCATCCCAGCCAAATTTGAAACTTAGCAGCCAGTCATTTGGCTGTTTTTTTCGTAGGTATGTTCGCAATAATTAGCAGCAACCACATAATCGCCAGCATCAACACTCCGACTAGCCCGCTCACGTCTTTCAATGTTGCACCAAATATCACCGCCGCATACCCATTCACAAACGCCAAAAAACTAATTACCGTCATAATCCCCAAACTCAAAAAACCAGCCGTCCTACTCATCAGGCTAATTCTTTTTGACATATTCATATTAATTAAAAATGGCAACGACACAAGTTCTGCGATTACTAGTAATATTGCAATCGGAAGACTTAAAGATGACGAAATCCCCGCAGAAGTAAGGACTGCAGAAAACTTCTCAAACGTAAATAATTGACATAATAATAGCACCATTATTAATAGTCCTGTAATCAATTTAACAATTTTATTCACTTTTCTAGACATAATTTCAGTATAGCCTGCGTTCCAAAAAAGCTCAAGCTTGTTGTAATTTTTACGAAAACGCTTGCTCTTTTTAATAAAACATCATACAGTTAAGTTAGCGAACGTTACAAAAATAAACACCACAAAATCGTATCTTTCGCTCTACGACATCCACCACAACTTAAAATACCCCATCTCTATGGGGTATTTTTCTTTGTCAATATTTTCGACTGCTCATCGCGCCACTCGGCAATTTTTCCGTGATGGCCACTTAACAGCACCTCAGGTACTCGCAGTCCCTTAAATTCCTCAGGCCGAGTATACTGCGGAAATTCCAGAGTCTTGCCATCAGAAAAACTCTCAATTTCCGCCGACTTTTCACCGCCCAGCACTCCAGGAATCAACCTGACAATAGAATCGATCATCATCATTGCCGCCAACTCTCCGCCAGTCAGCACAAAATCGCCAATACTCCACTGCTCGTCAACCAACTCCAAAATTCGCTCATCTACACCCTCATATCGCCCACAAATAAATATTACACCTCTATCATCGTTCGCCTCTTGCTGGGCTTTAGTCTGCTTCCAGCGTTGGCCACGCGGACTCATCAGTACCACCTTCGCCGTTTCATCCTGAGATTTTGCAAATTCCACCGCTTTCCATAACGGCTCGACCATAAGAAGCATCCCGTTGCCGCCGCCATAAGGAGTATCATCCACCTGACGCCGCGGCCCCAAACCAAACTCCCGCAGATTCACCGTCGTAAGCTCCACAATTTCGTCTTTTTGCGCCTTCCACATCATGGAATTATTAAAAACTCCCGTCATCATTTCCGGAAAAAGCGTAATAACTTGAAATTTTCTCATCTGTTACAGTGTAGCAAGTGTTGACGTGATTGTCCAGGTATGGTATATATATATCAGCTTTTACTCAACCGAGTAGAAGTAGCCCTTGCAACGGAAGGAACAAAATGTACTCCGAAAAGCCCTCTCGCAGTGACATCGAGCAAGCGCTGAATTGCGCGGGTCTCAGCTCGCGGTCATCTGTGGCCGATGGTAACAGAAGTATAGTCGTCGGAATCCAAGTTCCGCTCTCTCTCAACGAAGGAGTTGAATTCCCATACGGAGCCGGCAGTGACCTATGGCCGCTGCAAAGCGATACTCGCCATATCATGTGGGAGGAAGACCCTGACGGAGTCTGGCGATTGGCCTTCGTCGGGAATAACTTCACAGTTTTGATTGGTGGCAACGTAGCCCTTCCCAAAGGGCATGACATCCACAGCGACGAGCATTACCCCCTGATTCACCAAGGGAATGATGACGGACGTGCGCAGAGTATCCATACCGCATGCGTCTCCGGGTACGCTTTTAATCTACTCTCGACCATCAGGACATTCTCCTACTCAAGCAACGAGGCGATAGCCGAGTTGCTTCGTCACGGACCCGGACACAAACTCATCAGTGTCAACAGCAAAGAGATCTACGCAGACCTCTTTCCTCACCTAAACGAGACGTTCCCCTGGGAAAGTAGGTATCGCCTCCCCTTCCCCTTGAGGAATGTCAATGGCTGGGTCTCCCGACCCATCCTACAGGAGGGCTAACGCCCGCCGAGAAAATAGCTCGCCTTGAGACATTAAGTCTCGGCTTGAGCTTCTTGGTGGGCTATTTTCATGTCTTTTTATAGTAATCATTTTCCACCAAAAAACCGCCCCACTAAGGACGGTTTTTTAGCACAAATAAGGCTCTCAATGGTTTCCCATTGTCTCGCATAGAGCTGTTCTCGCATAATGTCTGTGCTTGAACTAGTTTTAATTATATATCAAGGTCGTCGAGTTCTGCAAGCTCTTTTCTGGTATTTTCTGCGTAAGATGACTTATTTTCCACAACTTCATCTGTTGAGTTATCCACAGAAGCACGATTATCACAATCATCACGTTCGCGTGTACCAGTAAAACCATCATTATTCACAATCTTCAAGTTATATCGCGCGTCATTCTTCGCCCCCAAAGCCCGCAGTAGCGTCCGTAGGCTTTGTGCTGTGCCGCCGCGCTTACCAATGACCCGACCCAAATCTTCTGGGTTAACGGTCAATGTCAGCAGAACACCCTTCTCATCAATTTCCCGCTCCACCACGACATCGTCGGGATGTCCAACGAGTGTTTTTACGACATACTCCACAAATTGCTGGTCTATTGTTGACATTCTGCCCCTCCTCCTGGAATTAAACTGTAACTTACATTATACACGAGCGTTTTCAGCCGTGCAAATTTTCTCTATTTCTCGCCAGATTCTTTATACTTAGCAATCGCCGCACGGGCAGCCTGTTGTTGGGCCACTTGTTTGGAAGGTCCGGTACCGCGACCCATCATCTTTTCACCCACAAACACACCAAGCGTAAAGACCTTATCATGATCTGGACCTTCCTCGCACAGAACTTTGTATACTGGCGTCTGATTATCGACGCGCTGAGAAATTTCCTGCAAATACGATTTCGGATCGCGCCAACTGCCTGATTCCAATATTCCATCTAGCTTGACAATAATGTGCTTATGAATAAAATCTCGCGCGTCCTCAAACCCACGCTCCAGATAAATCGCGCCAATCACCGCCTCAAAAGCATTGGCTAAAATCTGCAAGTGTGCCCGCTCTGAGCCATTTTTCTCACCCTTTGACATACGAATCAGCGGCCCATAGCCCAACTTATCACCCGCATCACCAATGCTTTCCGTCCGCACCAGTGCTGCCCGCCAAGCTGTCAAAATTCCCTCCGGTTCAGAAAAATTATTGAATAAATATTCCGTTACCGCCAGTTCCAATACCGCGTCACCTAAGAACTCCAGACGTTCATTGTGATGATGAACAGACTTACGATGCTCATTAACATAACTGCGGTGAGTTAAGGCCGTGATTAAAAGATCCAAATTATTAAATTCAAACCCTAGTTTCTCACGCGCAAATTCCTGATACGGAGTCGTATTCATTCCACTCATCTACAGGTTCTCCTGTCTAATTCGTTTCATTGCTAGCAGAATCAGCTTACCAATATCTTCATACTCGACTTCATCCAGCGCCTCATGAAAACTAAACCATTTTAATCCATTCATCCACTCTTCTTTCTGTAATTTCTCATTTGGATCAAGAGCTTTGACTAAATATACCTGCGTAGTCATTAGTACCAGTTTATCAATTCGACGATATCGGAAATTCACCTTGCCCAGCCAGCCGTGTAATTCGATATTCTTCAGTCCAGTCTCTTCACCAATCTCCCGACGCGCCGTCACCTGAGCCGTTTCACCCGGCTCAATATGACCCTTGGGTATCGTCCAACGATCACGAGCGTCTTGATATAACAAAAACTCCGCCTCACCCTTTTCATTGCGTCGAAAAATCACACCGCCAGCGGTCGGCTCGCGTACAATTTCCTGAATTAGCGGCTTTTTACCACCACCAAAGTATTTTTTTATCTTATCAAAGTTGCTTGTTCTCATTATCGGACTCCTCCACGAGGGTACGGAGTGCCGTGCCAAGCACGCCATTCACAAATTTACCCGAGTTATCCGAACCGAACGCCTTTGCTAGCTCTACCGCCTCGTTAATCACTACTTTTGGCGGAACCGTATCTGCACAGTATAGCAATTCATACAAACCAATTCTTAGAACTGTTCTATCAACCCTAGACAACTGGTCAATTGGCCACTCTGGAGCTAAAGGTTTTAGCTTTTCGTCCAATTCCATCTGATTCGCCAGTACGCCACTAACCAGATTATCAACAAATTCAACATCATCAACAGATGATTTATACTCTGCTAAATTACGCTGTAAAATACTTTTGTAATCAATATTAGCATCGCCTACCTCTGCGCGAAACTCATATTCATACAGTGTCTGCAACGCGACAATTCGTCCTAAATGACGGTTTGATGCCATTACTAAGCGTCCTGTTCGTAATTATTATTTTGTTGTTTTACCAGTTTCACGCTTAGTCGTCTTCACTTTCACTGGTGAAGTTCCATTAACGCGACGTGCCAATTTTAATACCAAATGACTACGACGAAGTCCAGTTTTGCGTGGGCTGCTCTGTTTTTTAGGCTGTGCCATAATTTATTCTCCTCTTTTAGGTTGTCATAAAACTTACGTACCATTATACCTTTTTTATTAGGTAATCTCAAGGTTTTATCTAAAAATTATACAAGTGTATTGACTTTTTGTATTGGTTATGTTAATATATGGAACATGAGTAAAGAACTATCACCAAATAGAGTAGAATCTAAAAATAGAACAACGGCAGCAGAACTTCCTAAAAGACTAGGAGGGATAGCTCTGGCCCTCTCCCTAATAGCTGGAGGCACTCTCGTATACGTAGCAAGACAAGCCAATATGCCCGAGCAAAAACCTAGCACACAAGAAGAGATCGCTCGGTTTGTAGATGACTACAGAGAAGGAGAGGCAGACTTGCCTAATGACGCAGTAGTGGAGACGTTCACTGTAGAAGAAGGTGGAAATATAGTTGAAGAAACCACCAAACTAGCCAAAGAGAATAACTTCAGCCAAAACGAAATGAATCACCTAGGAGAAAGTGTTCTAACAAGTACACAAGCAGTATACGACTTCAATAAAAAGCAAGGAGCGGAGCCTTCATCGTCAGTGGAAATGCAGGCGGGCGATCAAGTCACGGCTGCCGTTGTAGACGCAAATGGAGACGGCATGCGAGACGTAACAGTACTCGATATAAAACGCTCGCCTAACTAACGATATTCACCAGCTTACCTGGAATATAAACCATCTTTTTAGGTGGTTTATTGTTTGTAAACTTTTGAACGTTTTCATCAGCTAGAGCTGCCGCTTCAACGCCCTGCCGGTCGGTATCTACTGGTAATTTAAGCTTTGATCGAAGCTTGCCGTTAACTTGGACGATGATGGTCATCGTATCACTCTTTAAATATTTTTCATCCCATTTTGGCCAGTGATTAACGTGAATGGTATCAGTATGGCCCAGCTCCTGCCACAATTCTTCGGTGATGTGCGGTGCAAATGGTGCTAAGATTTGTAGCAAACTCTCCAAAGTAAACCGCCACGTTGCTGATGCTTGAATACCCTGCGCTTCTTTAATTTTATACAAGCCATTGACCATTTCCATCATCGCCGCTACGGCTGTATTGAATTTTTCGTCCTCGATGTCACGAGTGACTTTCTTGATGGTTGAGTGTGTTGGGCGAAGCAGTTCTTGGTCATCTTCAGAGGTAGATTCAGGTGCTACTACGAATTCCTGCACCACATTCCATACTCGATTCAAGAACCGATATGTCCCCGGTACGCCGCGCGGATCCCACGGCGCATCCATATCGTACGGCGCGATGAACATCTCATACACGCGCAGTGCATCAGCCCCGTAACCACTGTCCATAATCTCCATCGGATCGATGACATTGCCCTTAGATTTGGACATTTTTTGGCCATCCGGCGCCATGATGTAGGCGTTATACATCATCCTCTTGAACGGCTCCGGTGTCGGCACCAAGCCCAGTTTATAGAAAAATCGCATCCAAAAACGACTGTACAGCAGGTGTGCCACCGCGTGGTCGGCACCGTTGTAGTAATCTACCGGCATCCAATGGCTAATTCGCTCAGGATTCCATGCCTCGGCATCATTTTGCGGGTCAAGATAGCGCAGGAAATACCAGCTGGAACAGGCATAGCCATCCAATGTGTCCGTTTCGCGCCGGCCTTCATGCCAATTGTCGCCCGCTGGTTTTGGATCGGTGATCGGCACGGTTTTACCCGTCTCGACGTCAACCCACACGCGCACCCAGTCATCAACTTGTGCCAGGACTGACGTGTTACCGCCCGTTGGCTTGAAATTCTCGACTTCTGGTAAAATAACCGGCAAGCACTCATCCGCCACAGCTATTGGCCCGAAACCGTCAACATGAACTATAGGAATTGGCGCACCCCAGTACCGCTGACGAGAAATCAGCCAGTCACGCATTTTGTAAGTAGTTTTGCCTCGACCAGACCCCTGCTGCTCCAGCCACGCTACAATTTGTTCGCGGGCATCTTCACTCCGCGTACCGTCGAATTGCCCAGAATTGATCAATTCACCTTCACCAGTGTAGCAACCAATGTCTGCCGAATCCTCTGGCTTGTCAACCACCTGAACAATCGGTAGATCGAATTTCTCAGCAAAGGCAAAGTCGCGTTCATCATGCGCCGGCACCGCCATAATCGCGCCAGTGCCGTAACCACCGAGAATATAGTCCGCTACCCAAATTGGTACTTTCTGGCCGTTGACCGGATTGATGGCATAGCTGCCAGTAAAGACGCCGGATTTATCTTTGTTTTCTTGACGCTCAACGTCAGACTTCTGCTGAGCCGCTTGAACGTATGCTTCAACCTTGGCGCGCGTGTCGGCATTGACCAACTGAGAAACCAGTGGGTGTTCTGGCGCCAAAGCCACGTAGCTGGCGCCGAACAAGGTGTCGGGGCGTGTAGTAAATACAGTGACGACGGAATCCTGTCCACTGACCGCAAAATCAACTTCTGCGCCAACCGACCGGCCAATCCAGTTTTTCTGCATGGTTTTGACCATTTCCGTCCAATCCAAGTCGTCGGTTGCTTCCAAAATCTCATCAGCATAGGCGGTGATGCGGAAAAACCACTGCTTGAGGTTACGCTTGGTAACGGGATTGCCGCAGCGCCAACATTTGCCGCCCTCAACCTGCTCGTTCGCTAGTACCGTATTGTCAGTCTCACACCACCACTGCGGCTGTTCCTTTTGGTATGCCAAATCGTGCTTGTATAGCTGCGTAAAAATCCACTGGGTCCACTTATAATACTCGGGGTCAGCGGTGGAAATCTCCTTTGACCAATCATAACTAAACCCGAGGCGCTTCAGCTGGGCGATGAAATGTGCTTTAGCTTCATCATGCGCCACTCGCGGTGTTTTACCAACCTTGATGGCATAATTTTCTACTGGCAACCCGAAGCTATCCCAACCGATTGGATGGTATACATTGTAGCCCTGCTGACGCTTCAAGCGTGCTTTGATGTCGGCAAACTGAAACGTCCGACCATGACCGATATGAATACCGGCGCCAGTGATACCAGGGAGCATACTGAGACTGTAGTACTTGGGACGCACCGTATCACTAAGGTCAGTAACATAGGTGCCATCAGCCTCCCATTTATCTTGCCATTTTTTCTCAATTTCCGTCGGATTGTAGCGTCTCATATCTGTAATTATAACAAATAATCTCGCTCATTACGAACGAGATTATTTATAGTCAGGAGGTCAAGTTAATCGCCTGAGTATCCACCACCAAATATACCTAAGAGCTCTTTTAGACTACCGGCATCGGAAGGGATATTCACTTCTTCGGACTTATTCATGGTAATATCAAGCGAAACTTCAGTCGATGCTTTATCTCCCTCTCCCTTAAGCTCTAAAGCCTTTAGCTCGTGAGACCATCTATCAACCCACATCTTAAGTGAAGCTTTGTCAATTGATAAATTATCGTCATTACTACTATCATTGGACTTTTCGCATTTGCTAAATTCCTTACCAATAGACGATTTTTTAAGTTCATCATCAAACTTTGATGACTTTTCACGATCACCCTGCAGCTCAAATCCGCGTCCACCATTACGGTCGCTAATATTCGAGTCCTTTATGCTGTAAAAACTATTTTTCTTATACAGCCGAGCAATCTCCCTACGAACACTTTCATCGCTTCGCATCTTCTTTAATGCTTCAGTGTAGCACTTGTAGCTGTCATCTTTAATATCATCCGGAGAGATCTTCATCCATTTTCCGTTGAACTTATTTAATACAGGATCAAGTTGGCTCAACATTTTATCGCGATATTCTTTTATCTGATCTTTTGATAATGCAAAACCAGACTTTGCAGTCTGCTCCTCCACCATAAGTTCAAAAATATCAGAGAAAGAATCCTTTAGATTATCAATTTTTACATATACCGTGCCATCGCCATCAACAACAATGTCACCCTTTAATGAAAAAGTTTTGTCAACGTCTTTAATGGTTAACTTTGCGTCAATATTTGATCTTACTTTATCAGAAACAGCGTTAGCTTTCACGTTAAGCTCTAGCTTGGCTGAATCTTTCATATTAATCATGATTTTTCCATTAACAACAGCCTTCTTTGATACAATCGCATTGGACACAGCGTCGGTAACCATTTTTTCCGGATTTTGCCACCACAGGAAATAGGTTAATAAAGCAGCAATAATTGCGACAATAGCCAGCACGCCTAACGTGATGCCGACAATTAATCCTGTCTTTTTCTTCTTTGGCTTTGACGTGGCCATATTGCCATATGGCGGCTGTGGTGTGGGTTGGCTATTCTGATCCATATTTCCCCCTTATACTTATTTAATATCAATATAGCACATTTAGTCCTTAAATTGTGAGAAAAATTGATTCTTTCTGGCAATCCATTCCGGAGTTTGGCGGACCAGATATTTATCGTCCTCAGTGCTGTGAAGATTAATCTTTATCGACTCCTCTAGCCACACGCCGCCGCTTGATCCTTTAAACAATGCAATTCCTTCTGACTTTAATTTATCCCGCACAAATGATCCGGCCTCGATAGCGTTTTTACACTCTTTTATCTGACAGCCTTTTTGGCGAGCGGCTGGCGCCAAATATTGATTAGCTTTATCACCCACCGTAACGACCCAATCCAATAAATCCGGGTTACAGTTCGCGCCAAGCTCAGCATGGGCTTGTTCAAAAATCCCCTTCAAACCGTTCATATTCCCAAGTACAGCAATTCGCTGCGGCGTCTCTATCCGGTAAAGAGACTGGAGGGCAGCCAGGGCTGTCAGTGGCGTTGAACTATAGCTATCATCAATCAACCACGTGTTATCGGCACCCTTCAGCAAATTCATCCGACCTGGCAGCGGCCTCAAAGATTCCACACCCTTTTTGATATTCTCCTCAGACTCGCCTAAAGCATAGCCGACAGCCGCCGCTACTACTGCCGGACGGACATTATGTTCGCCAATCAGCTTGACGTCAACCTCTAGACCATCGGGATTTTCTGGCGACACAATAAAACCATGATGGCCATCTGTCAAAGAAAAATTACGATCATCAAAATTGTACTCTGCCACCGGATCGCTGCCGTAAGTAGTAATGTTAGGATTTGTCAGAAAGCTCGCAAAACGCCCATCAATATCATCACGATTAATCATCGCCATACGCGAATAGTTAGCCAAGGAAATCATCTCGTTCGCCACCTCTTCCAAAGAGTGTTCAACCTGCATACGGCCATTTGTCACAGATGTCACAACCGTAATATCAGGCATCATATAATCTTTAAACCATAAATTATAGCCAGGCTCTTTCGGGTTAAATTCCTGGACAATGATCTGAATATCCGGATTCTCAGCCTTAATTCTTTTCTTTACCGCCCTTATTACCTTCCACCATTTGAATAAGCCTTTTTCTGGCATCCTAATGCCTATCATCTGCAGCAAAACATCGGCTTTTGTTTTTGGCTCATCAGTGCGGAGTTGGATATCAAATTGCCGAGATAAAACCGTACCAATAGCAATTTTTGCACTAGCTTTCCCAGCACTACCCGTTACCGCCACCAATCTAACTTCTGGGTGTGCTGCAAAAAACTCCCGCACTAGTTCTGCTAGTTTTTCTTCCCTCTTTTTTGAAACCGTAACCATAACTATATCATACCATAAGCATCATAGAAGAGCTGCTACGCGCCCACCCGGGGCATTTTGAAGATGTGTTTGTCTTTCAATTGGCAAGCATAGGAGATGCCCCTATGCGTACCAGCTCACTTGTGATTATGCACCAATTATCACAAAAACACAAGCGTTATTTAAAAATACTTCAGTCAAAAAATGCTCGCCTCATTAGTAAGCCAATTGCCAAACTTTTGCCAATGCTGAAAATGAGAAGGGTTAATCTCCGCGCCGTCATGACGGAGTGCAAACTCTTCAGCAATTGTTAACCCGCCGCTATCCTCCATTGATACAACCTGATTCATTGATGTTCCTTCGCCGCGCGGCTCGTTTATAAACACGCCAGTTTGATCAGATATAAACAGCTTTAATTGCTCGCCATCAAAGTACGCCACAACGTCATGCAATATAATTCTCCGATCATTTTTATTTTTCATCAAAGCCAAAAATCTTCAGCCGTAAACCAGCCGACAACATCTTTCATATAACCGCCCGGAGCCGCCGAGTGCTGGAATTTCCCAACTACTATCGTTAACGACAACCGGCTGTCCCACCTTTTCATACGCCGTCTTAACCTTCGCTTCGGTAACCCTCAACGGATCATGATGCTGGGTTTCATCAATGTCAATTTGCAGCGGTTCAACAACAATACCACAATCTTTCAGAACCGATCCAGCCTCTTCAATCTTACGCGGATTACTCGTAACAAATTTTATTTTCTTTGCCATATTGCTATTGTAGCACGTCAGTATTTTTAGACTCAGCTGATTAAGTCTACTTTAATTCTTCGCGATACTTCTCTGGCTGAGCGCGGAAGATCTCCACCCATTTACTATCATCAGCCAGATCATGATATTTAATGTAATGTCGCTTGTCAAAGCCGCCCTTATCCTGCTTTTTACGCGCCATTTCTTCATGAACTTGCTCTATAGAAAAGCCAAAATCTTGGCGCAGTGTATCAACTACTTCTTGCAAATCAGCCAACTCTTTGAGCGATTCATCACGCTGATTATCGTCCAGCGGAATTTCGTCCGCCTCCTCGTGAACCTTGCGGAGCAACTCGCGGCGAAATTCTTGCTTGTTTAGCTCGCGGTACTCCGTATGTAAAACTTCTTCACCATCCAGACACTTTTTCACGACTTTGTCGCGAACTAGTTTTTGTAAATAAAATCGAATCATGCTTATTTCTCCTTATCCTCTTATCATGTTTAACAGTTCCTGTTCATCAATAATTTTAGTGCCGTATTGTTTGGCTTTTTTCAGCTTGCTAGCACCAATTTTACCGCCAGCTACCAAATATGTTGTATCTTTTGCAATAGCGGTTTGGAAAGTGCCACCGAGATTGCGGATTTTTTCAGCAGCGGCATCACGCCCCATTGACTGCAAAGTGCCAGTGATGACGAAACTTTGGCCGATCAGGCTACCAGATTTTTTAGTGAATTGCGGCGTCACGCCAAGGTTAGCAAATTTTTCGAGCAGCTTCACGTTATCTTCATCAGCGAACCACGCCACAATCGACTCGGCCACAATTTCACCCACACCATCCACTTCGCGTAGCTCATCGATAGTTGCCTGGCTTAATTTTTCGATACTCTCAAAGTGGTTTGCCAGGTCAATCGCTGTCTGCGTGCCAACATGACGAATACCAAGACCGAACAAAAATCGCTCCAAGGCTGGCTGTTTTTTATCAGCAATAGCATCAATGAGTTTTTGCGCGGAAATCTCAGCGAAACGCTCCAACTGCAATAAATCATCTTTCGTCAACCGGTAAATATCCGCCAAGTCATTAACCAGCCCAGCCTCGACCAGTGCCTCAACATTTTTCTCGCCCAGCGTGTCGATATCCAGCGCACCTTTAGACGCAAAATGCGCCAAGGCTCGCTTCAAAATCAGCGGGCCGCTCAAACCTTTGACACGGTAGACTGCCTCGCCCTCTGGTCGTACAAATTCTAGTTCTGGATATTGACGCGCCAATTCTGCCAGGTAATCAATTGGCTTGGAATCTGCTGGCCGCAATTCTTTCAAAACACTCTCGACCTGTGGAATAATGTCGCCCGCCTTGAAAATCACCACTGTATCGCCGCGACGCACATCCAACCGAGCAATTTCATCAGCGTTGTGTAGACTAGCATGCTGCACCGTCGTACCTGCCACCACTACCGGGTCAAACACCGCCACTGGCGTAGCTGCACCCGTTCGACCGATGGAAATAACGATATCGCGGACGATGGTCGTGGCCTGCTCAGCAGCATATTTGTAAGCCACCGCGCCGCGCGGATTTTTACCAACTAGCCCAAGGCTTTCATACAATGCTCGGTCATTGATCTTAATCACCAAACCATCAGTATTAAACGGCAAATCGTGGCGCTTGTCGTCCCATTCATTAACAAAGTTCATTACATCAGCTAAAGTAGTAAAAATGCTCGCCTGCTGATTACGAGTAATTCCTAGAGCAGTCAGCACCTCGTAAGCAAAGCTGTTGGTTGGCACTTCAGCGTCGTTATCGCGCAGCACATCATAGCCGCGAAAATGCAGCGGCCGCGCCGCCACCAAAGACGGATCAAGCTGACGGATTGTCCCTGCCGCCAAATTGCGTGGATTCGCAAATTCTGGCTGCCCCAAGGCTTTTTGCTTTTCGTTAAGCTCTTCAAAGTCGCGTTTCAACATCACAATCTCGCCGCGAATCTCTGTCCGTCCGAGCAAAAACTTCTCGAAACCTGACGCCTCATGTAAACGCAGCGGTACATTTTTTATAGTTCGTACGTTGTTTGTTACATCTTCACCGACAAAGCTATCGCCGCGCGTTACCGCTTGAGACAACAACCCATCAATATAAATCAGCGAGCACGCCAAACCGTCCATCTTTATATCAGCAAAAAACTCATGCCGCTGACCAGGAATTAGCTTATCAGTCCGCTTAATCCACGCTTCAACCTCACTTTTATTAAAAACGTCGTTTAAACTAACCATCCGCCGCTCGTGCTTTACTTTCTGAAAACCGTCAAGCAGCTTATTGCCAACACGTTGTGTTGGACTGTCAATTGTAATTAGCTCCGGACATTCGGCTTCGATTGACTTCAACTCATCCATCAAGCTATCATAGACAGCATCACTTACGCTCGGCTTATCTAATGTGTAATATTCGTAACTATACCGATTTAATAGCGATTTAATTTCATCGGCTCTTGCTTTTTTTGCTGTCACTTTCGACGACCTTCCTATAGAACATATAGACGTAAACCGACATCAGAATAATTGACGCGTACATTAAGATAAGACCGACTGTCGGCACAATTGGCAGCCAATTAATATCATTAAACCACCCCTTCAATGCGCCATCGAATAAAATTGTCGGCATCAAAATAATCGCCCACAATAATATAGTCGTCACCACAGCCCAAATAAATCTCAATAAAATCCGCACTCTTCGACCGGTCACGATATCTCCAGATAAGTGCAAGGCATGAAGTGGATACATGCCAGGTAGTGTTATTATAATCATCGCAAAAACTGTTGAGGTCGCCCAGTAAACAGACATCGATACAATCAGGATAGCCGCGCCACCGACCGCCATAAGAATTGGTGTCTGGTTTAATACGCCCGAAGCGTCAAGCGCACTATAGACTATCACTGCAATCGCTGCTGGAACCATTTGGATTAAAAAGATTCCAATGACAATGATTAATGCGATTATAGGCGAGCCTGAACTATATAGAGCGTCACGCATTTTTGGTTTTTTTCCAATTAAAATAGCTCGCGTCAGCCAAACAGAAGAAAGCCAAGTTAGTAGACCCAAAAAAGCTCCAGACATCTGTTGTATATTTCCACCAGCCGTTCCACTACCAGAAAAATAGCTAACCATCACACCAGAAAATAAGCTAATAGTCGTGTAGACTTCACCAATTCCACTCTCTTTAGCTTGGTTCATCACATCTCTAAGCTGCTGATACGTATCCTGTGACATAACGCTCGATAAAGTGAAAGTCAATATAGACATGACAGCAATTAAAGCTAAAAATGTTCTCTTATTACGCCAGATAAGACGACAGGCTTCACTAGTCAATGACCAATACCCAGGAATATTAAGATTACGCCGATAATCTCGCCGCCTGGTTAATCGAAAGCTGCGGTGTGGCCGACGATTTAAAAAACTACGGCGCTGCTGACTTAATTTACTAAAATCACGCTTAACACTGCGCCAAATTGTAAACTTACGATCGCTACTCTGTTTTTCAGGCTTCTTCTCAACCTGTTTTTTATTAGACTTCACTGCCATAATTACATCTTTGTTGCGTTATTTCTCAATCTAGTAATTCGATCTTCTAGTGGCGGGTGGGTGCTGAATAATTTTGAAAAAAAACCAGGCTTAAGAGGGTTGTTCATAAATAGGTTAGCGGTTGAAGAACTCTGTTTTTGCATTGGACGACCAAATTGACGTAATTTTTCTAGAGCACTTGCTAAACCCTCAGTATCGCGCGTCAACAATACACCAGAAGCGTCAGCCAAGTATTCTCTTTGCCGGCTAACTGCTAATTGCGTAATCGTCGCCAAAATTGGTGCCAGGATAACCACCACTAGACCGAGAGCATAAACTATTGGGTTAACCTCCCTATCCCTATCATCGCTATAAAACATCATCCTTAGCGCCAAGTCCGCAAATAAACCAATCGCGCTAACCAACCCAAACGCAATCATACTGACACGAATATCGTAATTACGCACATGACTCATCTCGTGCGCCATCACCGCCTCCAGTTCGCGCTTATCCATAATTTCCAGCAGCCCAGTAGTCGCACCAACAATTGCATGATTCGGATCGCGACCAGTCGCAAAAGCATTTGGAGCTGGATCGTCGATAATATAAACTTTCGGCATCGGCATGCCAGAAGCGATAGACAGATTTTCCACCACTTGCCAAAGTTCAGGAGCGTCATTTTTACTAATTTCCTGAGCACCAGTCATCATCATAGACAACTTGTCAGCTATAAAATATTGCAGCCAAGCATACAATATCGCACATATGAAAATGATAAGCGCCAGTGAATAGCTATCAGTCGCCGCGCCAATAAACAAACCGATGACTCCAATAATTATCACAAACACAGACATAATTAATATTGTGTTGCGTTTATTTTGAGAAACTGCGTTATACATAATTTAATTATAACAAAAACCGCCCACTTTCGACAGCGAGCGGTTTTGATTTTTGGCTTAAATTAGAACTTTACTTCTACTGGGTTTTCAACACTTGCTCGATCTTCAACATCGAAGAATTCCTTAGCCTGGAATCCGAACATTCCCGCAACAATGTTTGCTGGAAAGGTCTGAATCTTAGTGTTTAAATCACGTACTCCGCCGTTATAGAATCGACGAGCGGCTTGAATTTTATCTTCAGTATCAACCAGTTCCTGCTGCAATTGCAAGAAGTTTTGATTAGCTTTCAGCTCAGGATAAGCCTCAGCAACTGCAAACAAGCTCTTCAAAGCACCTTCCATCATGCTCTCAGCCTTAGCGGTGTCTGTTACACCTTGAGCATTCATTATTGCTGAACGAGCTTCAGTTACTTTTTCAAATACCTCTTTTTCATGTGTAGCATAGCCCTTGACTGAATTGACCAAATTTGGAATTAGGTCAGTTCGGCGCTTCAGCTGCACAGTGATATCACTCCACGCTTCTTCAACACGATTACGCAGCGTTACCAGACCATTATATGAACCGATAACAAACATAATTATCATGCCCAATAAAGCCACAATAACTATAAGCACAATTGCTAATACACTCATTTACCTTATTATCCTTTCTATTAAACTTTCCTTTACAGTTTTGGTGCGCAAGGCGGGAATCGAACCCGCACGACTTTTGGTCAAGGGATTTTAAGTCCCTCGCGTCTACCAATTCCGCCACTCGCGCGTATATATCTACAAGCCAGACATTTACACATCTGGCACTGCCTATATTATACTATATTTATGAAGCAAATTGTAATAATTCACGGCGGTTCAAGCTTTAATAGCTACGAAAACTACTTAAATCACCTCAAGTCCAGTCAAC
Source organism: Candidatus Nanosynbacter sp. TM7-074 (assembly GCF_041006295.1). Taxonomy (NCBI): domain Bacteria; kingdom Bacillati; phylum Minisyncoccota; class Nanosynbacteria; order Nanosynbacterales; family Nanosynbacteraceae; genus Nanosynbacter; species Candidatus Nanosynbacter sp. TM7-074. The sequence continues at coordinate 502,659 of NZ_CP158487.1, forward strand.
TTCACTACGAAAGACTACTTTGGTCGCAAAAATGGCGCGATTGGCTGGCGCAGGAAATCGTCGACGCTGATGTGTTGTTGCCGGATTTCCCCAATAAGCAAAACGCCAGCTACGCTGAGTGGAAGATATACTTCAAAAAACTACTACCACTGCTTGGCGATGACGTTCAATTGGTTGGATATAGTCTGGGTGCAATGTTTTTGGCGAAATACTTGCATGAATCACCACTTCATACGCCAGTCCGACGACTGGTGCTAGTATCGCCGTGCTATGACGACGAATCGGTTGAGGATTTGGGTAGCTTTCAGGTAGAAAGTGCAGCTGGATTAGAAAAATCAGCAGAAGAAATTCACCTATTCCATAGTAAAGATGACCCAGCTGTACCCTTCACTGAGCTTGCCAAATTTCAGCAAGACTTACCAACCGCTAAGTTACATATTTTTGAAGACCGCAATCACTTCTTCCAGCCGACATTCCCTGAACTAAAAGAATTATTATAACAAAAATAGCCCTAAGATTAGAGCTATCGATGATTTCTGGAGGCACGTACGAGAGTCGAACTCGTCTAAAAGGTTTTGCAGACCTCTGCGTAACCGCTCCGCCAACGCGCCGTTCGGTATGCTTGGTGCGAGCGAGAAGACTTGAACTTCCACGAACCTAAGTTCACTAGCCCCTCAAGCTAGCGCGTCTACCAATTCCGCCACGCCCGCACGACTGTCATTATTATAACCGAAATTAAGGCGTTTTGTAAACGGATTGTTTCTCTGTCGCCCAATATTGAACATCGACATACCTGTCAACCGGATTAACAACTTCTGTTTTTTCATCAAGTGCCTTAACGGAACGAATATGAATGTAGTCAAACTTTGGCTGATACAGAGCGATTGCTGGAGCGTCCGTCTTCCAAGTATTAGCAAACTTCTCATAACGATCAAACCGCTGCTTTAGCGATAATTTTGAACGACCACTCCCTAAAGCATCATCCGCCACGGCATTATTATAGTTAGAGAAATTCAATCCGTTATTTGTAGCTTGAGACGAGTGCCAATAGGCGTAAACATCTGGATCGCCACCCAGCGACAACTCGTAAATTAGCACATCAAAATTACGAGGTTGCAAAATTGTCTGAAGGATATTCTGAGAAGCGTCATTTGGATCAATCACCTTAACATCTACTTCTATATTTAGCTCATTACGCCATGCTTGAGCTAAATATTGAGCGGCCTTCTCGTAGTTATTATTTTTTAGAACAACCATGTTCAGTTTTAATTTGACATTTTCTTTCTGACGAGCGTTGTCGACAACCTTCCAGCCCTCAGCATCAAGCAAGGACTTCGCCTTTTTCGTGTCATAACCCAGCGACTGAGAGGCTTTACCTAGGAACTTGTTTAATATAGGACCAGACAACTCCTCTGTTGATAAAGACAAGGACTGGCGCAACTTACCAGTATCGACACTAAGAGCTAGGGCTTGACGAACGGACTTCGATTGTAAAAACTGACTATTATTGTTAAATAGCGCATAGACGCCATTATTCAAGGAGTGTGACTCTGCTGCATACATAGCCTTAACTTCTGCCGGCTGATCGTTATAAATCAATTCTGGCGTACCCGTAATCTCTCTGGTCCTTAGGCTTTTAACTATGTCATCTTGATTTGGATAAACATATAGCTGGAATCGATCAAGCTTAGGAGTGCCTCCATAATAATAAATATTAGACTGTAAATACAAGACCTTCTTACTGCCATCACTCGTAACATTCTGCAGCAGCCTAAACGCAAACGGGCCGCTAGAAATTGGCGCTTTGCTAAAATTATGTTCTCGTAAGTTCGACGGTTTAACATCTTTTAGAACATGCTCTGGAACAATTGGAAATGTCAACGCATGAACAAATGGCGAATAAGACGCGGGCAAAATAAATTTTACTGAGTCTTCAGAGACTTTTTCAAATTTAATTGAGCGCCAACCGGATATCTCAGCCCCCACTTCCGGATTAGCTAAAAGCTTTAGAGTGAAAATTACGTCGTTAATCGTCAGGTCATGTCCATCTGACCACTTCAGATTTTTCTTTAGCTTAACTGTATATTCCGTTTCCTTATCATTAACCTTTACTCCGTCTGCCAGGTCGGTTTTTATATTGCCAGTCGAGTCATACCTATATAGGCTGGAAAATAGCAGTTTAGCGGCAGATTTTTCGGCGCTAGTTTTTGCAAAAATTGGGTTTAAGTTTTCCAGAGGACCTAATACACCCTCAGAATACGAACCGCCAGAAGCATATGTCATGGTCGTAAAAGAACTGCGCGAGACGTGCCATTGCACAGCACTAACGCCAATCATCACCAGAACCAAAACTACCCAAATAGACACACGACGTCTCACATTGGCAAGTCTATCTAAACGAGACATCACAAATTTATGTGCATGCCGCAAGCTGCCCTTTTCGATTTTACGCAGACGTTTATTGACGCCTTTACGAGAGACTTTTAGGCGCGCAAATCGGTTCCATGACGATTTGTCTGAACTCAATTTTATTCTCCTATTTTTGCAATCCCGGCAAAATCATACTTGCCAAAATTGACAACACAAAAATCACCGCAAAAACTACGGTCACATCAAATAAGTTTTTATCAAAACCACGTCGAGTAGTGAATAGTTCGCCCGACGAGCCAAAACCAGCACCCAAACTTGCGCCTCGTTGCTGCAATAATATTGCAATAATCATCAGCACAGCCGATCCAAGCGTAACATACGGTAAAATTGTATCAATTGACATATTGCTCCTTTTCTTCTCGCTGCAGAACCAGCGCACTACCTATAATATAGTTTACCAGACTCAGGATAATTCCGGCAACAATTGAATGTGCAAATGTCATAGAAATTCCTGGCGCCAAGGCTAATGAAACATAAACCATAAATCCATTAACTACCAAAGTAAATAAGCCTAGGGTCAACAAAATTGCCGGTAGTGCCAAAATTGTAACAATAGGCTTTAATGTACTATTAACTAATGAAAATATAAGTCCCGCCATCATAAATGTCCAAGCGGAAGTTACCTCAGTATTACCATTACCAAGTAGTCGTACAGCCACCCAAATGCCAACTGAATTAAGAATCCATCGAAGTAAAAATGTCGCAAATTGTCTCTTCATTGGTCTTATTATATATAATTTATGCTTTATTGTCGATTAGTGCTGCTGCCTTCTAAAAACTGCTTTATAAGCTGCGCTTTTTGCCTACCAATTTCTGTCTCCAATTCTTCGCTGCTTGCCTCAAATATTTTCTTCATACTGCCAAATTTTCTCAGCAATTTGGCGCGGGTTTTTGGCCCGATTCCAGGAATTTCCTCCAGCTGGTTTTTCGTTTGCTGCTGGCGTTTGAGCGCGGTGTGGTAGCTCACCGCAAAGCGGTGCGACTCGTCGCGGATGCGCTGGAACAGTTTGACGATGTCAGTTGTCGCGAGAACATTGTCTTCTACCTCAAGGTGCTTGTTATAATTCTGCTCAGTGCTAGCTCGTAAGTTTTTTGAATGCGAACCGGCGTTACGCTGGCTTGGGTGTAAATTCACCACATAAACATCACCATCTTCCTGAATAGCGATGTCCGCCCGCGGCTGCAACCGCATTTGCTCTATGAACGCCGTATCAATTTGCGAACCAGTCTTGTGCACTAATAATTCTTCCTCGCGCTTGGCGATACTAACGATCGGCACGGTGACGCCACGCTCATCACGTGCTTTAATGGCCGCCGCTAGCTGGCCTTTGCCGCCATCAATCAGCAGCAAATCAGGACGACCCCAGCTTTTCAGATGACGCTCACTCAGCCGGCGAAAAATCGTCTGATGGATATTACCCGTGTCATCATTTTTCTCACTGACTTTGAATTTGCGGTACTCCGCCCGGTCACTAGCGCCATTGGTAAACACCACCATGCTAGAGACGACTTGCCGCCCGCTCATATGCGAAATGTCATAGCCCTCGATGCGCGCTGGAATACCTTTTAGTCCCAACAATTTTGCCAAATCAGCCAGCGCCTTGTCCTTAGAAATATCCAAAAACTCTTTGTCGCCAAAACAAACCCGCCGCTGCAATTCCTGCATGGCGCGCAGCTTATTGCGAAGATCCGCCGCCCGCTCAAAATCATGCAGTCCAGCCGCCGTTTTCATGTCGCGTTCCAGCTCAGCAGCGATAGCTTTACGATTACCTTTGATGTAGCTGATGAGCTTGCGCAAACTGGCTTTATAAGTATCTGACCCATCACTCAACCGCGGACTCAAACCCAAATCTTCATCCAATTTCGACTGCCCCGGTCGCCGTTGCCTAGTCAAATAGGGAAATATCCGCCGCAGATATCGCAAGGCTTTTTTTAAGGCAAAGCCATTATAGAACGGGCCAAAATATTCCGCACCATCATCCGCAGGATTGCGCGTAAAACTGACGGTCGGCCACTCGCTTTTCATGTCGATTCGCACATACATCTGCGATTTATCATCGCGCAGCAGTACGTTGTAACGCGGCATATAACGTTTGACCATCTCGCTTTCCAAAAACAACGCATCAACTTCGCTCTCGGTCTCAATCCAATCGGTGTCAGCAATTTCCACCACCAACGCCATAGTTTTATTATCCCGCCCACGCGAATCCTGAAAATACTGACGCACGCGGTTTCTCAGCACCGCCGCCTTTCCCACATAAATAATCTCGCCGCTGGCTGACTTATGAAAATAAACACCGGGGCTGCGCGGTAGAGTTTTGAGCTTTTGCTGCAACTGTTTATTCACAAGTACTATTATATCTTATATCAAGCAACTAGGATGTCGATTATGTCAGCCGACCTCTTCTTCTATAGTCATTTTCTATTACGCAATATTATCTCAAACAGCTCAGGAAAAGTATCGTCGGCCATGTCACGCTTACCACAAAAATGCCCATATCCCGGAAATAATCGATAACAGGCAGACGGGAAAGATTTTTTTAGAATTTTTATTGCAGTATCAACTCGCACCGAGTCATTATCAGAGTAAAATATAGTTAGACTACGCACGCGATCAAGTAGCGCCTCGTCAATCTCAAAATCAAAAAAACCGCCACGAAGCGGCTCATCATATGGAGCTTCGGGGTTAAACTTATCGCCAAAAGCTGGCGCAACAAGATAAACGTCGCCTGCACAAATTTGCGGGTTCTCACTCATCCATTGAATTAGAAAACCCCCGCCACAACTATGGCCAACCAATATAGTTTCTGAATTTACATCATATTTTTCAAAAGTCTGTCGCCACAGTGAGTAATCTGGTCGCCATGATTCAGGCATCTCGGGCGTCTGAGTGTCAATACCACGAATTAGCAGCTGCTGTTGCAGCCATGGAATCCAAATCGAGTTACTAGCGCTCGGTAGATTTGGATTGAAATAAGATTGTTTGGACGGCTTACCGTGAACAATTATCGCCTGATTCATATTTCAATATTAACATAATGACAAGCCAGTTTATGAATTTGACAAATATGCAATGTATGATATGATAGTAAGCGAAACGATGGATGGTCTAAAACAACCCATAACAGCTTTTTGTGTAGGCGGGGGCGGCAGTCACTTAGAGAGAGGCTCAGTCGCCTTTAATTATATTAACCGTACTCTATCAAACTATGATGTTACTTCTCACAATGTTCACGGTGTCACCGATAACACGACTAGTTCTCGCGTTCGCTCACCCTCAGAACAATATGAAGAAATAATGGATAACGTATCTGACAGAGGCAAAGAAGGCCCTGTATTACTAATAGCCCAATGCATGGGTACAATTGCTGCCCATCAGGCATTATTATCCATGACAAAAGAAAACATAAACACAGCACTTGTAACTTTTTCACCCCCATTACCAAACCCCAACGAAGTAATTCAACTGCCAAATTCTAGAAAACGACGACGCCATAATGATACAGAGATGCAATGTCCGACATTTCCAGACGGCAAGATAGGTAATTTCAGCGTTCTACGCCAAGAATGGCTTCCTATTCCTCAGAAGTATTTTCATGATATCCAAGAAACTCGCGATCTAAAAGAGCAACTACACAAATTAGTCGAAATTGGCCGCGCGGCAGTAATTGCGGCAGAAAGAGACTGGAATACTAGTACTCCGTTAATTGTTAGTAGCTGGAGGCGAAGCTGGCAACTGCGCAGATTACATGAGGCCGAACAACGAGCTATCATCGTACCAAAAGCTGGCCATTCGCTCCATCCAAGCGGCAAAAACAAGCACCTCGCTCCCCTTTCGCAACAGCAAGCCTGCCAACTGGTTGTGGACACTGGCTTAAAAATTTTGAGTACCAGCTTTCCAGGCAGAGAATCGGAATAAACAAGAAAGTACTTCAGCGGCCTATCAACGGCGTAAGTATTCTTCCAAAAACTCGCTCCACTCCGGCGCATTCTTCTCGCGGAAATAATGGCGCAAGAAATCAACCATAATTTGCTGGCGGTTTTCTGCCTCTATTCGCCCTGGCTCCGTCAACATTAAGCCTTTTAGTTTCAGTAGCTTTTCGAAAAAGTGATTGATAAAGCCGTCGGTATCATGCGTATTGCCATCAGCATTATATTCGTGCGCCGCCAGATTAACATTCGGCCAAACCGCCGGATCAAAAATCCGCCCGCCGTGATGGCAAGCATAGACCAACGCCCGTTCAATCCCAACTGCACCAATAGCGTCGCACATGTCGGCGTCAGACACAATTTGACCCGCCAGCCGCTGCGGTTGCCTGCCGTTCAGCCGTTTACTATAACCAATCGCTGCAATATTTTCCAGCACCGCCCGGCTTAAACCGTCGGACGCTTCTGCCTGCGCCATAATTTTTACTGCGTTCGCTAATTTCTCTGCCTGTGCCCTACCGACTAGTTTGTAGTCGTCGACTTCATGCAGCCAAGCCGTCAGCAGCACTTCTTGCAGATCCACTGATTCGCTGCATTCGCTAGCAAAACGTTCTGCCAGCAGCGCCACTCGCTCGACATGGTCATCGGCGTGACCTGAGGTGTCGCCACCAAGTAACTGGCGGACTTTAGTTTTTACCGTTTCAAGCTGGGCAAGTTGTTGATTATTCATGCTTATATTATACAAAAGACAGAAATATCTACTGATGCTCACCAGCATACAGAGCGTGATATTCTCTAGGAATATACTCTCTATTAAGCCATCGAGTCTCCATTATTTCAAAGTTGCATTTTATGTCATCATCAGACGTGTGTGCCGCAAAAACTCGAACTGAAAATTTGGCGTAAGATTCATGGGAATTAGTTTTTCCAAGATATCGCAGATTATCTATCTTTAATCCAACCTCTTCCAGGACTTCCCTGGCCGCAGCTTGCTCATAACTCTCATTACGATTCACGCCACCGCCCGGCAAAGACCACTTTTGACGACTAAAGCGATTCTTGACCAGCAAAATATCGCCGTCATCACGATAAATAATCACCCGCACACGATCTTTTTTCGGTCCAAACTTAAACACCAGCGACATTACGCAGGCAATTCCACGAAAAACTGCCCGCCCAAATATACCAAATATTTTACTAATGACTGATTCTTTACAATCCATAAAATCCACCAGTTTGGTAGAGTTTTTTATTTTAACGATAACTTATTCTGTCGTCACGCCATCAAAGTCTTCTTCGTTGGCTTCCGCTTCTTCACGTGTCGCCCGAACAATGCCATCTTTGTGATGTGCTGGGCTATAAATCGTGTAGAGCTTAAGTGGCTCTTCGCCAGTATTTATTACATTATGCTCAGCACCTGCTGGCACGATAATAGCACTGCCATCAGACACGGCATACTCATTGCCATCAATCAAGACCTTACCCTGACCTGCCTCAAATCGGAAGAATTGATCATTCTCCTCATGAATCTCTGAGCCAATTTCACCGCCAACTGGCAGATTCATCAACACCAATTGACAATGCTTCGCTGTATAAAGCACTTGGCGAAAATTATTATTCTGCACCGTCAACTCTTCGATATTTCCATTAAAACCCTTCATAAAAATCCTCCTTTTGACTTAATTTCTACTTTGTGGCTTTCTCTAAAGCATCGATCAGCGTTTGCTTCGGTTTCATGCCAATCATCTCCTCAACAATTTCACCGCCAACAAAAACCTTCATATTCGGAATACCCTGCACACGATAATCCATAGCCAACTGCGCATTCTCCTGGCTGGCTTCAGTATCGACTTTGACAACATCAAACTCAGTCTCTTCAGCAATTTGATGCAAGATTGGCGCCATCGCTCGACATGGTGGACACCATGGCGCCCAAAAATCAACCAGCACCGGCTTATTGCTTTTTAGTACTTTCTCTTCAAATTCTTGTTTTGTTGTAATCTCATATAACGCCATTATTTCCTCCTTTTCTGGCATTTTTTACACGTCCCCATTATTACTAACGGTCCATCAAAATAACAATCATCCATTTCACATGCAATTTGCTTTTTCACTTCTTCTGCAATTATGATATCTCGCAAATTATCACAATTATCGCACAAAAAATGATCGTGTGGATCTACGCAAGCATCATAACGCAGACAGCCTCGCTTTGTCGGCGGAGCCAAGCCAATCAGCCCATCTCCATGTAGACGTTGAGTAACGCGGTGCACTGTCGTGTTACTAACATCAGGGTAAGTATCTCGCAACACCTGAGCAATCTCCGAATTTGTCGCATGATGTTTATTTTTTAACATCACCAGCACGTCGTTCGTGTATTTTGTTAAGCGCCTAACTACTTGCGTCATGTTACTATTGTAAATTATTTACAATAAATAAACAAGTGTTCTATAGCAACAATTGACTTAAGATAGCTAATTCAATATAATAACCCAAGTCTATGAACTCAAATGAGTTCCTCTAATCAAGTTTCATTCATTTATAGTAAATCAACGAGCTGCTGTGACATGGTTGTTCACGAAAGAGTTATTCGTTAGCGACCAAGTATCCGCCAATAAACAACCAAGCTCATAAATGTCTCTTCATAGAAAGGAGCCAATTTGAAAAATAAATTAAATAACAAAGAAATATTAAGTTTATTTTGGCAAGCATCATCACCTTATAAACACCGTCGAAACTTAACGATATTTTTTGCAATCGTCACACTTGCCGTTACTATTTTTGTTGGTCCGTTGATTATTGCCCAACTATTAAGCATTATCCAACATAACCAGCTACACGATTCTAATAATTTATGGATGTTAATTGGCCTATACGGCGTCAGTCAATTATGGTCAAGCGTCATCGGCTGGCGTTTAGTCTTATACCTTGCCTGGACATTTGAAACCGCCATGCAGCGAGATTTATATGTACGATGTTTTAGCAAATTAACTAATCAAACTATGTTTTTCCACTCCAGCAAATTCAGTGGTTCACTAGTCAGTCAAACCAACAAATTAAGCGGCGCTACCGAGCGTTTTTGGGATACCATTATTTGGTCAATTTTGCCCCTAGTTATTTCCCTGATTGGCTCAATCATCGTCCTATCTACTCTACTCTGGCAATACGCATTATTCCTACTAATTCTCTCGATTGTCTTTAGTGTTGTCGTCTATTACGGATCTAAGCCAATGGCTAGATTGAACAAGAAGGAGGCTAAAGCTAGCAATAAGTTAAGCGGACAATTGGCGGATGTGCTTTCAAATGTTTTGGCCGTAAAGTCATCTGGTGCTGAAACGACAGAACAGCAGCATTTCAAAAAAACTGTTAACTCATGGCGCAGCGCCAGCCTTGATACAATGCATGGATTTCTAAAAGTCAGCACTGTCTACTCAACTATTAACATGTCAATTAAAATAGGAGCAATTGCCTTTGCGGTATATGCCGCTCAGCATAACCTAGTTTCAGTAGCCGCAGTCTACCTTATCATCACTTATACCAGTAGTGTCGCCCACGAACTATGGAACATGAACGGCATTATGCGTAGCTATAACCGTATCATTGGTGACGCCCACGAGATGGTAGAAATTCTTAAAGCACCAACGACGCTAGTTGACCGCAGCGACAAAAAACTAAAAATTAAACGCGGCGGCATTGTCATGCACAATGTGACCTTTACGCACGACGAAGGCCAAGGCGATACCTTGTTTCATGATTTCTCGCTCAATATTCAGCCAGGTGAAAAAATTGGCTTAGTCGGATCAAGCGGGTCTGGCAAAACTACCCTCACCAAATTATTGTTACGGTTTGCCGATATTGACTCAGGAGAGATTGCCATTGATGCGCAAAACATCGCCGAAGTTACTCAGGCAAGCCTGCGCGAACAAATCGCCTACGTGCCACAAGAGCCACTACTATTTCACCGTTCGGTGCGTGAAAATATCGCTTACGGCCGACCTGACGCAACTGATACTGAAATTGAACGTGCTGCTAAAAAAGCTGGCGCCTATGATTTCATCATCAAGCTGCAAGACGGTTTTGACACGCTAGTCGGCGAACGCGGCGTGAAACTTTCAGGTGGACAGCGTCAGCGCATCGCCATCGCCCGAGCATTACTAAAAGATGCACCAATTTTGGTACTTGACGAGGCGACCTCAGCATTAGACTCAGAATCAGAAGCACTAATCCAAAAGTCGCTGGAAACTTTAATGAAGGGCCGAACTTCAATTGTCATCGCTCATCGCTTATCAACCATTGCCAAGCTGGATCGTATAATTGTCTTAGAAAACGGGCACATCGTTGAAGACGGTTCACACGAGCAGCTGCTTGCCAAAAAACATGGCGTTTATGCCAAGCTGTGGGCACGACAGTCCGGCGGATTCATTGAAGAGTAGGCAAATTTATCGCATTATGATTATGCTATAATTGACGTATGGAATCTTTCATTCACTTGATTACAAGCTTTGGTGTAATAGCAATTTTATTAGTAGTTTTTGCAGAGTCTGGACTGTTGATTGGATTTGTATTACCGGGCGACAGTTTGCTTTTCACTTCTGGATATATGGTGCAACAAAATATTCTACATATTGATATTCATGTTTTTGCACTTTTAATTTTTATCGCAGCAGTACTAGGAGACAGTGTTGGCTATAGTTTCGGTCATAAAGTTGGGAGAAAATTATTCGAGAAAGAAAACTCTCGCTTTTTCAAGAAAAAGTATTTAGAGCAAACCGAAAAATTTTACGATAAGCATGGCTCGGTGACAATTGTTCTGGCTAGATTCGTGCCGATTGTGAGAACTTTTGCACCAATTGTTGCCGGCGCCAGTAAAATGCATTATAAAACTTTCCTATCCTTTAATATTGTGGGAGGTTTTCTATGGTCATCGCTATTTGTCTATCTAGGTTTTTATGCCGGCGAATTCCTCACCAAAGCTGGTGTTAACATCGAAGTCGCCGCAATCCTCATCATCTTCTTGTCAGTCCTGCCAATGCTTATCCACGCTCTTAAACAGCCAAACACTCGCGCTCTACTGCGCAAACAACTACTGATACTACTTACAAAAACTAAACGTAAGAGATAAACCTAAAGCATTTTCTTAAGATACCTACCAGTAAAGGACTCTGGTATTTTAGTGATATCTTCCGGAGTGCCGCTAGCCACCACCGTACCGCCACCAATTCCACCTTCAGGCCCCATATCAATCACCCAGTCAGCCGACTTGATGACATCCAGATTATGCTCAATAATAATCATACTATTACCGCCGTCAACCAGCTGCTGCAAAATCCCCAGCAATCGCTTAACGTCAGCCGAGTGAAGCCCGGTTGTTGGCTCGTCCAGAATATACATAGTTTTTCCAGTGGATCGCTTAGAAAGTTCTGTCGCCAGTTTAATCCGCTGCGCCTCACCACCAGAAAAAGTAGTTGCCGGCTGACCGAGCTTAATATAGCCCAGACCAACTTCCACTAACGTCTGTAATTTCCGAGCAATATTAGGCACGCTGTCAAAAAAGCTCGCAGCCTGGTCAATCGTCATATCTAATACGTCAGCAATTGTCTTATCTTTATATTTAATCTCCAACGCCTCACGGTTATAGCGTTTGCCATGACATTCGTCACACTGAACATAAACATCCGGTAAAAAGTGCATTTCAATTTTTATCACACCATCACCCTGGCAATTTTCACAGCGACCGCCCTTGACATTAAAACTGAACCGCCCAGCTTTATAGCCGCGAACATTAGCCTCAGGCGTGCTAGCAAATAGCTCACGAATTGGCGTAAAAATGCCAGTGTAGGTTGCTGGATTAGAGCGCGGAGTACGTCCAATTGGTGACTGGTCGATGACGATAGCTTTATCCAGCAGGTTAACACCATCAATTGTTTTATGTAGACCAGGCGCCGTAGTTGACCTATTAAGTCGCGCCGCGAGCTCACGAGCTACAATATCGTTAACTAGTGTCGATTTACCGCTACCCGAAACTCCGGACACCACTGTCATTAGCCCCAGCGGAAACGCCACATCGATATTCTTCAGATTATTTTCGCGAGCACCCCGAACAACCAATTGCCTATCCTTCATAATCTTACGACGCTTTTTTGGTACGGCAATTTTTTCTGCACCCGATAAATAACGTCCTGTGATGCTATCTTGATTTTTTGCCACAACATCAGGTGCACCCGTTGCCACTACTCGACCACCGTTCACGCCAGCGCCCGGTCCCATATCAACCAGAAAATCACTTTGCCGAATGGTGTCTTCGTCATGCTCAACTACTAGCACAGAATTACCTAAATCGCGAAGACGTTTTAGCATGTCAATCAATTTGTCATTGTCACGTTGATGCAAGCCAATTGACGGCTCATCAAGCACGTAAAGCACGCCCTGTAGCCCAGCCCCAATCTGCGTCGCTAGCCTAATTCGCTGCGCCTCGCCACCGCTTAACGTATTAGCCGCCCGACTTAGCTCCAAATAGTTCAATCCAACATTACTCATAAACGTCAAGCGCGACTTAATCTCCTTTAAAATAAGCCGCGCAATGGACATCTCTTGCTCAGTTAGATTCAACTTATCAAACAAATCCAATGCATCATCGACGCTCAAATCGCACACATCGACAATATTCAAATCATGGACCGTGACCGCCAAAACCGCTGGCTTTAAGCGCGCACCCTTACACACATAACAATCCCGCTCTCGCATAAACCGCTCAATATCCCGCCGCACAAAATCACTATCGGTCTCTCGCCAGCGCCGTTCCAAATTAGGAATAACCCCCTCATACGTCGTTTCGTAGTGTCGCCCACCACCCAGCTCAACACGATATTTCTGATCGCCAGTACCGTATAGAATTTTCTGCTTAACATCATCAGGTAATTTGCCCACCGGTACTCGCAAGCTAAAATCATGAACCTTGCCCACAGACGCCAGCCGCTTCATATTCCAAGCATCAGAGTTCATACGATTATACGGCCGAATCGCACCCTCAGAAATTGTCAAATTATTATTAAAAACCAATTCCGGGTCAATCTCTAGCCTCGACCCCAGACCAGTACACGTTGGACAAGCACCCTGCGGAGCGTTAAAACTGAACAACCTTGGCTCTAACTCTGGAATCTCGACGTCAGGATGGTCAACACAAGCATATCGTTGCGAAAAGGTTTTTATATCACCACTATCAGCCTCTAAAACCTCGAGGACTCCTTGCCCAAGTTCTAGCGCTTGCTCGACGCTCTGACTCAAACGTGAACGCATCTCACCGCTCAGAGCTAATCGATCAACCACCAACTCAATATTATGCTTGTAACTTTTTTGCAATTCCGGAAACTCATCTAGCGCATACACTACGCCATCAACGCGCACTCTGGCATAACCAAGCCGCTGATATTGCTCTGGAATATGCGCAAACTCACCCTTTTTATTTTTGACAATTGGCGCCAATAGTAAAATTCGCTTATCAACAAATTGCCGTAAAATCTCATCAATAATCGTCTCAGCCGTGCGCCGTGTCACTTCATTGCCACAAACTGGACAATGCGGTACGCCAATTCTGGCAAACAATAGCCGCAAATAGTCATAAATTTCTGTCACCGTCGCCACTGTGGAGCGCGGGTTGCGGCTAGTTGATTTCTGGTCAATCGAAATAGCTGGGCTTAGCCCTTCAATTGAATCAACATCAGGCTTGTCCATGGTCCCTAAAAACTGACGAGCGTAAGAGTTTAGGCTTTCCATATAACGGCGCTGACCCTCGGCGTAAATTGTATCAAACGCCAAACTAGATTTGCCCGATCCACTCAGCCCTGTAATTACCACTAATTTATCACGTGGAATCTCAATATCCACGTTCCTTAAATTATGTTCACGAGCGCCTTTGACGCGAATCACCTCTGCCATAACCGCTATATTATACAGGTTTTTAACTAATTTTTCCAGCCTAAGCGCTAATGTAAATCTAATTTAAAACATATTATGCTTATGATTGCAAGTGAATATCTTATTTGTTACAGTTAAACTTATGAGAAAGTTGGGCGTTTACTTAATTGTGATATCTGGAGCGATATTAATCGCACCGTTTATGGTTGACCAACTATTTTTCTTCTTTTTCATCGGCAAAATACCCTTCACCGACATCCACTTATCAGCAATTTCGATGGTTATTTTTTGGGCGGCCACCATACCACTAGCTATTATTCTCAGAAAGTCGTTATCGGCGCTAGTTTGGAAAACTATTGACATCGCTAGCGAACTCACCCAACGACGCATAAATCGGACATTTCGTCAGTTTACGCCAGATCGAAAAAACGAACTTGCTCTAGTGGCGACTTACCTTCTTTACCAAACAAAGAAGAGCGAGCCTGGCTCCAATATTGAACCTCAAAAGCTCGCTCCGTCTTTAACTTAATTAGTCATTAATTAAATATATCGTTTTAAGACTATTCCGCCGGCAATAACTACGATAGCTAAACCGCCAATCACCTAAACAGAAGCTCCCGTATTGGCAAGACCTCCAGATTTACCACCCTTAGGAGTGATGCCTGCTGGATTAGATACTGCACCCGCTGGAGTAGCTGGAGATGCAGGATCATTCACTACGCCGAAATAAACTGGGTCAGTAATGACACTGTTTGCAGTATGGTCATCGTCATTATTAGCACCGTCGACCGCTTTATATGACACTGTCGTAACTGTCTTACCGGCAATAGTTTCATTTTTAATTACAGCTTGGCTAGTTATATCCTGTAGATTAGCCGCAGCTGAGTCCTTTTTATAAACTCGCACCTTCGAAACATCATATTGGCTCGCAAGAGACACGGTAATATCTGACGAAGCCGACACTTGGGTACAATTAATATTGAATGATAAGCCTCCCAAAATCTTTACTCGCGCCTCGGTAGGTGTAATACCGTCAGCAGACAGAGGCTTAACTGATGAGGCGACAATGTCATAGCAACGAAGCGATTTAGCCGTAATAGTAGACTTAGCCACTGCATTATCTGTGTTTGCCGGAGCGGGCTTTGTGCTTACGTCAAAAGTCTTAGTCTGAGGTAATTGTAGTGTGCCTAAACGATAGATGTTATTATTTGCTGCTGCAAAGATCTTAGAACCATCAGCAGTCATTGAAATAGAGCCACCCTCAAAAATATCATTACCCCAATCTTGCCAAGTTTTACCGCCGTCGACCGATATGTTTACTGGCCTCCATGTAGGAGATGATCCCCTTGGCTCAAAAGTAGCAAATAACCTCTTACCATCATCGCTAACGCCCAGATGCTCAGGTCCATTATCACTAGCCTGCCCTGGCATCGGAGAAACAGAATTCCAGCTGCGCCCCCCATCTACTGAAAGCTTAGTGCCATTAAATATACCGCTACCATTAGTACTGAAGGAAGCTTCGTCAGCAGCGCCATCTTTAATAACCTCCCAGGTTGCACCATAGTCAGTTGATTGCTTTACTAGGTCATCATACTGATCCATGTAAATCATTTTACCGTTATTAAACACAGCATTAGGACACTCATTACCCTTCTGCCCCCATGTCTGACCATTATCTGTGGAGACATACAGAGGTCCGCCATACCCACACTTAGTCAAAGTAGAGCCGTCAGGACTCATGCGTAGACCTGCATCACTTTCTACTGGCGCAGCTGGAGTTGTCCAGCTGTTACCGCCATCAGTGGATACATGAATGTTATTTTGTCCATATTTGCCTTTTACTACCAATTTAGAGCCGTCTGTATTTGTCAATAAGTTAATTGCCCCTTCTGGCGCTGCGCTACTGCTCCAGTTTGCGCCGCCATCAGTAGAAACCAGAAGTTTCCGATCATTAAAAGTGGTACCCTCCTGCAGCACAATTAATTTCGAACCATCAGGGCTAATACGGGACTCTTTGATATTACCGCCTGGTATCGTTATATCCTTCCAGTTATATGCAGCCTCTGCCTTAGCGAAAGGCGCAAACATCACAGCCAAAGAGACCGCAGACACAGCAAAGAAAATTGATATGCCTCCATATATTTTGCGTTTCTTTCTAGACGACATTAGTCACCCTCCTGTTAAGTTAATATTAATTCAAATAACATAACCATAATATCACAACCAAAGACTAAGAATCAATGACAGGTAAAACAGACTCCGCCCACAATTGCAATTCCTGCAAGATAAACTGTTGCTCGTCAGCTGCTGTCGGCGCTAAACGATGCAAAGCCGTCATAAACCCTGGCAGTTGCGCCTGCAGGTGCTGCGCCCGCCACGCTTCCCACTGAGCCAAATCGTCTTCACTGAGCGAACGCGGAAAGTTGCGTGCTTTGTAGTGCAGCAGCAGTGGCGCCAACCGTTCGTCCTGGAACTCTGGATGAAAATCAGCCAGTTCACGCTCATCAGCATTACGTATCGCCTCAATTTGCAAGCGGTCACGGTCGTTCAAAAAGCCGTCATATAGTTGCGCTTCTGGATCAGGCAATTTCTTGAAGGCTGGCTTGTTTTCAAAAATAGTCCGTAATTTTTCGGCAAAGTCCGGGTGATTCAGTAAAATATTTTGATGTTTCTGCACTGTCTTTAGATCAAGCGAAATCTTCTGCCAGCCATCGCCTTGTTCCAGCACACCCAGCGGCGCTACCGCCGGACAGCGATTGTACTGCAACTCTTTGACTGGCAATTTGACGAAGTTCTCAGCTTGCCGCTCTTCCCGCGAAGCAAAGATTTTCTTCGATAATTCTTCAGTACTCAGCTCAACAAACGGCGTCGGATCATAGCGCAAGTCATAGACAACCACACCGCCGTTTCGACTGGTCGTCAGTGGAAAGGCCACCGTGGTTTTGGCAAATTCTTTATCGTAACGCCCGCTGGCATAGACAAACGGTTTTTTATCGTCGACGTTAACCAGCTGTTGGACTACTTTTTTATCACGCATTTTCAGCAAATAATTATACAGCTGCGGCTGTTTTTGCTTGATCAATTTCGTCACGGCAATCAGTGCCGTCACATCCGCCAAGGCATCGTGGGCATTCTCGTGTGCTATGCCGTTGGCGCTAGTGATTAATTCCAAACGATTGCTTGGCTCACCTTTAGTCATCAAGCGACCAATTAATTCCCTCCGGTCTGAGCGCCCGCGTCAATCGCACCACATCCAGCAAATCCCAACGCGAGCGACCGTCTTTCCAGCTCCACTCGTACGGATCATGAAAATTACGCCACAACAAATGACGAATAAATTCGTCGTCAAACCGAATGTTATTAAAACCAACCGCAACGGTATCAGGCGTAAAAATCTCCTCACTCAGCATCCGTGCAAACTGTGCCTCACTGTAGCCTTCCTCGACCGTTTTTTGCGGCGTGATACCAGTCACCATCAGCGCATCAGGACTCGGCAAGGTATCATCATTCAGCGTCACCAGTAGTTTATACGGCTCACCAATTGGCTCAAGGTCCATGTCCGTTCGCTGCCCAGCAAACTGCATGATGCGGTCTTGCCGCGGGTTTAGTCCACTAGTCTCGAGGTCATAGAAGAAAAATGTTTGTGCCATGATTATAGTATAGCAAACCTACGAGATGACGCCCAAACCTACTGCTCAACCAGCGTAAACGGCATCGATTCGCCAATCTGCACCACAGTCTCACCCACTGCACCCTGACGAATTAGCTCGTGAGTGATGCCCATTTTTCGCATGATGTCGCGCAGGCGATTGACCGATTCAAATTGATCAAAGTTAGTGCGGCGAGCAAACTTTTCAATTTTAGGCCCGTGGATAATGAAACTAACCGCATCTTCCTCGTCCACATTTTCAGGCTCCGCACCAACAACTCGCTCTACCGTCCAAGCGTCAGACGCTGCTTGCCCATCCAAAGTAATGACTGGCAACTCATCGCCCTCTTCCTCAACCATCTCTGCCTCACGTGCTCGATAGTCCGCAACCTCACGACGCAGTAGGCGTAGCAGTTCGGTTACGCCAGTATGTGTTTGTGAGGAAATCGCCACCACTGGCGAACCATTGGCTACATTCTGAAGTGCCGTCGACTGCATAGCTATAATTTCATCGTCCAACCCTTCACATTTCGTCAAAGCGATGATCTCTGGACGCGTCGCCAATTCCTCGGAATATTTTTCCAGCTCACGGCGAATAGTCTGGTATTTCTCCGCTGGATCATCACTATACGCGTCAATCATGTGCAGTAACACGGCCGTCCGCTCAACGTGACGAAGGAACTGGTCACCCAAGCCCTTGCCTTCCGACGCACCCTCAATCAACCCTGGAATATCAGCGATCAAAATTGAGCCATCATCAACATCCGCCACGCCCAGATTTGGCGTCAACGTCGTGAACTCGTAATTAGCGATCTCTGGTCGGGCGTTAGAAACCACGCTCAAGAAGGTCGATTTACCAGCATTAGGAAAGCCAACCAAGCCGACGTCGGCCAATAATTTCAATTCCAACTCCGCCTCAAATTCTTCACCTGCCTCACCAAGTTCAGCAATCTTTGGTGCTTGGCGGGTGCTGGACGTAAAATGTGCGTTACCAAAACCACCGTCACCGCCGCGGGCAACGACTGCCTGCTGCTGGTCCACTGTCAAATCCGCCACCACCTTGCCGTCACGCTTGACCAATGTACCTATCGGCACTTTGACGACCAGTGGTGATCCGCTCTTGCCACGCTTTTTACGCTTACTGCCGTCCTCACCATTTTCCGCTTTCAGCTCTGGCTTATAGCGAAAGTTAAGCAGCGTATTCAGGTCTTTGGTCGCCAAAAACACCACATCACCGCCACGTCCACCGTCGCCACCATCAGGACCACCCTTGTCAACATATTTCTCATGTCGAAAACTGACCGCGCCATTGCCGCCCCTGCCAGCTCGAACAAAAACTTTTGCGATATCAACAAACATGATCTAATTATACCAGAAAACACCCCATCAGTCGACGGGGTGTCGTATTGGTGTCATGATTAAAATTTTAGTGTATGAATAAACTTATAGCGACCAACCTCGGCAAGAGATATGGTACGAGAAGAAATAACATTGTAACCTGCATAGTTCATATCTGAAACATATATATTATGACCATCTACCCGCTCCACGATACCAACATGTCCGTAACCATAACCGCCCCAAGTGTTCTGAATAATAGCACCCGGCACTGGTGTATTATTAACTAAGAATCCAGCCGCACGAGCACTAGTCATCCCAAGTGTTAGCGTTACCCCAGAAACTACCAATTGGACGCCCCAGCTGCAAGCGACGTTCGTAAGCATACCAAGTACAGTTACCAGCAGCATATCGGTTGCCAACAGATGCGGTCAGCCAGCTTCGGCTAGCACTAGTAGTAGACGATGATCCATGTCCATAAGAACCGTACCTACTATTACCATACGACAATCTACCGCGTGGTGCTACATAGCCTGGACGTTCAGCCTCCGGCAACTCACCTCCAGGTATCACAATACGCGCACCAGCAGTTAATTTTGATCCGTCATCAATATCGTTATATAGAACAACCCTCTCAGCGCTAGTCTTATACTTATCAGCCAAAGATTGCGCCGTATCACCATCCTTAACTGTATAAACAACACCATCAATCAGCGGAACAATAAGTGTCTTATTAGGCTCAATAGCATCTGAGGTAGTATTATTTGCCCAACGAAGCGTCTGTGGAGAAATCTTAAACTTCTTTGCAATTTTCTCTATATTGTCACCCTCTTTAGTCACATATGAAGAAATGCCACGTGCAGCAGATGTGTCAGGCTTCACAATATCAGGTTTTGTGATAACCTCAGAGTCATTCTGAGAAAGGTTTTTCTTAAGTCGTTAATGAAGTCTCTGATTCACGCAAATCACCAGCCGAAGGCAACTCTGCCGTCTCTGCCAAATTAGTCACAGCGCTAGCTGCCGCCAACTTATCCACCGAAACGGTTTTAGCTTTGACAACTCCAGATGCTGTCGATGTGCTCGCATTAGATGCTTCAGCTGATGCTAAAGTTTTTGACTTCTCAGCAACCGCATTATTACTACTGTTGCCGTAAACCAAAAATGATATAGTTAACAAAAATATTCCGCCGTAAACTACGAATGATCGCAGATTACGTTTCTTACACCGAAGAGTTATAAAATGGTTACGAATAATCGTGCTCCTTGTATCAATGTTACCACTGATACTTCTACCCAATTGTCTTTCTTCTCGCAATAGAACAGGATATGTTGTCGACCTAATTGATTATTATATTCTACATTAGTTTTGCTATATCCGTAGCGACAATTTTGGTAGGTCATTTACCATAATTTACCCTTATTGATAAATCAGACAAACGATCTACATTCCATTTTACACAACATTGACAATAAAGTCAATAAATTTTATAAGATGTGATTTTGTCAAGAAATCTGACATTTTTTCTGACAATGTGCCTTAATATTAGCCTCATGCTCTTCGTTTGTCTTCGCAAAGTACGTCACGTCGTCATCACCGCTCAGGAAGTAAAGGTAACTAGAGTCTGCCGGATTAGCTGCGGCATCTAGAGCGCTCAAGCTAGGTGTAGCAATAGGCCCAGGCGGCAAGCCTTTTTGAATGCGAGTATTATAAGGCGATTTTAGGCTTGGCGAACGCTCTAAGCCATTTTTATCAGCAATATATTGATAGGTGACATCCGAGCCCAGTTCCATATTCGCCTTCAGACGATTATAAAAAACACTAGCAATCTTTCGCTGATCCTCGCAAGTCTCAGCCCCAGAACCACAGCCGATCGACTCCCGCTGAATAATTGACGCCAGCGTAATGCCCTGATACAGAGTTAAACCGCGAGATTTAAACTTCTCTTCAAGATTGTACTTTTTCACTATTTTTTCAAACTGATTGATTGACCGCTTTAAGACCTGATCGACAGTTTCATCTAAAGAAATATAGAACGTTTCTCCATAAATATAACCTTCAAGACTGGCATTATCTGGTTTACCAGCAAAAATTGAGCTACTATATTTAGCGGCAAAAGCCTTCTTTATCTGCTCTTTTGAGAAGCCAGCTTTCAATAATACAGATTCGACTTCTCTACCATCAGAATTGTTTATCTTTTTATCTAAAGACGCACCAGGATAAAAAGTTATAGCAACCTCATCGGACTTACCACTTGTTAAATGACCAACTATTTCACTAACAGACTGAGATGGCTTTACTGAATAAACACCTGCCTTAAATTTCCCCCCCGAATTATGGAGTCTTGTATAAATTGAAAAAGCTAATGAATTCTTGATAGCCTTCCGATCTTCCAGAATTTTAGCAATATCACTAGAACCCATGCCTTCTTTAATATTAATCCTTACAGTTTGCTGGGCGCGCACATCAAAAGGCGAAATCATTTGTTTATACCAGATAGTTGCACCCAAAGCGCTCAATCCTAAAATTGCCACAATAATTGATAGCGCCAATAGCCAGATACGTCTTTTACGAATTTTCATACTTTTCCTCCAAGAAATCCTGCAAAATTATACTAGCAGCCTCTGCGTCAATCTCACCCCTATTCTTAACTTTATTTCCTAATCTTTGTTCAGCCTGCACGCTTGTTAGCGATTCATCCTGAAAAACAATTTCCGTATCCAGCTCAATGTCAGTAAACTGCTTAACAAAATCCTCCACAAATTCTGTCTGCTTAGTTGGCTCACCAGACTGGTTGCGCGGATACCCCACCACAATTACATCAATATCATGTCGCAACACCAACTCTGTTATTTCTTGGATAATTTTTTCGCTATTTTCCAGCCAACCAAACGGCACTGCAATTTTCACTTGCGAGTCTGCCATCGCCAAACCAATCCGTCGCTCACCGACGTCTAGAGCCAGAAAGTTCTTACTTGACATCTTTTATCTTAAATTCAACATTTATCTTATTGATGTCTTTTGGTACCGATTTAACCCAAAATGGCGAAAACTTAACATCAACGTCCTCAACTCCGTTAATCGACTCAATGGCCGACTGTACTTCACCGTAGCTCTTACCTTTAGCCTGGTCCTTGACGCTTTCCTCTTTAATATCAGGGCCGACTTTACCATTGGCAGTCAAGCGAACAGTTTGGGCATTTCGAGCGTTAGCAAATTGAGAAAATGCCACCTTCTCAACACCGTTATCGTAAATTCTCTGGGCTTTTTTACCAGAAATCTCGTCCTTTAGCTTCGACTCTATAAAACTCTTCAACTCATTCTTATCAACCGCTAGCATATTTGCAGTGATTGTGGATTTTAGAGTCACTGCGCCAGTGGCCTCTCCGTCGACCGCTACACTTGAGCTAGGATCTGAGCGATTTTCAGCATAGCTTTCCGTAATTGTCTTCACAGAATTACCAAATGAAGCAATCAGCTGCTCTTTCAGGCCTTCGATTTTCTTCTCGCTAAGCTTGTTTTTTGCCGCTTCTATGTCGCTAGCCGTTACGACCGTTGCCGTTTTATCAGTACCACCGCTGGTAGCAGATCGTAAGGAAGCGGAAATATCATCAACCGGAATGCTCATACTGCCAGTGGCTGCATTATACTGAGCTCCGCCCTCACTAGCGGTAATCGCTCCCGAGGCCGATCCTGCACATTTATAACCAGGGCAACTCCAATCCAGTGTTGCGCCCGGAACGTTCACGGAAGAATTTAAGGTGTAAGATAATCCACTATTCTTTAAAACCGTACCAGCTGCAATTGTTACACTACTTGAAGATGAATTCTTAAAAACCACCACTCCGGTCGCCTTTTCGCCAACGTTCTTCTTGCCTGTAGCAGAAAATTCAACACTGACTTCCTTAGCTATTTCCTTCTTAATTGACTTGATGATATTAGATTTAGCGTTCGTAGCAGCACTTTCGCTTAAACTAACCGTATCACTCACCGTCATGCTGGTAGTTTTTGCAGAAATAACAACTGTAGCATGCGGCGCAAACCAAATTGCCCAGACTAAAAACACCCCAAACAAAAGCACTCCACCACCAATCAGTAAAAACTTTTTACGAAATGCATTAAAATTAGGAACTTTCGGCTTCTTAACCATGTTTTTTAGAGAAGTTAGGCCTTTAGACTCCCTATCGTTTGCAGCAGCAATAGTACTGTCTATTGCGGCGTCATTATCTGACGATGACTTTTTTGCAGCCTCGGCCATATCACCGACAGCCAACTTGCCACCATCAATAACATCACTTTCATCATCAACTTTTAGAGCGGGAATTTCCGCAATTTCTGGTTTACTCTGGAGCGTTTTTGCTACGGGGATTTTAGCCGTGGCAGCCAAACCAGCCAGAACCGAATCATTTGTAATAATCACTATTGTTTTATCAGCCAATTTTGCCGCTCGCGCCAACAATCTTATATTAACAGCACTCTGTAAAATACCAGTCCGCCTAGGTGGTACCAGCGCAATTATCCGCTGTTTTGACGCTTTAATCTTACCAATTATGGTAGTAATGTCATCTTCTATATCGATATAAATAACGTCTTTGTTCATCTTAAATCTTTAATAACCTGTTTACTTTTTCAACTAAACTATTACCGCCCTGGCCACCGATAATTGTATCATAGCCAACTCTTAATAGTCCCATAGCCGTGACAAATGTATGGTCGCTAGCATCACCAGTTTCATCGACTATTCCTGTTACGTCGCTTGGATTAATATACTGAACGACAGGCTTTTTAGTAAAAGGTAAGTCCTCTGGCCATTGTCGCTCCTTGAGAGCTTCGGTAATCTTCTTCAGGCTAGAACCGCCACCACATAATAAAATCCTATTTGGCAAATAATCAACATTATCAAAATCACCAAGAGCTAACTCAACACCAGATAGCCAGACCTCCAAGGTTTTATCAATCGCAGCGTCAACCTTTTTCTTTACCGTAAGCTTTAACTTATCATGATCAATATTTAGCTTCAGTTTTTCCGCATCCTTAAAGCTTAAATCCAAATCAGAGGCAATAGTTCTGGTGAAGCTCCGTCCGCCAATACCAAACATTTTTGTACCCTCAACACCACCGTCATTGACCACTGCGATGTCAGTCGTACCACCACCAATATCCGCCAAGATAGCCGTAAAATTACTATCAGTATCTGAGCCCAAAACACTACGACTCACCGCGAACGGCTCGGCTGCCACCGCCACCAAGTCCAGAGCTAATTCATCGGCCACCTTTTCCAGAGCCCCAATATGAACCATCGGCGCAAATGCCGTATAAATCTGCACCGCCACGTCCCTACCCTGAAAACCAATTGGGTTTGAAACCTTATAGCCGTCAATATGAATGCTCACCAACGCCGAATTAACTAACTTCACTTCAACATCGGCATTGCCAGTCTCCAGGGCAATTTGAGCCTGAGCCTTACCTTGAGCTCGCTCCTGCACCTTCTCAATAATAAATTCCATTTCTGCGACGTCCAGCGGTTTATTTGGCTGCGGACGACGATAGCGGATAGTATTAGTTACACCTTTAACTAGCTCGCCAGCAATACCAATAACAACTCGCTTGCCCTGAACTCCAGCCTGATCTTCCGCCTCAGATAAGGCATCCTCACAGTTAGCTACCACTCCGGCAATATCAGCAATTGCGCCAGTATGCATATCGCCCATTTCCTGCTGCTTACGACCAACGCCAATAATCTTCAGCTCGTCGTCTTTGACTTCAGCAATTAACGCCTTAACCACCTCAGTACCGATGTCCAAACTAACCAATAGCTCGCGATTATCTTTATCAGACTTCTTTAACATATCTTTCAATGCCATATACCAATTATTATATAACGCTTGTGATTTTGAGGCAACAGATTGACGTATTTTATTTTTAATGTTATAATAGGGACATGTCCAATATTCTATCAAGAACCAATCATGAGCAACAGCTCTCTACCGACACAAGTAATACTATATTCAGTACAGCAGTTGATTTACTAAGATACACTGAACCAAGCGAGACATCTACAGAAGTCATTGGCTTAGATTTCGGTAGGTACAGAGAGGGACACCTGGAGGCCAAAATTAGACTAGCAGGAGACGTAGCACTTTTGGGGACCTACCTGCGGTATCATCAAAAAGACAGAACAGTCGAGACAAAACTAGGCGCAGACAATAAATGGGATATCGGAATTACATCAATAGAAAATATTGCAAATTGGTTCTGCAGTATTTGCCCATTTGACGTCGATGCAGACCCGATAAGAGAGTTAGCTTCAAAAGATGGGACATTTTCAAATGGACAACTATTGCAGTCTATAGCAGACATCATAACCTCATTTCCAAAAGAAAATGTACGCACAGATTCTGTATTCTATAATCAAAACCCGGAGATTTATGAGGTAACGGATGATATTGCAGGCGATGGAAAAGTAAGAATTGATGATAGGCTGTATAGAATCGGTGGCACTAAAAGCAAGATCGAAATAGTCGAACTCAATAAATTACCCGTAAAAGTACTCTATAAAATATCCACGCCTTACGAGTATGACGGCGTCGAGACTACTATGCACTCATCTGTAGTTATAGACAGACTAGGCAAAGGAGCGTTATCATGCCATTTCTACGACCCAGTAGATGGGTATAGTTACAATATTACGCCTAAAGATATACGCCAGCTTGAAAGAGAAATAATTGAAGATGTCGAAGCAATGGCGGCAGATAAACTATCTATCGCAAAACAGCTTTAATACGGCGAATTCCCGCCGAGCTGGACTCTTCCTTGGTGATTTTGAATCGCTTGCCACCCTCGGCCAAAACACCCGTGTGCTCGACGTGCGGACCGCCACAGATTTCGAAGCTGATGATATTGTCATCTTCGCCAATTGAATAAACCTTAACTTCTTCACCATAGCGCTCGCCAAATGCACCAATAGCGCCCATTTTTAGTGCTTCTTCAGTTGGATAGACGGCAAACTTAACAGGCAAATCAGCATCAATCCAATCATTAACCTGCTTTTCCACCGCCTGTTTTTCTTCCAAAGTTAATTTATCATGATTAAAATCAAAGCGCAGACGATCAGCAGTAATATTACTGCCGTGCTGCTGCAAATCCGGCGCATTGAGGACTTTGCGAAGCGCCGCACCCAACAAGTGCGTCGCCGTATGATACTTAAGATGAATCGGGTCGTGACCTTCGAGGCCGCCGCTAAATTGCCCCTTGCGCGCTGTCTTGGAGCGTCGGCGCTGCTCAGCCATCTTAGCATCAAATTCAGCGCGCCAATTATCAGAAAGCTTGATGCCTTGCTTATACGCCTCCTCAGTACTCAGCTCCACTGGAAAACCAAAAGTGTCATACAAGGTAAATAACTCTTCGCCAGTCAGACCATCATCAATATAATGCTGCATTTGCCTCAGACCTTTGCGCAGTGTCTGACGGAAGGACTTCTCTTCCTTAACCAACACAACGATAATTTGCTCGCGATTCTCCTTAACTTCTGGAAAATCTGCTTCATATAAATCAGCGATTACCGGCACGACCTCCTCGAGGAAATTCTGCTCAATTCCCAGATCAAAGCTGTAGCGAATCGCCCGGCGCAACAATCGGCGCATCACGTAGCCCTGCTCCTTATTACTCGGCACACAGCCATCAACCGCCATAAAAGTAGCAGCCCTCAGGTGATCGGCAATCACACGCATACTTTCGGTATGTGACGCGTAGTTTTTGCCGCTCAAATCCTGCAATTTCTCGACAATTGGCCATAGTAAGCTAATCTTGAAAACATCAGGATCGTTATTAGCCGCCGCCGCTATTCGCTCCAAACCTGAACCATGATCAATATTTGGTTTTTCTAACGATTCAAACACGCCATCGGCCACCTTTTTGTAGGCCATAAAGACGTTATTGCCAATCTCCATAAAGCGTCCACAGTCACAGTTTGGATGGCAATGCTCGCCAAAACTTTTATCGTGCTCAACCGAGGTGAACTCATAAAACATCTCGCTATCCGGCCCGCATGGATCCCCAATTGGCGTAGTTTCCGGCCCGCCATTGCGACTCCACCAGTTTTTGCTGCCATCATAGTAAAAAATCCGCTCACCTGGTTTAATGCCGCGCGCATAACCAGTTTCTTCTGAGCCGATATCAGCTTGACCGCTACTCAAACCTGCTTTTTCGTATAGTTCCGCCCAAATTTCCGCCGCCTCAGTGTCTTTCGGGATATTATAACGCTCATCACCGATGTAACAGGTGACGTAAACACGATTCATATCCAGCCCAACCTCTTCGGACAAGAATTGCCACATCCAATTGATCTGCTCTTTTTTGAAATAATCACCCAAACTCCAGTTACCGAGCATCTCAAAAAACGTCGTGTGACGATTATCACCAATGTCATCAATATCCTGCGCCCGTAAACACGTCTGCGAATCGGCAATTCGCTTCCCCTCAGAGTGTGGCTCACCAAGCAGATAAGGAATCATCGGCTGCATACCCGCACCGGTGAATAGAGTCGTTGGATCATTGGTGAGAATTAACGGGGCGCGCTTAATCACAGCATGTCCATTGCGTTGATAAAAATCGAGGTATTTTTGTCGGATAGTCTCAGCGTTCATAGAGACTATTATAGCATAGCCACCCCTAATATAATTACCCCGCCATGACTAGGCGGGGTAATTATATTGATTAAGACTAGATATTGTCTTGTCGACGCCGGCTTACTATAAATAGCACACCACCACCAAATACCGCCACCGCACCAATTGCGGCGATTACTGCAATATTCTCGCCAGTATCACTAAGCCGCAATGAGGATGCACTAGGCTTTCTATTAGTATCTTTGGCTTGTTTAGGCTGAGGTTTACGAGCATTAATCTGCGCTTGACGCGTATTCAGGGACGTCTTTATATCATTGAAGTCAGTTAGCAGACGGATACGAACAGCTTCATCCTTAATTGCATTTATCTGCCGCTCAATAACAGCCATATCAATATTTGGCATCTCATCCCGACCAAGGCTTGGGCTATTAAGCTTATCTCTGGCATCACGAAGTGAATTAGTAGCCGCGTCTTGTCGAGCAGTCTCGCTCGCAACAGCCCGACCAATTGCAGCTGCCAATGCATCAGCCTTACTTCGCACTTCTTCTACAGATGGATTTGCTGCATCATTTACAGCTTTTGCGTCAAGCAAAGCTTGCTTTACCTCTGGTTCATCCTGAATATATTGTGGCTGAGTTGGTAAGCTATTAATGATATTTTGGACCAGCTGCTTATCTGTAGTAAGTGCGGCAATTGCTGCGGCCAACTGCTGATTGGCATTGTCAATCTGCGCTTGAGAAGCATTTGCGTTGCCCAGAACAGCCTGCGCTCTCACCTTCGCGGCATTAAAATCACTCATCTTAGCGTCATTTATCTTGCCATCAATAGTTTGCGGATCATTTGCGCGATCTAATGTAGCCTGAAGAGCAGTCTTTCTGTTAGAGTATTCCTGCTTCAGTTGATCAAGTGCAGCCAGAAGAGTATTTTTCTTATCCGCATCCTTTAGCGTATTGATTTTGCTTGTGCGTCCGCAAAGCTGCTCGGTGTTTTCTGCGTATTTGCGGTAGTTAATGACGCGTCAGCTGCAGCCTGTCGAGCTTGTTCTGCAACTTTCGCCGCATTGATCGCATTATTAAGATTCTGAATAGCATTCCTTACATCTGTCAATGATGGATTTGGATTTCGACCAATATTGAGTTCCTCCAACTTATCTAGATCACGTAGTGGCGTAAAATCAGTTACTTGATTATTAACCATATCGATACGAATAGCATTAACCAAGAACTGCAAGCCCTCAGTATTAGTAATGTTCTTTGAGTTTAAGCCAAGTGGACCATACATATTTACCGGCACCTTCATATCACCGGCAGTAATTGCTTGGTCTGCCGTACGAACCACATCCTGCGGCAATCCTTGCCGACGACGCTGCTCGTTCATCGCTGACGCAATAACTGAATTTAGTACGCGCTTTAAATTAACGTCTGGAAAATCCATAACATAAGTATCCGGTGCTGTGGCTGGATCTTGTGTATTGATTGGTGAAGTATAGGCCTGAGCCACATCCTGCTATACAGAGCTCTGAACGGTATAAAGCGCACCAGCGGTTAAGACAATTGCCACAACTGCGACGGCAGAAATATACTTTTTAGTTTTTTGGATTTTCACTATATCCCCCTACTTGCTGAATAATTACATATAATCCTATTGATAACAATCCTTATGTAATATTCTGTCAATCAAATACCCGCAGATTTCTCTGCGGGTATAGGCTATATTTTCAGTGATTATTTATTCAGTAGGAGTCTCTTCTTTTGGCTGATTTTTACGCAGTTTTTCTGGGTTGCGAATCGCCTTATGTCTGTCAGCTGCAACTTCCTTAACCCACTTTGGCAACTTAACACCAGCTTCCTTAAGCAGTTTAACTACGCGAGGTGTTGGCTGAGCGCCATTGTCCAAATATTTCTGAGCTAATTCAGTCTGAATATTTGATTCTTTAGTGTGTGGGTTATAGCTACCGACATAAGCGACTACACGACCACTTGACGGATGGCGATGTGCTTCTTGTACCGCCAAGCGATATACTGGGTAACCTTTGCGACCTAAACGTTGCAAACGAATTGCTAGCATAAAATTAATCTTCCTTTAACTCTACGTTTTATTATTCCTTACTTTAGAACAGTTTACACTATTTTTTAGATAACGTCAATCTGTTTTCACAATTCCACCGCCCAAACATTCCTGGCCGCCATATATTACAGCAGACTGCCCGGGCGCTACTGCACGCTCAGGGGAGGAGAGATAGATAATATCACCATCAATTCTCGCGTCAATCAGAGCTCCTCGGTGACGCAATCTAACCTGCACAGTTTCATCTTTCTCAGGTGGTCGGTTAATCCAATGTATATCGGTTAATGTCAATCCTTTCTTCCACAAATTACCATTATCAATTGAGCGTGACACGTAAACCTCATTCTTTGCCATGTCCTTGCCGACGACATAATACGGCAAGCCGCCACCAATATTCAACCCATGTCGCTGCCCCAATGTGTAAAATATCGCCCCGTCGTGCCGACCAACAACCATACCTGTTTGCTGATCGATGATATCGCCAGGGATCGTCTCGACATATTCTGACAAAAACTCGCGAATCCCCACTTGCCCGACGAAGCAAATACCCATCGACTCCTTTTTGCTAGCCGTCCACAAGCCCCGCTCTTTGGCCATCTCGCGCACTTCAGCTTTAGTAAAATCACCGAGTGGGAACATGGTCTTTGTGAGCGCCTCCGACGTCACGCGGTAGAGGAAATAGGTTTGGTCTTTGTTGTCATCATGCGCCCGAAGCAAGCACCCCTCGCTCGTCCTGGCATAATGCCCCGTCGCAATATACTCCGCACCCGCTGCCAACGACGCCTCTAAAAACAACTTAAATTTCACCTCTTGATTGCACATCACATCAGGATTTGGCGTCCGACCCGCCTGGTATTCACGGATCATATAGTCAACGACATTTTGCTTATACTCTTTCTGAAAATCAAACACCTGAAAATCAATCCCCAGCCCCACCGCCACACGCTTGGCGTCAGCCACATCTTCTGCCCACGGACAGTGCATACCCGGCAAATCTTCCGACCAGTTTTTCATATACACGCCAGTTACCTCGTGGCCTTGCTCGACCAATAGCGCTGCCGCTACCGACGAATCAACGCCACCCGACATGCCAACAAACACCCTGCTCATCTTGACAGCCCCAGAGCAAACAGCCCAATTCTCATTAATTCACCTAAAGCCAGCCACCAACCCCATGGCGTTAGCCACCACCAGGGGCTCCAGCTTTTATCATAAACAACTGGATGGCTTCGAATTTTTACATCCTGAAATTGTGATGAAAACTCAAGTTGTGCACGCCGCATATGGTAGCCACTCGTCACTAAAATAACATCCTTAATTTTTCTCGAATCAATAATCTTTTTTACCTCAGTAGCGTTTTGCCTGGTGGTCTCAGAAGATTCTTCCATGACAATAGCGCTCTTAGGGACGCCGCTATTAACCGCCCTCTGGTACATAGCCTTGGCATTTGACGGGCCAGACTTATCCGCTGCAGCCCCCGAAACAATAACTAACGGCGCCCAACCTGACTTGTATAATTTAATTGCCTCGTCAGTTCGCGCATTTGTATCGCCGCCGCTTACCACTATAATAGCATCAGCCATACGGCAATCGCCATCACCTGGAGTATCGCACTTTTCTAAATCATTTGGTGATAAATAAACACTAAGGCCGAGCACAACTATCGCCGCAAAAATCACCAAACCAATTATCTTATGAATCACCGACTAACCCTTTCAGTCTCTAAACGTACCGCCTCGATAATTAATTGGCTAGCCAACTTAATATTATCTTCATTATTCAATTTTCCTAAAGTTAGCCTTAAGCTGCCGTCAATTTCTGATTCGCTTAGACCAATACTCGACAACACATGTGAGCGCGTACCAGAATTGGCTGCGCAAGCACTTCCTGTGGCTACCAACACACCACGAGACTCCAATAAAAATACCAATCTCTCAGCATCAATCCCAGAAAACGAGACATTTAAAAAACTTACCAAACTTTTTTTCATATCTGAAGATGTGACCATTTCTGGAAAAGCTTGTCGTAGATCTTTTACCAGTCCCTCTCGCAATTTTCGTAACCGCTTAACTTCCGCAGAACGTCGTTTTTGCGCCAGCTCTAGCGCGGTCGCGAATCCCACTACACCAGCCACATTCTCTGTACCGCTACGCAACCCCAACTCCTGGCCACCACCTAAAATATTAGCAGTTAAGGTAACACCCGGACGAACCCAAAGTAGTCCAACCTGCTTTGGCCCATAAACCTTTGCGGCTGAAAGAGTGAGCAGATCAACACCGAGCCGCTTAATCTTCACGTCAATTAAAGCCGCTGCCTGTGAAGCATCGGTATGGAAAACTAATGGCGTTGACTCGCCATTCTCCTGACGCCTGAGTCGCTCAGTTTTTATGATTTCTGCAATTTCTTCAATTGGCTGAATATAGCCCAGCTCATGATTCACCAGCGCAATACTGATAAAACTAACGTCTGGCGTTAGCATTTTTTTCACCAGCTGCGGATCAATGCGACCATTTTTCATCAGCTGGATAAATCGAACTTCTGAACGTGCCTTTGCGGAATTAATAACCGCGTCATGCTCAATAGCCGATATTAAGCTCACGCCACCAGCTGCATTAAACGCCAAATTGATAGACTCCGTCGCGCCCGCCGTCATTATCAGTTCGTCAGCCATCACCCCGAGACAGCGAGCTAAGCGCGATTTTGCCTGCTGGTATTCACGCTTAGTGAATATCGCTGGAGCATAAGGACTAGACGGATTGAAAAACTTCTCAGAAAAATATGGCAACATCGCCTCAATCACCAACGGATCCATTGGCGTAGCAGCGGCATGATCAAGATAAATATAATCTCTATTCACGTTTTTATTATATCAGAGCGGCTGACCGGTCTGCGGGTCTTTCTTATAGAGCTGCCGAGAAACTCGCTCGTAATATTCCTTAGTCGCCAAAATAAAGTTCTGAAGTTCAGCGCCCTCTAGGTAAGTGTATTGATAATTTGGCTGAATTTTCAAAATTCCCTTCGCCTGAATTTCATAACGCGTTGTCAACTCTTGCCGGCCACCTTTACCATCAGCTACTTCCTCATACCAGATCCAGGTATCTTTGTCCAAGTTAAAGAACTCACGACGCGTCACATGCGCTGGCTTCTCACCAAAAATCGTCGCGCCAATTTCACTTTCCAGCTGAATTAATTCGCGCTCAGTAAACTTCTTTAAGGGCCGATCTTTTTTGCGAAACTTTAATAATGATGCCGCATCGCTATCGTCAGCAAAAACCAAACCTCGTACTTTTTTTAATAAACGAGGCATTTATGGCACCTCGTTAGTTTTAGCTTTTCGAAGATCCGCTAACATATTGCCAATTTTTTTCGTAGATTCAACAGGATCAATAGGCTTCTTACTTTCACCAAGCACCTGTTTGCAAAAATCAACCGCCCCATTATTAATGACGTTCGTTTTAACATCATTCTTAATATTCTTTACGTCAATAGCAGCCTTCCCTAGTTCGGGATTTGCTTTAGAGCTATCATCACGTCTTTCAGCGTAAGAAAGAATAGAAGCAAGATTTTTGCAAGCTTCATTCACAGATGGGTCATTAACACGTTCAGCTGTAATATTCATTTTCTCCACTTTCAAATGCCAAAAAGCTGTTTTGTATTACGGACAGTGGCTTCACTTAGGACATTGAAATCAATATTTCGCTTCTCCGACCAATATTTAGCCACTAATTCCACATACTCTGGCTTATTTATCTTACCACGAAATGGCTTTGGCGTCAAGAATGGAGCGTCGGTTTCCACCAATAACCGATCTAGGGGAATTGTGGCAAATAATTCCTGATGCGCCTGCACCTTCGTAAACGTGCTAATTCCATTAAGCCCCACATACAAATTGCGAGAAAAACCCTTCTCCAGATTGACACTTGTATCCGTAAAACTATGCAATACGCCACGCAGTCCATGAAAGTTATCAAAAATCGGCCAAAAATCATCCCACACCGACGGCTGGTCGGGCGCGCCATCACGAATGTGAAAGCTTACCGGTAAATCATAATCCACCGCCAGCTGCAGCTGCGCCTCCAGCGCCTGAATTTGCACCTCGCGCGGACTATGATTGTAATAATAATCAAGGCCAATCTCACCAATCGCGACAATCGGCGAATTCTCCGTCTTGGCTTTAAGTAGCCGCTCTATATCGCTCCGGCCAGCCTTGCTGTCATGCGGATGAACGCCAACTGCCGCCCACACACAGTCATGGTTCGCGGCAAATTCCACCGCCTGTTGACTACTGCGTTCATCAGTGCCAACACAAATCATACCGATGCCCGCGGTGATTGACTGACGATAAAATTCCTCACGATTGTCCGCGAAAAATTCAGTGTCGTGCAAATGGCAGTGCGAATCAATCAAACGTAAATCTGTCACCGCGTGATGCTCCACTACTGAATTCATAATTATTTTCCTTGGGCTTCTACTTTTGGTGCGCGAGGATCGGGCGTATGAAGATATTTGCGCGGGAATAGTGGCGTCAATTCTGACGGTACGACACCACTAGCAAACATCTCATGAATTTTCTCAGCAGTTTGCGGCATAAATGGCCGCAGCATGTCAGAAACTTGCAACAAAGCACCGCAAGCATGCGCTAAAATCTCGCCCAGATGCGCCTCTGCCTCTGGATCCTTGTCACGATTTTTTGCAACTTGCCACGGCTGGACCCGCTCAATATATTGGTTCAACGTGCGAATAATTCGCCAAATCTCATCCATAGCCTGGTCAAACATAAAACTCTCCATCGCCTGGCGGTATGGGCCCATATCATGTTCGGCCTGCGGCGCATCGCCGATGACGCCGGCTTGGTACGACTGCACCATCTTTGCCACTCGCTGCACCAAATTACCGAGGTCATTACCCAATTCGCCATTATAGGCTGCCTCAAATTTCTCCCAGGTAAAGTCGCCGTCATCCTGAGTTGGTACGTGGCGCAGGAAATAATAACGAAAGGCCTCGACACCGTAGTGCGGGATGATATCAGCTGGTCCGACACCATTACCGAGACTCTTACTCATTTTGGCGCCACCAACATTGATAAAGCCATGAACCAATAGCACCTTTGGCAGCGGTAAATCCAGCGCCATCAACATTGCCGGCCAAATCCCAGCATGGAACCGAAGAATATCCTTACCAATTACCTGCACATTTGCTGGCCAATAACTCTGCCACTCCTCTGGACGGTCAGGATAGCCAATGACTGTGATGTAATTACTCAGCGCATCCAGCCAGACATACATCACCTGCGTGTCATCGCCCGGTACTGGCACGCCCCAGCTGAGGTTCTTGCGCGGACGCGAAATTGACACATCCTTCAGCCCATCTTTCATCAATTCCAAAAACTCTTTTTTGCGGAATTCAGGCACAATTTTCATCTTGTTTGATTCAATGGCCTGGCGGATGTTCTCTGAGAATGCGCTGGTTTTGAAATAATAATTTTCTTCACTCAGTCGTTGGTATGGCGACTGGTGGTCGGGACAAATGCCATTATTTTCAGCTGCTTCCTTGTCGGTAACGAATGCCTCACAACCTTGGCAATACCAACCCTCGTATGTGCTTTTGTAGATATAGCCAGCCGTAGCCAGCTTCTGCCAAATGTACTGCACCGCACTAACATGATGCGGATCAGTCGTGCGGATAAAATCCGTCGCTGAAATATTCAACTCAGCGATCATGTTCTGGAAATTACCATGCATTTGATCGACATAAGCCTGCGGCGTTTGGTTTTGGCTGGCAGCCTTGGCGGCAATTTTATTGCCATGCTCATCCACGCCCGTCTGGAAACGCACCTCGCGGCCATTTTGTCGCTGATATCGCGCCCATACATCCGCCAACATATAGTCCATGGCGTGCCCAATGTGCGGCAAACCGTTGACATAAGGAATAGCAGTAGTGATGTAGGCGTGTTGTTTAGTCATAGGTAAATTATAGCAAATTAAACAGAGCATCTCCACTAGATAACCATATTAAACAATATGCTACAATGGTAACTGCAATAATACTTAGGAGGAGTAATGAATAAACTTATTAAAAACCTACTTGTAGCGGCGGCTATTAGCGTTGCTATAGTTGGCACCTACACACCAGCAACAGCAAGCGCCAACGGAGGAAGCTGGCAAAAGAATTCAATCGGGTGGTGGTATAAAAACTCTGATGGTAGCTACCCTAAAAATCAATGGCAGC
Organism: Candidatus Nanosynbacter sp. TM7-074; assembly: GCF_041006295.1. Taxonomy (NCBI): domain Bacteria; kingdom Bacillati; phylum Minisyncoccota; class Nanosynbacteria; order Nanosynbacterales; family Nanosynbacteraceae; genus Nanosynbacter; species Candidatus Nanosynbacter sp. TM7-074. Next base: position 538,837 of record NZ_CP158487.1, read on the forward strand.
AAATAGACGGCAAATGGTACTACTTTGACGGACGCGGATATATCACACATAGTAAGTGGGAGTGGATAAATGGCTACTGGTACTTCTTTAATACCAGCGGTCATATGATAGAAAACACCTGGAAGATGATTGGTGACAAATGGTATTACTTCGACACTAAAGGCCATATGCTGCACGACCAGTGGGTCGGCGACTACTACGTCGGTAAAGATGGCGATATGTTAAAGAATACCATCACGCCAGACAACTATGTAGTTGGAAGCGACGGAAAATGGGATAAGAGGTTTTCGAGAGAATTAGCAGAGAAAGCTAAAACCCGATTCAACGTCCAATATTTAAATCTATACCATTCCGACCACTCAAAATACGCAGAAGCTTATAGTATTACCTTCGGAAATAGAGGAGAATACAATACCGCGCTCCAATTAATCGAGATAGTTTACCCAGAATACAACGCTGTAGATAACGCGAAAAGGGCAATAAAAAAGATTGTAGACGACCAGAACAATTCCAATAATCCCACGACATTTCGACACTCGAAATATTCAATGACACACAGCCTCACTCTCCGTGATGTTAGCGAAAATAGCCACAGTTATTATATGTTCTCAGAAGAAGAGGTTAATAAGGCTTTTGTGGCACTGAGCAGCGAAATAAACTTTTCTAAATTCTTTAAAGATCAAGCTATAAAGAACCTACAGAATATAGAACACACGTATACCATCTCATCAAAAATCAACTACGAAAAACACCTCGCAGCTAAAGGATTCACAAAAGAAGAGATAGACAATGCGTTTAAGTATGTAAAGATAGATTTTGTAAAAAATGCTCAGCACGTAGCAAACACACTCCTAGGACTTAATAAGCCGTCCGAAATCTCAAGATCATACATCATAAACCGCCTGATAGAGGATGACCACTTCACTAAAGACGAGGCAGAAAAGGGTGTTGATCGCCTAAACTATGATTTTAAGGTCAATATACGCAATTGGATAAATAAGAATTCTCTAGCCGACAGCACATGGGCATGGGCTAAACTGTATTCAAAAAATCACATAATATATGACCTAACACACTTCGGAAAATTCGTAGAATCGGAAGTTCGAGAAGTACTGACAGAATACAATATCAATTACACTGAGCGAGCACGACTACGAGCTATAGACATTCTGAAGAATGGAAAATATAGCAGAAGTAATTTGGAAAAAACTCTTATCGACCAGTGGAAGTTCACCAAGGAAGAAGCTACCAACGCTGTTAAGGATTTAAAGCACGAAAATCTGATTGATTAATTAACCTTTAATCATAAAAGCGACTCAGTTTAAAACCCCTGAGTCGCTTTTCATACACGCAACTACAGCAAATCTACCATCAACATCACCCGATGAGTGCGAAAAATAATTCGGATTATCTGCTGTGTCAATTGGCGAGATGAAAATATTGTCAGCAGGAACACCCGCCTGGACGGCCAGCGAACGATTAAATCCTTGCATGTCCAGATATATTCCGTCGGCTGTTTGATGGCAGAAATTGTGCCAATTAATGTCGTCTGCGTGATTAAAATAATCCATACGATAATTTTTCTGCGTGATACTTGGCGACATCCAAATTTGCAAATCTTTTGCCTGGCTACCACGCTCGACAAAGTACTGAATCGCCCTTGTCATCAACTGCGCAACCGTCGAATGCCGACCCAAATGCGCCAGCATCAGTGCCCGACGCTTTGGACCATAGATGACGGTGGCGATACAGTCCGCCACTGGTAAAAATAAACCGACACCAGCCGCTTCGGTATAGAGCGCGTCAGCAAAAATACCTTCGTTGTTGTACTTAACCGTGTCAGCTTCAGTGACTTCGATGGTAGTATCAAAAGTTTGCGCTCGATCATATGAAATCACGTGATAGACAACGTCGTCGTAATTAATATCAATTTGATCGCAAAACCGCCGCCGATTCTCCAGTACGTCGGCTACGTGACGACCACGAATACGATCAAGCATGGTGCCGTCGTCTTTCGACGAAACCGCAACTAACACATCAGACGGAAAGCATGTCGGCTGATCTGCCGCAATCATTGCGCCCGCCACTCACTCAGTATTCGCTGCCAATCGTCAATCGCCAGGTCTTCGGCGCGGATATCAGGTGAAATGTCAGCCTTTTTTAGCAACTGTTCGGCAGCATCTTTACTGATAGCTAGCCCGCCGCTCAAGCTGGAGCGCAGTTTTTTACGCTTGGCTGAAAATCCAGCTTTGACAACACGGAAAAAATCTTTTTGGTCTTCAGGGGCGACTAGTGGTTCGGTGCGAGTCCTCAATACCACCACCTGCGAATCAACTTTTGGCGGCGGCGTGAAAAACTGCCGTGGCACTTCAATGTCTAGTTCTGCCTGGGCAAATAGCTGCGCGCTAACCGCTAAAATGCTCATTTCGCCAGGCTCCGCCGCGATACGCTGGGCAACTTCTTTTTGTACCAGCAGTACCGCCAAACTTGGTTTATTTTCCGCCGTCATCAACTTCTCGATAATTTTGCTAGTAATATAGTACGGCACATTGGCGACTACTTTATAGCCAGTTGGCAATTGATTTAAATCAAATTGCAAGATGTCTTCGTTAATCACTTCCAGGTTTTTGCCGGGAAATTGCCCCGGTAACTTGCACGCCAAATCCCTGTCAAATTCTACCGCCACCACCCGCCCGGCTCGTGCCAACAACCGGCTAGTCAATGTGCCAAGTCCCGGCCCAATTTCCAAAACCACATCATCTTTGCCGAGTTCCGCCGCCGCGGTAATCTCCGCCAATATTTCTGGGTCGCGCAGCCAATGCTGGCCTAATTCTTTTTTCGGTCCCGCCATCTAGCGACCATCTCCGTTAGTCCAGTCGGTCGCCAGGTCAAATCCATGCGGATACCGGGCCGCAAACCCGCCAGTGTCGTACACTTTACCAAGTCCCATGCTGGTTTCCACAACTGAGCAGCGGGGATAATTACCATAATTTGCCGCCACTAAAATATAGCCGTCCTTGTCCACCTTGGCGCCGTCCGCCCGCACCGTGTAGCCACCACCAGCGCCACAAGATTTTATCACCATATTCATCGGCAAATCGTAATACGTCTCACGATGCGCCACGCCTTTGGAATCAGTAAATATCTGCGCGCCCTTGCTTTTAGTCAGTGGATTTTTAGGTTTAGTGCCAATTATTTCAACTTGCTTTTTTGGCTGCCGCATAATCTCGCTAGACATTTCCCTACGACTTACCTCACGCTCACTATCAACTTCGACTCGGTAGGTTATCTTTCGCACGCCCTTCTCACCCAACTGCCTCACACTCTTAAAGCCAATTGGTTGAGAATCGTCCTTTACCTGTTCAATCTGAAAATTGATATCAGCTTCTTCCGTCACCGTTCGCTGTTTAGCTCGCTCAATCTTCATCACCAACCCCGCACCATTCACCAAAAGATTTTCAGAATTTGTAAACTGCGTCTTATCTTCACGATAAAGCGTCATTCCTGCAGCCTTCGCAATCAAAGCTGGTGTTTGTTCGGCGGTGGTAATTTTTAGACGTTTATTACCATCGACAATTGTTATTGGGCGGGCACGGAAGATGTTAACTTGATATTTTGAACCCGTGAGCTCCATATCAATATTTGGCTCAACGGTGTCCATTTTCTCATCAATAGAAATCTTAGCAGACTGCAGAGCCTGACGCACCGTTAATGCGTTTGTCACAATTGTTTTTTCTTCACCACGATCATATACACGAACCAAATGCCTACTAGGACTTTTCCCTTCGGCAAATGACGACATTGGCATTGCAATCATAATCGACATAGCAAAGCCAATAATTTTTCCAAAAAATAAACCTTTTGCTCGCATAATCAATCAACAGCTCACAGAGTGCATTAAGGGGATTATACCAAATTACGAGATTATTATCTATAGATATCCTGCAAACCCATCTTTATCTTGCAAGTAGGCCATGGCTGCCAGCCGCGAGCTTTATAAGTCTCCCAAGCTTTTTGATCCTGCACTGAAGCTGGCGCATCAGAGGCTACTTCATAGCCACCATATTTGCCCCAAGTTCGCTTATCAAACTGGTAAGCGCCGTAATAACCATTTCCCGTATTTGAAGTATAACTGCCCTCACAACTCCTTAGTCGAGCTAACGCTTCAGAAAAACTGCCAGAAAATGTGTTCGAGCTTTTGGCGCCTACGATCTCAATCTGTTTTTTAGACTCCTTCGTTACAACGCTAGCGATCTCCTTGCGACTAACCTCTACTCCATTTTTCATCTCAATTTCATAAGTAACATTTTTCTTACCATTTTCACCAGCCTGTTTTACATCCCGGTAGCCCAAATCTCGGTTAGCGTCTTGAACTTTTTCAGTCTGGAATTTCACATCTTCCTCCACGGTAACGGTTTGCTTACCATTGCGCCACAATTCAATTTTCATTCCAGGCACGATTCTTGCCGACTGATCAACAGATAGCGTATCGTCTTTCTGTAAGGTAATATTTTTATCCTTCAATAACTCACCGACTGTTTTTGCGTGAGTACGAACCACAGACTCCTTACCATATAAAACAAAATTCACCACAGACGCCCGCTCTACTTTCATGACTACGTCTGCGCCATCAACCACTATATTATCACCTTTACCCAGCGCGGTTTTATCCTCAGTAAAAACTTCAAGCCCCGCCGCCTTAGCAATCAAAGCTGGTGTTTGTTCGGCGGTGGTAATTTTTAAGCGTTTATTGCCATCGACAACTGTTATTGGGCGGGCACGGAAGATGTTAACGTTATATTTCTCAGCCACCATCTCCGAATCTAAGCCAGGCTCAACGACGTCTTGACGTTCATCAATAGAAATCTTAGCCAATTTTAAAGCCTCACGAACTGTCCGCGCCTTAGTAACAATCGTCTTTTCGACGCCTCTATCGTATATATTAACCAATCTTTCACCAGCCTTAGCAACTGGCTTAGACGTGTCAGCCAAAGCTTGATTGACAAAAAATAAACCACCAACCAACGTCAATATAACGCCAGCAGTGAGCATAATTTTAGTTGAATAATATCTCGCTTGTAATCTTAAATTCATACGTCATAAGCGCCACAGCGCAGATATTATTATATCAAATTTTCTCCAAGCGCGCGAATTCAACATTCAGCTTCTTAATGTTTCCGTCGTCAAATTTCACAGTCACACCAAGACCATCGCTATCAATAATTTCACCTGAACCGAAGCTTGGGCTGCGCACACGATCGCCCACCTCTAATCCAAGATCCTCCGTATAAAATTCAGGCTCTATCATTGGCTGAGCCGGCTTATCAGCCCCACCCGCTAACAGCCCCATTTCATCCAAGAATCGCGACGGCATATTATAGCCAATCTGCCCAAACTGAGTCCGGGAGTTAGCGCAGCTGATAAACAATTCCTCTCGCGCCCGAGTTACTCCCACATAACACAGCCGACGCTCTTCCTCAATATCGTCAGCCTTACCACTATCAAACACTCGTGCGTGTGGCAAAATTCCCTCTTCCAGACCCGCCAAGAAAACCACCGGAAATTCTAATCCTTTAGCAGCATGTAGCGTCATCAAAGTTACCTGCTGATCAGCTGTAGCATCCGCCGAAGACATCAGTGACATTTCTTCTAGGAAAGTCGCCACATCAACATAAGCCTTCGCCTCCGCTACGAGAACACCGATATTTTCCATCCGCTCATCGGCCTGAGGCGTGCCGTCGTTGATAAAATCCCCGTAACCAGTTTGTCTGATAATTTTTTCAATTAATTCCGCTGGCGAGTCATCAATTTCCTGCTGTAATTCCTCCAGGATTTTTCCCAACTCTAGCAAAGGTCGTTTTGCTCGCGCCGTCAAATTATCTGCCTCTTCGACCACCAAAAGACCACTGATTATATCTCGGCCCGAAGCCGCGTTCCATTCCAAAAACTTAGCCATACTGACCGCACCAATACCGCGCTTTGGAGTATTGACGATTCGCAAAAAACTAACCCGGTCGCTCGGCTGATATAGTAAACGCAGGTAGGCTAGCACATCTTTGATGACTGCCCGATCCAAAAACCTTAAGCCGCCGACAATTTTATAAGGGATATAACTCTGCCTGAGCGCCCGCTCAATCGCATAGCTCTGGGCATTTGTCCGATATAATACCGCCACGTCGCCGTACTGGCGGCCATTAGTAATTTGCGCTTGAATCTCATTAGCAATCGCCAGCGCCTCTTCCGACTCGCTATATAATTGCCATAATTTTGGATCGGCGCCATCACCATTTGCCGTCCATAGATTCTTATCTGTCCGATGAATATTATGCTGAATGAGCGAATTTGCTAAACCTAAAATCGCGCCTGTTGAACGATAATTTTGCTCCAATTTAACCACGGTTGTCCCCGGAAAGTCGCGCTCGAAATTAAGAATATTAGTATAATCAGCGCCGCGAAAACTATAAATCGACTGCGCATCATCGCCAACTACGCATAGGTTACGCCGTTCGTTAACCAACAATTTGATCAGCGCGTACTGCACAGCATTCGTATCCTGATACTCATCAATTAGAATATATTCAAACTGACGCTGCCATTTCTGGCGAATCTCTGGGCTATTCTGTAATAATTCCACGGTTTTAGTTAATAAATCATCGAAGTCAAGCGCCGCCGCCTTTTTCAAGGCTTTTTCATAGGCGAAGAACAATTCAGCAATTTTCTGCTCCCGAGGGCCGCGCGCTGACATTGAAAAATCTTCCGCACTGCGCATTTCATTTTTAGCGTTTGAAATAACCGACAGCACCGCCCGCGGCTTAATATCTTTATCCGTCAGACCGCGCGCTTTCATAATTTGCTTCATCAGGCTTGCCTGATCATCAGTATCATAAATAAGAAACCGCTTATCAAGCCCAATATTTGCGCCGTCCATCCGCAACATTCGTACACAAATGCTATGAAATGTCCCCACCCACGGCATAAATTGACGATTATCAGCATTCTCACCCAGCAACTGCGCCAATCGCTGCCGCATTTCCTTAGCCGCTTTATTAGTAAAGGTTACTGCTAAAATTCGGCTAGGAAAAACTTTCAACTCGCCAATCAAATAAGCAATTCGATGCGTCAGTGTTTTTGTCTTTCCAGAACCAGCACCCGCCAAAATCAATAGCGGTCCGTCGCCATGCGTCACCGCTCGAGCTTGCTCGTCATTTAAACCATCCGTAAAATTAGTCATGTATCTATTTTATCAGCAAAAAGTAGGAAACAGCACCACCAGCAACACCAACTACCAGGAACAAAATAATTAACAACAGAGTCAACAGACCAGTTTTCTTCTTTTCCTCGCTGCGAGGCGGCTTTACTTCCGTAGACACCGCAGCAAACATAGGCGCTGGCTCAGAGTCAACCATTTCATTTTCAGACGAATATTGCTGTGGCATGTCATTAGACTGAGAGGCAGGCGGGCTAGGCTGCATATTAGGTTCGCTATCAACAACTTCATTCATTTCTGACGCACCAGGAATACCCGCTTCTTCAATTGCTATAATTTCCGGACTGAGGTCCATCATTGAATCTGGAGTCTCGCTTAAAGCTTCCTTATCCATAGTGTAATTAGATAAGTCAGAATTATACTGATGGTTCAATTTCATATCTTCCAAGTCTACAGGCCCAGACTCAAGCTCGTCTTCCTCTACGCCAGATTCAGACTCTATAGCGTTTTGATCAACAGCACCAAGAGGCCTCTTCTCAACTTCAACATTAGCAATAAATGGAGACTCTAACGGTTCGGGTGCTGGAGAAGCGATAGAATCATTACTTTCAGACAATGACTGCGCTATCTTATCGGTCAATGACAACTCTTCAACAGGAGCGTCTTCTATCGCCGCAAAGGCTGACTCATTCTGTATATCCTTCAAATCAGGAGCATCGTCTAAACTATCAAGCTGATTATCTACAGCCGACAACTCCTCCTCAATCGGTGAAGTTTTACCTGTCATATTAACTACATCCACCAAATCAGCTGAAGGCTGAATTGATACGCCAGTTCGAGATGGCGCCGATGACACCGACTTCTGAGCAGTATTAACTGATGACGGACGAACAACATCCATAAATCGGCCTGTCGGACGCCTGGTAATTACTGGGGAGGTTTTATCTTCTTTTGGCGTCGAATCTGGGGTTTGACCAAGTGTACTACTAGGTGCAACAGTAGCGGCGGGTGCAGAAATGATCTCAGGTTTTTCAACCAGACTATCCTGAGGAGCCTGCAGTTCTGCTTTAGACTCGACGCTTGACGCTGAAGTGGTTGAGCTAGGAGAAGGCGCGTCTAAAGCAGGAGCAAAAGGCGTAACCGGCGGCGCAAAACTTGAGCCAACAGTACTAGTTTCTATGGTTTTTTTCTCCTCCACAGAAGGTGTTTCGACGTCATGCTTTACTTCGGCATTCACTGAATTCTTTTCTTGCTGCTTACTCATTAGAGAATTAACCGCTCTGTCCAACTCGTCAAAATCAATATCTGTCATATGCCCCCTATTTTTAACCTTTATGCGCCTTTGAAATTATCTCCTTAAATTGATATGCGTCTAAGCTTGCTGCCCCCACTAATAAACCATCAAGTTCGTCAATCGCCAAGTAGTCTGCGGCGCTCGCTGGTGTAATACTGCCTCCGTACAAAATACGTACTGATTCTGCCGCCTTTTTACCGTACAGATGGGCAATGTGCCGCCGAATCATTTGTGCAGCCTTTTTTACATCAATCGCCTTAGCATTATCACCAGTGCCAATTGCCCAAACCGGCTCATAAGCCACAACCACTTCGCCAAGCTCTTCCGCTGTGATATTTGCCAAGCCACTGGTAAGCTGATCCGCTAAAACATCTTTTGTTTCGCCAAGCGTTCGCTCTTGAATAGTCTCGCCAATACACAGGACTGGACGTATCCGATTACGAATCGCCGCCTGAACTTTCAACCGGATATCCTTCTCACTCTCAATAAAAATATATCGTCTTTCTGAATGTCCAATTAGAGCATAATCAGCAATTCCTCGAAGATGTGCCACCGGAGTCTCGCCGGTGTAAGCCCCGGAGTCTCGCCAGTAACAGTTTTGGGCTGCCAATTTGGCAATCCGCCGATTGACCTGCAAACTTAAACTCTGCAGCGTCAAAATCGTAGGCGCCAATACCACTTCAACATCCCGATGAGACGGCAGCGTATTCATTAGCTTATGTAAATATAAGCTTGCCTCATGCATATTGAAGTTCATTTTCCAGTTACCGATAATTAATTTTTTTCTCATGAGATAATCCTTATGCTTAGTTTATCACCTCATGCCGTATGAGTCTAGTAAACTTTCAATTCCGGGCAATTTTTTACCAGCCATCAAGGCCATACTAGCCCCGCCACCAGTGGAAACGTGCGTGAAGCTAACCCCATCATGACCATCCCACTTCAATATAAAATCCGCCGTATCCCCGCCACCAACAATTGAAGTCGCCTCATTATTCTGAGCAATCGCTAGGGCAGCTCGCGCTGAACCAATCGCAAAATTATCAATTTCTGCATATCCCAGCGGCCCATTCCAAATAACAGTTTTGGCGTCCGCTAGTATTTTTGTAAAAGTCTCAATCGTCTGACTGCCAATATCAAGTGCCATATCATCATCTTTTATGTGATCAACACTAACTTCTCGTCTGTGACAATCTTTAGAAATCTCCGACGCCACCGCCACGTCCACTGGTAAAACCAAAAATTTATCGACATTATCGGCACCAACTTTAGCGGCTGCCAGGTCATAGATTTCCGATACAACCCTCTCCATTCCCGACTCAAAAACACTCTTGCCAATATTTACACCACGACAATGAAGAAACGTATTTGACATTGCGCCGCCTATTAAAATTCGGTCAGCTTTTTTTATCAAGCGCTTTATCAGAGAAATTTTGTCGCTTACTTTTGCACCGCCAATAATTGCCACCAGCGGACGCTTAGGACTGCTCATTGCTTTAGTTATCGTTATGTATTCTTTCTCGAGCAATAAACCTGCTAACCCTGGCACGCAAAGAGAAATGGCATGCGTGCTAGCGTGCGCTCGATGCGCCACCGCAAATCCATCCTGCACAAAGTAATCCGCCCGAACCGCTCGCTGAATTGACTTAGCAAACACCAAATCATCCGCCTCTTCTTCGTCGTAAAAACGCAGATTTTCCAGCATAATGACACTTCCCAGTGGCGCACGGCGAACAGTCTGGCGAACTGATTCGCCTACACAATCGCCCAGCAGCTTCACCGGACTACCCAGCAATTTAGACAGATGATCCGCTACAACCTTCAGGCTAAGTTTGAGGTCCCTACCCTTTGGCCTCCCCAAATGCGACATTATAATAATCTTACAATTCTGCTCCAGAAGATAGCGCAGGGTGGGCAGAGAAGCACGAATTCTTAGGTCATCAGAAATTTGACCACGCTTTGTTAGCGGAACGTTATAATCCGATCGCAGAAGAATTGTCTTACCGCGTAAATCAACATCACGAATTGTTTGCTTTGGAAATTTTCTGCCCACCCAATTTTTCCTTATGACAATGTTTTAATCTGGATATTGTCAGTTCGGCCCGGCTCTGGATGATGTCCGCTCACCAACACAACCGTTACTGGGTCTTTGCCAAAATAGCCTTCCTGCTTCAGCTCTTCCGCCAGCTTAATGGCTGCGTCCGTATTGTTTGGTCGAACATAAGGACGAGAGGCGTAACTTAACGCTAACTTTTGTGCAGTTTTAACATTTTCAGTCACACAAACAATTGGCAAATTAGGACGATATGCACCAACATTTGCGGCAGTTGCCCCAGTATTGGTTTCTGCGATAATAGCTCGTGCTTTAATTCGCCTTGCTAGCTGTGCTGCTGTGTAGCTTAAGATTGCGTCAGTCTTCTCGCGCATTTCAGCCTTTTCCACCAACATAACCTCGCTATGCTCCTGGGTATAAATAATCGTCTTTCGCATTGCTTGGACGGTTTCAATAGGATATTTACCATTGGCAGTTTCATCAGACAACATAACTACGTCTGCGCCCTGAATAACAGCATTCGCCACGTCGCTTACTTCGGCGCGGCTTGGCTCTGGATTATCAACCATGCTACCCATCATTTGTGTAGCAACAATAACCAACTTACAATATTTACGACACAGAGCGATAATCCGACGCTGCATAACTGGCACTATTTCCGCACCAGCCTCCACCGCCAAGTCACCGCGCGCCACCATTACACCGTCACTAGCCTTAACGATCTCCTCCAAGTTCTCTGGATCAACAGCGGACTTGGTTTCAATCTTAGCAATAATATCAGCAGTTGAGCCTAGCTCTACCAACCGACGACGCAAACCGATAATATCATCAGCTTTCTGTACGAAGCTCAGTGCCACATAGTCAAAGTCCTGACCTGCAGCCCACTCCAAATCGGCAATATCTTTAGGGGTTAAAATATCACCGCCAAAATCAGTATCCGGCAAGTTAAGACCCTTACGGCTCATCAAAAAGCCATCATTCTGAACCTCAACACGAATTGCAGTTGGACTAACAATTTCGCGCACAATCGTCTTAATTTTACCGTCAAACATATAGAGCGGTTCATCGACTTTCATCTTTTCTGCCAAATTGTACTGTACTGGCAGGTTAAAGCTACCATCGTGCTCGGTAATTTCCGAATCCAAAACTAGCATATCGCCAGCCTTAACGTTCAACATATTATCCTTTAAGACGCCTAAGCGGATTTTCGGACCTTGCAAATCTTGCAGAATCGCTACTGGCTTACCTAACTGCTCACTAGCAGTACGCACCCAGTTGATTTGCTCAATTCGCTCTTCATTCGCACCGTGGCTAAAATTCATACGAATGCCATTAACACCAGCGTCAAGTAGGTGATAGACCTTTTCTTGGCTAAACGTTGCCGGACCAATTGTTGCTAATATTTTTGTTCGTTTAAATATATTCTCGCTCATTTTTAAAATTATATCACGAAATAACAGTGATGGGAAATGCTTGATATAATGTAATATGACAATAATCATTATCAGGAAATAAGCTTGCAAAACCCCCAAGACAAAATTTTAATTGGTGAAGCCTATTACTTTGATGTGGTAGGTAAGCAAATTGTTGCTAAGGGGTTTGGCCAGTTTGACCCTACCAATTACCATCTTAAGGCAGAACTTTCGACAACAGCCCCAGGCACATACAATAAGTTATTTATCGTCATAAAAACTCGCTCGCACTACATAACGCCTTTTGCATTTTACCGCAAACAACTTAGCGAAAATTCTATTTACACCCCTGCTTATGATGTTCGTGCCTACCTAAAATGGCCAGTCAACACTGGTATAGAATCAATTCTTCGAAAATCAACTACAATAACTATTCTCATTAACGCAGAACATGCGCCTGACACCGTAATCACCAATGTCGGCATGAAAAATATCACCAGTACGCTAACTAAACGGGCGGTCACTTCTAGAATATGTCATACTACCTATAAAAATATTAACCTCACTATATCAGCAACTCATTCGATCCTCCGCACAAATAAATTGACAATCAGTACAGACAAATCTCGGCTTCAGCCCTACCTCAATTACACCTTTTCTCACACAAAAGGATCTTTCCAGATCACTGATATCTGTAAAATACTTCTCGCGTTTCAATTATATTGGATTAGCCAATTCGACAATACGCATTGCTTTATCCAATCAGTAGATTTGCCTCATATTCATGATAAACAGTTCTAGTGAGACCACGTTGAGTGACAGTACTCCTATAGATAACAGGTGGTGATTGATCTAGTAGAACAAAGGAGCGAAGTGGATTGGAAGAATTTTGGAGGGCAGAGAGTTCAGGACTATCAAGATTAAAATCTTTGCGTGATTTCTTTTTCTGCTCATCTCTAATAATCTCGTCCTTAAGAGTAGATAAAGCAGAAAATTCCGGAGAGACAGAACCATCTTTACCTAAATAGTCTTTGATTCTATTATTACCTATAAGATAGCCTATTATTGTCTGTTTCTTATTGTAATATGTGCTTATATCCGAATACACCAGCGCGCTTAAGGCCAAATATTGCTCATTAGTTATGTTCACTCCACCCCCTCTTTATATATTTATCTACGTCACTCGAAGATTTCATATTGCTAATGTCCTGATCCTCCAGCCATAGCTTATGTAGTGAATCATGATAGTCTATAGCCAGCATTACGCCCATTTGCTTTCTTATTTCAGAAGTCACTCTATATATATTCTCTGACAAATCATCAAAATTAACGTCATTCTCTAAAGATATTGTCATATATATTTTTCTGCCAAATTTATTAAATGCATCTTTATAGGAGGGTATGTTTTTCGTAATAGCTCTACCAACCTCTATATTGCTGTTTATTCTTATTGATTTTAGTCTAGCTCTACCGCCAAACTGCTTGCTAACTAGGTTAGCTATATCATCCCTAGACTCTCTTTCCCAAATACGATCTGGATAGGTATCAGAGTAAGCACTATCGCCTTTTCTATAGTCAGCTCTATTCCACACTTCAAACCTAAGACTACTATCATCAACCGGATAAGCATCCACATACGGATCACCCTCAACTCCAATACCGCCACCCTCAATGCGATAATTTTCTACTATAAACTCTTTCCCATACTTTTCCTTAAGGTATTGCGCCATTTTATGTTGCTCCACCAAGGCACCGCCATTGATGAGCAGGTAGATAACAGCTATTAATATAGCAACTCCAGCTATAATCCAGAATTTTGACATACGCTTTCGGGTGGATTTTAGTTTAGAGTGTACTTTTTGCACAGGAGTGTTTTTAGGCGACCTTTTACCGTCCTGGACCTTTCTGACGTTTGCGTGTTTTGTTTTTATCGCGCTACTCTTTATCATTAGATCCCTACCCTGCTATTACTACTATCTTGGCATCATTTTATAGTAAGCATAAGTTCCTTGCAAGATTAAAAACAAATAAAAAGACCAGTAAGGTCTTCTGTATGTCACATGGTGACCTTACCGGGAATCGAACCCGGATTGCCAGGATGAAAACCTGGTGTCCTAACCGTTAGACGATAAGGCCACGACTTCAGATATCATAGCAAATTATTGTAAAAATGTCTATAGTCAAGCGGACAGTTGTCTGTAATTCGCCCAGAGTCAGTCGCCCTGCTCTTATTGGATAGTGATGCTTTAATGTATAATAAGTCTATGGTAAAACAGAAGAAGAAACGCAATAAAAAATATTCTGGCGCAGACGCCACAATTCAACGACCAAAAATAACACGTATCACAGCAACAAATCGCTCCAAATTATCTCAATGGCTATTTGACCGCAAGAAGATTATTCGCATAATTGGTATAACCTTGCTAATTGTCGCTGCAATTATAATTACTGTTTCTGGAATCGTCAGCCTATTTCGCTAACGAACTGGCAGCTTAAACCCGAAGGTGCTACCCTTTCCTTCTTCTGATTCAAAAATCATTTCCCCATCGTGCGACAAAATGACTTTCTTGGCCAAAAATAACCCGACGCCTGTACCATCGGGCCGTCGTTTTTTAGCATTAGTACCACGGAAAAACTTACCAAATAGATCTGCCTGCTCCGACTTTGGCACACCAATTCCCGAGTCCTTTACTGAAAATTCAATCATTTTACCACTACTCTTTAAAGTAATCACCACCTTTTTGTGTGGGTTTGAATAATAAATAGCATTGTCAATCATATTCAGCATAACTTGACGAATCTTCTCAGAATCAACCGCTAGCGAAGGTATCTTTTTATCAATCTTTAAGACCATCTCGACCGATCGCTGATCTGCCACAACCTTAAGTAATGAGACTTCATCACGGAGAATCTGTGCGATATCCACGCTCTGTTTATCAATGGTAAACTTTCCCGTCTGCAGCCGTGACACATTAAGAAAGTCATTAATTAACCGCACCATTCGTTCACTAGAAGAAAATGCCTCCCTAAGAACTGCTCGCTGAGTCGGCGATATTTTTCCCAAATCTCCTTCCAGCATCATATCCAAGTAACCTTTGATGCTAGTCAACGGCGTCCTTAACTGATGTGAAGCCATAGAGATAAACTCATTTTTCGCTTCATCCAGACGCTGCAGCTGGCGGTTGCTAAACCTCAGCTCTTTTGTTGCCTCATCAATTCTACGCTGCAAACTTTTATTTAGTTCGTTAATTTCTTCCATTGAAAGAGAGTTGCGTATTGACACGGCCAGCTCACCAGCAATCGATTCCAGCATTTCAATATCCCGAGAGCTATAGCCCAAACTCTTATGCTCCCCTAAAAATAAAATTCCTGCTTCTTGATTTTGGTGTAAAAGAGGCACGACAATTTTTGTACGATGAATATCTAAGAGTTTTTTTAGCTCTGGGTCCTTAACTTGATTCGCTAATATAACCTCTGGAAAACTGCAATATTTATAGTAATAGTCCATAATCCTACACACATCCTCCTCAACAACCGACAAGCGCCGCCGACCAGTTCGACCATAAATTCCCTTTTCTGGAATACAAAACGCCACTTTCTCCGCCTTCAATGAACTTGCTATATAATTACCGACCCGCCGCGTCAGGAGCTGTAGGTCCGCCGTGTAAGTTAATATCTTACTAATCTCGCGTGCAAAAGTATCAGTGTCATACTCGCCATAATAAAAAACCCTATCCGTCAACTTATTAAAGAATTTCTTAATGGGCTGATATAAGAACGCCAAAAGTATAGCTAGAATCATATTCATGAAATTCACACGACTGTCAATTGTCAAAGTCCGTTGGAAAATAACAATTGAAATAATATACGCAGAGATTATGTAAACTACAGCTAGTGCAATTAGTAGTAGCATGTATGAGACACTACGAGCCACCGCCGTTTTTACGTCCATTAATCGATATTTTACGATACTATACATAATTGCAAACAGAAAGAGAATAATCGCCACTGGTCCAACCCACACGTACCTATAATCGCCAAGAGCTGGCAACAATAAGTCAACTACAAAACCCGGAATACTAGATACCAACAAACCGGTCATGTAAATCGCCACTTGCTTACGGCGAATATTATCAGACTTCCGCCACGCAACATAACCAAACCACATAGCAATCAGGAAAAAGACGGAGAAAAAAGTAGCAAAAACTACATAATTAATAGAGTTAATCGGAATTTGTGAAAAATCTACTGGCGCAGTGACCTCTGACACATTAATAATAAACTCAGGCGCCAAAATAATATATATAGAAAATACTATAAATAACGAACTAGCTATACAGATAAAAGCCCTTAAAGATTTAGTCAGAGGAAGAAATGACTTAGCAGTAAAGATAGCTAACGCTGGACAAAAAACCGCTGAAGCAACATAAAACCACCGCGAGGCAATGTCTAGCGCCACTCCATTATCGGCAAAAGAAAATACCTCCAGGCCAGCCGACCACACAGCTAAGCACAAACAGACTAAGAAAAACCACTGTTTAGTATCGTAATGGCGTTTAGATTTTTTAAGCACTAACATACCTAAAATGAGCGCCATTAGCGCAACCATGCCCAGTACTAATGCTCGAGACATCATGCTAATGCTTATTATAGCATTTTATCTGGTTTTTCAACTGCAAAAACTGAGTAAACACCACTTGCGGTAATATTTGCGGTAATATTGTCCTTTGATACACCAGCCGCTTGAAGTAATTTAAGACTTCTGGCAATTGGACGCATGATTACGTTTGGTGTCCAACCCATTAACCCATGGAGAAAATCTTTTTGCGGACGATTTGCATTCATATTGCCGGTAATCATTAGGCCGCCATCTCGCAAGAATCCCCAAGATTCCTCCGTTAATTTTTTATGCACCATATCAGGAAGATACTCGCGCAATCCAGAATCCTCCATAACATCTACTTGCCGACCTTTTAAAACTTTCTTCAGCCCCAACGGACGCCCAAACTTACTAAAAAGCCTATGACAATGAATCTCCACATTATTTTCCAGGCCCATTTTCTTTGCTAGATTCTGCGCTGCCGCTAAAGCCAGCGGATCTTGATCAATCAGAATAGCTGTTGGAGCCTGACCAGTTTCTTCTTTTAGTTCTTTTAGTATCTGCAGGGTCGGCAGTCCGGTTCCGCAGCCAAAGCTCATGACTAGCATATCGTCAATTGACCGATTCTCATTTCGCACATCAATATCCAATATGTGATCAATGGTTATTTTTTTCACCAAATCTCCCCGCTCACGGATACCCAGCGAATCCATGCAATATTTAATAACCTCAGCAAATTTTGGCGTCACTGGCGCGTTGATGAATTCGCGGACGTTATTGATTCTCTCATCTACCGCTTGCGTCGCTTCTTGTTGAGTTTTATCGTGATTTGCCACTTCGGCTTTAATCATCATGTATCTCAACGGCATGCCGTCAATCTTCTCGTCAAATAACGATTCGTCTATTGGACCGCTCATTGTTGGATATCTGCCCGGAAAGGCCAACTTGCCACCCTCTATAACTGCCAAAGAAAATGCCAGCCCAATTGACAAGAACGTTGAAGCTGAGCCACGCTGCTTATGCCACGGCTGAGCGTCAGTCTCTTCCTCGCCGTACAGCAACTCATCACGGTAAGGCTCTAAGAATCCATCAAGCTCTTTATTCCAACTATCCGCCAATTTACTTATAAAAGGAATTTTACTCACAACATCAGCAACTGCAGCGCCACCCATATTACTGCGAATAAACCTGTTTCGCACTTCTCTTAATTCTCTTCCGCCTCTTTCCAGATAGCTATATACTTTTTCAATCTTCTCTGGATTATCATATGCAGGACCGTTCTTTTCGCCCACCCGAACTTTATATCCTTGAGCCCTGAGGTCTACAATTTCTCTATTTATTTTTTCATTAGCTTCGACGTCAAACCCATCAACAAACTCGCGACCGCCACAATTATTCCCAAATTTTTCCATGTCAAAAATTATACCATAATTATTATGCTATACTTAGAGCATGATAAAAATTGCCATCATTGAAGACGACCCAACCATCAGCCAGATGTACCGAATGAAATTTGAGTCAGATGGATTTGAAGTCCGCCTGGCGGCCAACGGCCAGATTGGTATAGAAGTTGTCGAAAAATTCCAACCAGATATTATTCTGCTGGATTTACAAATGCCAGAGATGGATGGCACAGAAGCCTTAAAACACATTAGGTCTAAGGATTGGGGGAAAACTATTCCCGTTATTGTCCTGACTAATTTGGGCGAAGAAGAGGCACCGCGCGAATTGAAAAAACTAGGCATACACAGCTATATCGTAAAAGCTAATCTTACGCCGCGCCAAGTCGCTGAGCAAGTCAAATCTGCTATAAAGAATAATCCCTAATTTTTAGCCTGATTAGCAATCTTTAAACACGCCGTAATTAAATTATCAAACAGAGCCGATACTGTCAGCGGACCAACGCCACCTTTTTTCGGAGTTATTAAAATATCTTCACGCAGTCGCACTTCATCCGACACATCACCCACTATTTTCCCATCTTCCGAAGCTGTCCCCGCGTCAACAACCACCGCTTTTGGCTTAACCATCTGATCAGTGATTAAACCCGGAACACCAGTTGCAGACACAACAACGTCATAGTTAATCAACTGCGATAAATCATCTCCTTTTTCAAGCACCGTAGCGTCAATACCAGATTTCAGCCACATCTTCTCTAAAGGAGCCCCGACCAGACGACCTCGCCCAACAATCGCAATTTTTTTGCCCTTAAGATCAATACCATAGCCAGCCAACAGCCAATTAATAGCTGTCGGTGTTGCCGCCTGAAAATCCGTCTGACGACACAGACCATCGACATCTTTGTCTGTCCGAATAATCTCCAGCAGCTCCTCAGTTTGTTGAGGATTACTAATTGGCAGTTGTAAAATTATCCCCTGAACGTCATCACGATTATTTAGCGCGTCAATCACAGCTAAAACCTGACTCGCCTCCGCCCGATGAATTTCCACATCAATCAAAATATCCGCACCGTATCGCTGCTTCAAACGCATGTAAGTTTCAATAACGGGGTTCTCGGTATCCGTCACAATTGCCAGGCGCGGTTGAATATGCCAAGCTTGCCTCAAGGCACGCACCTGCTTTGCTTGCCGCTCCTTAATAAAGCCGGCTAATTCTGAACCATTTAGCTCTTTCATTAGCTTAAGTATAGCAATTTTACTATCTTGAGTACAGATATAGTATGTGTTATAATTCAAAAAGCTTGGTCTATGGCGGATGTAGCTCAGTTTGGTTAGAGCGCTGGATTGTGGCTCCGGAGGCCGTGGGTTCGAACCCCATCATTCGCCCCAAGCCTTACAGCAATTTGCTAGTACCAAAAATTATTTTTACGGTAAAATAGTAGACATTTTTATTGATTGTTGTATAATGAAATCGTGGGCCAGTAGCTCAGCTGGTTAGAGCACCTGCCTCTTAAGCAGGGTGTCGAGGGTTCGAGCCCCTCCTGGCCCTCCAAAAAATAACCTCACACGAAGTGAGGATTTTTTATTTAGCTAAATGGATTATACCCACGAGAAGGCGGCTCACGAAAAACCGTCTGCGAACTTGCCGCATTAAATGATTGACGAGAATTTGCCAAAGATTCGCCGCCACCCCTTCCCAAAGCAGTACTATTAATCTGACGATTTCCGCCAGCTAGACTTGGACTACTATTATTCGCGCCAGCTCCAGATGCCGCCCCTATTTCTGCACCAAACCGTCTTACTCCAGCCGAACTATTAGCCACCATGGAGGCTCGGTAGTTTTTGACATATCGCCGATCTAAATTCGTTTGGCGATTAGCTTTTAAGCTCCGCTCCGTCAAACCATACGCTTTAAGTCCATCAATTGACCCATTCCTGGGGCCAGATAATCTCATTACCATTTCCCGCGTCATTTGCGGTTTCCGACTTGCATCCATATACCCCCTATTGTTATATGAAATGGCGCCCCGAGTAGGATTCGAACCTACGACCTTAGGCTTAGAAGTCCTCTGCTCTATCCAGCTGAGCTATCAGGGCGTATTCACATTATAGCATCTTTCTGCTACAATAGTGCAAGCTTGCGGGTGTAGTACAGCGGCTAGTATGCAAGTTTTCCAAACTTGAGATCGGAGTTCGATTCTCCGCACCCGCACCAATTTTAAGATAATTCCCATCCATAAAGGGCATCATGGATCCATATTTTTACACAGAAAAACCAAAATACCGACCACACGACATCGAAGATGCCTCTGAGTTTTATGACATCATTGAGCGCAGTAGTTTGACGCATCAGCTGTCTGATTCCAGGCCTTACATCTACTGGACAATGGAGATTTATGACAAAGCCAACGGCATCAAAGGTGGTGGCGGCTTGGGCGTGCTGGCGGCAGACACACGGCGGGTGGCCGAAAAATTAGACGTGCCATTTGTAGTAGTCACGCCATTTTATCGCAGCGAATCGCACCAAAAAATTACTAACTTAGAGCAGGAAGAATTTTCAGAAACTGTCTCACCACAAGACTATGGTTTTGAGTATATCGACGACGTGTCCATCAGTTCACGTGGTTTTCCCGACGCTAGTTTGAGCATCTTCAAAAAGGCACTTGGTTCGACTCAGTTTGTTACTATCTCAGAGCCAAACTTTGGACAATTGTACGAAGGTGAAGGCTCGGGCGATCACCGACTCTACCAAGAAGTTGCGCTCGGGTTTGGCGGCTATAAAGCTCTAAAGCTACTCGGCATCAAACCAGCCGTCATTCAGCTCAACGAAACCGCAACAATTTTTGCAGCATTGGCGCGGCTGAATGAACTATGTGCCAACGGCATGAACTTGTACGAAGCAATCGTCTACGTCCGCAAACATACACTCTACACCAACCACACCCTACTCCAAGCGGCTGAGCCAGAATTCCACCGCTCACAATTTGAAAAATTAGTACTGCCAAATCTCAAAAGCAACGCGGTGCGCTGCTGGCTGATGGAGCAATTTCGTAACGACCGTTTGCGACCGAATTTGCTGGCAATTGAGCTGACCGAAGCCAAAAATGGCGTCAGCAAACTGCACGCCCGCGTGGCAAATTTCCGCGACCGCAACAACGACAAGGTCAAGTTTCACGCCATCACCAACGGCATCGACCTGGAAACGTGGACACTGCCAGAAATTCTTCAGACATATCACAATAACAATATCATAGATAAATTTGGCCTACCTACAGATGATTTTTCTCAGCGACTGAACCTCATTCACAGTGCCGATATAAGATATCTAAAAAAGCTGGGGCGTAAAGAGCTCAATCGAGTTTTATTAAAACGCCAGGATCAGTACGGCAGATCCATACAGATCCCAGAAAATGCAATATTATTTGATTTTAAGCGACGATTCACCAATTATAAACGACCCTACATGCCATTCGAAAACCCCGACGCACTAAGGCAAATTCTCATCAATCACAACGCACATTACATACTGACAGGAAAAGTCCACCAGGGCGACGTGACTATGTACCAAAAACTGTTAGAGGTCCTAAAATTAATTGATCAAGATCCAGTTCTGCGTGAGCGAGTTCATTACATCCAAGATTACGATGAAGAATTAGGACGGGCCTTAGCAATCGGATCTGACATCGCCATAAATATACCTATTGTCGGGCTAGAGGCCTGCGGGACATCATGGGAAAAAGACATTGCTAACCTAAAAATACTTATTTCCACGAACGATGGCGGCGTAGCAGATATTCAACCAATCGCCTGCTTGGAAGTATCTGGTAAAAATTATGAGGCTGAGGTCTCATCACTATACGTTAATATGCATAAAGCTGCAGCCATAGTGAAAAATGATCAGCTGCTGGAAAAACATATACGTCACCAGTTAAATAATTATTTACCAATAATTTCTGGCGCCAGGATGATGAAGGATTATCTAAAATTTATATTTCCCAAAGCGCAAGCTCAGCCCAAAAAAGAACCCTCTATTAAGCAAATTGTTATTCAATAACTACTTCAATTTCAGCACCCAAAGAATTTAAGCGAGCAGCCAGTTCTTCGTAGCCACGGTTAATTGAATACACGTCCCTTAGAATAGATACGCCTGGCGCCGCCAGCATCGCAAGTAATATAACAACAGACGGACGAAGCGCTGATGGAGCAACAACATCAGCAGACTTCCATTTTGTTGGACCAGTGATATAAACGCGGTGCGGATCGACTAGTTCAATTTGCGCGTTCAACTTGCTAAGCTCGGTGAAATAAATTGCTCGGTTTTCATAGCTCCAATCATGCACCAACGTACGACCTTTAGCAACCGTTGCAATAAGCCCCAGGAACGGCAGATTATCCATATTAATTCCAGGAAACGGCAAAGCGTGCAGCTTGTCTTTGGCGGCCTGGAGCTTGGAACGATGCAGCATAATGTCCACCAAACGAGTCTGTCCATTGTCGGCCAGATATTCCTCGCTCAGCTCAAATTTAAGACCCATCTCTGCTAACGTAGCTAACTCAATTTCCAAAAACTCAATTGGTGCACGATGAATAGTAATTTCTGAGTCTGTCACCACGCCAGCTGCAATAAAACTCATCGCCTCAATTGGATCTTCACTTGGATAATAATCCAAGTTTTTTCTAATTCGTTTACGTCCTGTAATTTTTAGAGTCGTCGTTCCAATTCCCTCTATTTTTACACCCAGCTTCTTTAAGAAAAAGCAAACATCCTGAACCATGTAATTTGGGCTAGCATTGCGAATGATAGTCGTATCTGGAGAAAGCGCCGCCGCCATAATAATATTTTCAGTTACTGTATCGCCACGCTCCGTTAAAAGAATCGTCCGATCGCCAGAATGGACATTGGTTTTTGCATGATAATAATCAGTTTCTGCCGTTACACTCATGCCAAAATGCCTTAACCCGCTCAAGTGGGGCTCCACTGTGCGCTTACCCAAGTTACAGCCGCCCGCAAACGGCAGCTTAAAATCCTCGTATTGGTAAAGTAGTGGGCCTAGGAACATAATCACCGTACGCGTACGCTTAGCAGCGGCAATATCCATATCCTCCAGCTTTAGCCTAGCAGGGGGAATAATCTCCAAATCACTACCGTTCAACCAGCGAGTTTTAACACCAATTGAATTTAGAACCTCAATAATCCGATTAACTTCCTCAATTCGTGCCACCTTCCTGAGGGTTGTCTTACCCTTATTGAGCAAGCTTGCACAAAGGAGTCCCACTGCAGCATTTTTGCTCGTCTTAACCCGTATCTCACCAGACAATTTTTTTCCGCCAGACACTCTAAAATTCATTTTTCCGGAATGATTTACAGTCACGATATTATTATTAAGCACTTCACTAATACGAGCAATCATTTCAATGCTAATATTCTGACCACCGTTTTCAATCCGGTTAATGGCACTCTGAGATGTACCAATTGCTTCAGCCAACTGCGTCTGCGTTAACCCTTGCTTTTGGCGATTTTCAGCAATTAAATTGCCGATTTTTTGAAGATACTTATCTTTTATCATGCGTAGATTATATCACTAATGATATATACAGGCAATGATATAATGGATATTATTGGAGGCACATACATGAAAGATAAGCAAATTGAGCAACTTATAAAAGCAGAAAAAATCCGCCAAACAGACGGACTGGAATTAATTCCTAGTGAAAATTATGTGTCATCAGACGTTCTGAAAGCGCTAGGTAGCGTTTTTACCAACAAATACTCTGAGGGCTATCCTGGACGCCGCTATTACGGCGGGCAAGAAAACACTGACCAAATTGAACAAATTGCAATCGACCGCGCCAAGCAACTATTCGGAGCTGATCACGCTAACGTTCAGCCACATTCTGGAGCCCAGGCCAACGAAGCCGTCTATTACGCGTGGTGTGAGCCAGGCGACACCATTCTGGCGATGGACCTGGCGCATGGCGGACACTTGACGCATGGCGCGTCCGTAACTCGTAGTGCGCGCGAGTATAATTTTATTCGCTACGGCATTAAGGATGTAGAAACTGGTGAAATTGATTATGAAGAGATTCGGCAATTAGCGTTAAAGCATAAACCAAAAATTATCTTAGCTGGCTTTTCAGCGTACCCCCGAGAATTAGACTATGAAAAATTCGCCGAAATTGGCAATGAGATTGGCGCCATGCTGATGGCAGACATGAGCCATATCGCCGGGCTGATTGTCGGTGGCGTTGCTAAAAATCCATTCGACTACGGTTTTCATGTAATTACCACCACCACGCATAAAACCTTACGCGGTCCGCGTGGCGGTTTAATCCTCAGCCGTGGCGTTGTCGGTAACCCACTGAAAAAGCCAGAAAAAACTCTCGAGAATCTACCGACGTTGATTGATAGAGCTGTATTCCCCGGCACACAAGGTGGCCCACACATGCACACCATAGCCGCTAAAGCCGTCGCGTTTGGTGAGGCACTGCAGCCAGAATTCAAAGATTACGCTGAGCAAATTGTTAAGAACGCAAAAAAGCTAGCAGAAGAGCTACAAAAACGAGGTTTTAAACTGGTTACTGGCGGTACCAGCAACCATCTTATTTTGGCGGATATTTACAGCAGTTTTGGAATTGACGGTAAGGAGGCAGAAATTGCTATGGATAAGATAGGCCTAACCCTAAATGCCAACGCTATACCAAATGACAGTTTGACACGCTTTCGACCAAGCGGCATTCGCCTAGGAACTCCCGCCGTTACCACACGCGGAGCCAAAGAGGCGGATATGGAAAAAATAGCCGAATGGATGAAACAGGCAATCAATCATCGTGACAGCGAAGAGAGACTAAACAAACTCCGCCAAGAAGTCAAACATTTCTGTCAAACATTAAGCGCTATCTAATTCCTAAAACATAATAAAACTCCGGCACTATGACCGGAGTTTTTTATTGATACATAGCTAATTAACAGCCAGTACCAACTATGCGAGTTTCAACAGTATTCTTACTGTAGTCGTAGTATTCAATCTTCGCGCCTGTTGGGTCGCCGGTACCACACTTAGTGTATTTAACTGTTGTAGTTGGAGTACTTGAACCAAAAGTACCAGAACCTAATTCAGTAACATTGGCTGCAGCAATGTAGTAAGACTTCTTTGTGTCTGCGGTAGTTAATTTTGCGATATCCTCTGGATACTTACCTTCTTCAGTGTTGTACAGTTCAGCTTTCTTAGCCACTGAGTCAACTGTGGATTTAGCAGCTGATGTCTTTGCCTGGTTCTGCAAACCGTTGTATGCAACCAAAGAAACAACTGTCAAAATCGCAATAATCACGATAACAATCAAAAGCTCAACGAGCGTAAAACCTTGATTTTTAATATTCTTTGTAGTCACGATAATGTGCCCCCTAAATTGTGTTAGTTTGATTTGTAATTTGATAATACTACAACGTATTTAAAAGCGCAAGCGTTTTTAATATACGTATCGATTTTGGACCGGACGAAGGAATAATGACTCTGTCGGACTAATCCTGTTTATATTGGTTCCGTCACCAATCTGCCCATTATCATTCAATCCCCAGCAATAAGACCGTTTATTTGTCATAATCGCACAACCGCGGTTCGCTCCAGCCGACATTCTAACGATCCTCTCTCCTGCGGGCAGTCCCTCCTCAACTTTAATAGGTCCATATGTCCATCTAATTCCGCTGGGGGGATTATTATATTCCTTGTTCGCCCCCAATTGCCCCATCTCATTATTCCCCCAGCAATACACTTCCCTTTTTCCGCCATTATTCATTAAGGCGCAAGAATGAGAAATACCAACCTCAACCTGCAGAGCCGTTCCAGGTAAACCATGGACTTCCGCCGGCTGAAGATGCTTTCTAGGATTGCCGCCCCCCGGAGATCCAGATTGCCCAAGCCCAGCACCACCCCAGCAATACACCCTACCCGCATTAGCGATAGCGCAGGTGTGAGTTACGTAATCAGGATCTTTTGTCCACCAATATCCATCCTGAGATATATCAGCCACATCTTCCAACCCCTTAACTCGAGTAGCTAGACTATAATTATCGCTAGCTATTGGGCCAACACCCAGTTGTCCAAACTTAGCCTGCCCCCAACAGTAAGCCCTTTTTTCGGTAGTTATAACACACATAGTCCGCGAACGAGATCCGCCAGTCGACAACTTAGTGGCGGAATAATTATTAGGAATCCTGTTGGGTCCGCCCGAATTAATCATCGCTGGTGCTGCGCTATAGCCAGGACTACCCGGACTACCGTAGCCCAATTGCCCTCTGTCATTTCCACCCCAACAGTACACCTTACCTGATGCGATAGCACACGAAGTATCACCCGTCCCTCCAATTGCGCTAATTTTATTTCCAGAAAAATCCGAGATTGCAGCCGTGCCAACAACTTTAATCTCAATCGGTACCGCAGAATAGCTACTCCCAAAATCACTATTGCCCAATTGTCCGGACCTATTATCACCCCAACAATATACTTTTTTATTACTGCCCAGCTGGGTTAAAACGCAGCTGTGGTGCTGTGCTGTAAATATATCAATAATCTTTCCATATTTCATGTCACCAATAGAACGAACTTTCACTGGAATATTGGAGTCGCTGGTAGTTCCATCCCCTAATTGACCCATGTTATTTTTACCCCAACACCATATGTTGTTTGATAAAATAGCACAGGTGCGGTTAGTGCCACTCACTGTGCGCGTTGCGTCGATATCAGCCGGCCAAGTGACAGACTTTTTGACAATAACTGTATAGGTTTTTATTACTCTGCTACCGCTCATCACTTCAGTTCTACCAATAGCGGAAATCTGAGCAGTAGCGGCTGACAGTGCTGACGCTTTAGTCGAAGCCTCTAATTTACCAACCTCAAAATTTGTTCGCAATTTACCATTTTCAAATACATATTTATTACCACTAAACTTTACCGCCCCCAAACAGTCAGTTTCCGGACGAAGTAGACCTGCGCTGCCGGCAGCTGGAGCCCATGATTGCTCTGCATTATTAGCGTCCAGACAAGCATTGGCGTATGCTGTACCAGCCTCGCCAGCTTCTTGCGCTAATTTATAATAATATTCCTCCTGCGAATAGACATATGACTGCGTCACAACTCTCATAGCACCCGCCAAAACCACTAATATAAAGGTACTCATAAGCACGATTAGCACCAAGGAGTAACCGTCTTTTTTTCGTATCATAAGTTATTAATCTTTCGTATAGTTAATGTTTGTGATTCAGAAATCTGTTTACTTGGCGATTGTAATTTTAAAGTAACTACTACGTTATCAGCAGAATCAAGTATCCCTGGGTAGCTTTGGCCCACATCATGTTGACCAGGTATTTTCGTTTTTCCCTCGTAATACTCAACTTCGAATTCAGAAACGCCGGTTGCTAAAATTGAATCTTGATGAACCTTCATAGCTCGGTCTTTAAATTTATTAGCCTCTGCATTATTCATACAGAAATAATTACCAGCAGAACCCGAATATGGATGGCCATAAGGGTCAATCATGTCGTTATAGATAGTACGCCTATGCAATTCTCCGTTATTTAAGAAATATATTATTATTTTTTTATACTTAGGCTGCTGAGTCTTATTAGCCGCACAGTCGCCGACTGGAGTTCTTAGATAAACAATCTGCCTCGAGTCCGCACCATGTCCCATAGTGGTCGCATACTGTAGCAATATCAGGACCCTATTTGTCCCGTTGACGTATGGTGTATTCATGTAGCTCCAGCTATGCCCAGCTCCAGAAAAACTCCTATCTACAGCGAACGTATCATAACCGTCATAGCCACTGGCCTTAAATCGCACTGCCTGCCGTACATCAGTTTCAATTGCATCCATGGAGTTGTGAAGATTGCGGTTAATATCAACCCTAGCCCGACTAATAGAAGCGCTTTGATTTGATGACACCAACATCTGGCCAAAGACGCCGACGACCATGGCAATAATTACCATTACTAATACTAGTTCGGTTATTGTGAAGCCATTTTCTTTAGAATGCTGCATATGTTGCATGTGTCACCTTTCTTCCACTGCCAGACCCAGAAGATGGCAATCCATATTCTACTATTGACTCTACCTTAACCGGCATACCTAGGCTAGACTTGCCACCACTACCGCTACTGACATCCTTACATCCATACGGCGCTGAAGCATACACCTCCTGTCTCACCATACCCGGCAGACCATCAATCATCTCCGTTTTTTCCATGACTTTATATCTAGTACTAGATGGATCAGAGCTACACTTAAACCATGAGGGCGGAGAATCATTCGCGTAACGGCGCATATTATTGTAGGCTAAAAAGCTAGCCTTAGTTTGCTGCGCACTCAATACTGAAATTGTACTGACCTGAGCCTGCATACTCAATATGACAACCATAAAAATACCAATGACAACCAGCGTCACTGCCACTTCAACTATTGTAAAGCCCTCGCTTTTATTTACTAGTCGCGCCATATGCTATCCACCTTTTTTTCTGCCCCAGTGGACAAATCTTTATACGTGATACTATGCCTGACGCAAGTTGCTGCAACTATATCAGATGGCGCGCCAGATACTGGCTTAGCGCAGTCATGTCCATCAATATTTGAGGCTTCATATAATATTTCACCGTTATTTCCGCCAGCCCAGTCACTACGGCTACACTTTATCATTTCCTTCTTCAAAGAATCGTTTCCTACAATTGACGAAAAATTCCTGATTAAATCACCACACGACGGATATTCATGCCCGATGCCGCTTGTATTGTTATATTTATAATACCTCTCCAGCTTTAGTGATAGCTCGGAAATATTAGCTCGCTGTTTTTCTCTTTTAGTGAGATTTAAAAATCTTTCACCACCAACAAAGGTGAGGCCCGCTAAAATTGACACGACTACAATAATTACCGCCAACTCGATTAACGTATAACCACCCATCCTACGATTCATATTCAATATTGTAGCGCAGTTTTACAAAAAAGCCTATGCTTATTACAAAGAAAGTTCCAACGGTTCTTGTTCAATTCTTATGCCAAATTTATCATACACCGTTTGAATAATTTGCTCACGAATTGCTGCCAAATCACCATAGCCAGTTGCCGAATCATTGACCAGCACCAGGGCATTTTTTTCATAAACCCTCATGCCATGACTAGCAAAACCTTTCAGGCCAGCTCTATCAATCAGCCAGCCCGTTGGCACTTTATATCTTCCGTCAGACATAGCATAATTTGGTACATCACTATATTCTTTTTGCAATTGCTCCAGTTGCCATTTTTCGATCAAAGCGTTCTTGAAAAAAGAGCCTGCGCTAGGTATCTCAGCCGGATCTGGCAATTTTTCCGAGCGAATATTAAGCACCGCCACACGAATTACCGACAAATTAACTTCACGAATATCATTATCTTCAATATATTTTTGTAGCGAAGCATAAAATGGCGGCCTTGGTTCTGCTTTATTTAATCTTAGAGTAATATTTAAAATACAGTAACGACCCTTTTGACTATCACGAAAAATACTATTGCGATAAGAGAAATCACATTCATCAACAGAAATCGTCACAATTGAATCAGTCTTCGAGTCGTATGCTTCTAAACTAACTAAAGTATCGGAAATATCTTGACCATAAGCGCCAACATTCTGGACCGGCGCAGCACCAGCCGTTCCCGGAATTCCCGACATAGCCTCAACCCCCTGAAGCCCCAGGCCAACAGCCCGTTCGACAACTTCATCCCAAACTTCGCCCGCACCAATCTTGATATCTGTCGTATCGTCATTATCAGCAATAACCTCAAACCCCTTGATCTTATTCAACAGAACGATTCCCTCAAATGTTTCGTCGCGTGTGATGACATTACTGCCGCCACCCAGCACAAAAATAGGCAGATTTTCCTTTCGGGCATTCCGATATAAAGTTACAACATCGCTGGCAGAATCTACGGCCACCATATAGCGCGCTGCGCCGCCTAATTTCATAGTCGTATACTGCTTCAATGGTACATTCGTCATGACATCCATGCATATATTATATCATTTTACTCGGTCGCCATCTATGCTATAATACCTCTGTACGCACCCGTAGCTCAGCGGATTAGAGTACTTGGCTTCGAACCAAGGGGTCGCAAGTTCGAATCTTGCCGGGTGTACCATTTTATTGCATTAACAAGACATACGCCCCGTTAGCTCAACTGGATAGAGCGTTGGTTTCCGGTACCAAAGGTTGCAGGTTCGATTCCTGTGCGGGGTACCAGATTAGCCCGTTATTGTGACGGGTTTTAATTATATCTATAAATTGCTTGCTTTTTATATTAAATAGTGGTATAAATAGGAGTATTATGGAGGCTAATGAACAAAGGCCTATTAACGACTTCAACGACTTCCCTAGTGTAATGGAAGCCGTTCTAAAAGCAATACGCGAGAAAAAGTTCGGACAAGCGGCTATATTAGCCTCCCTGGCCCACAATCTGGCGCCAAACTTATCCGAACAAGCCCGTGCTGCTCGTGATTTAAGTGCCGCCTACCGCCATCAAGGCGACTACGATGAATCCGAAAAATGGGCTACCGAAGCAGTAGAGCAACATGAAGCTTTGGCCGAAGAAGGAGAGAATCGCAGCACGCTACGTGAACTGGGAGCGAGCGTCGCAACACTCGGAACTCTGCAGCTGCAGCGTATCGCAACAGACCCTTCTTATGATAATCAGGAAAACTCTCAACGGGCAGCAGAAAATCTAAGCAAAGGTCTGCGCTATATTGAAGAGTCTCGCAAGCATGCTACCGACAAGAATCGCAAGATTGACCAATATGACATTAATTTTACTGCTCGTACAGGCTTCGCTGAAGCGCTGGCTGGCGATACAAAGAGGAGCCTGGCACTGGGCGCCAGGGCTGTGCGGCTGGCATTCTGGTCTGAATCGCCAAAGATTGACACTTCAAATCCGAATCTGACAACCAAAGAACGCTTCAAAGCTAAGAGTCGCGCGTTTGTAAGAGGTGTTGGCGCGGTAGCTGTGGCAGCCGTGGCGCCATTTAATAGGAAGTTGGCTAAATCTATTGTCGAGAGACTTAATTAACTAGCCGGCGGAATCACTGGAGCTTGAGGGGTTTGGCTACTTAAAATCTGGCGAATTTGCTCAGTGGTAATAATTGTAGTTGATCCAGGCGCAACCGTACCAGCTAGCATTTGCTTAGCGACAGTATTTTCAACTGCTCGCTGGACAACACGACGCATCGGACGGGCGCCCAGACGCGGATCATAACCAGCTTCAACCAACAATTTCTTACCTTCCTCTTCAACTGCAACTTGAATTTTTTGCGGCGCCAAGGTTTTATTAACGCCAGCCAAAATCAAATCGACAACCTGCAACAATTCCTCCTTGCCCAGCGGCCGGAACAAAACAATTTCATCAAAACGGTTCAAAAACTCTGGTCGGAATAGATTAGCATTAATTAGCTCATTGATAAATGTTTGTTCAAACTGTTCCAACTGGTAGCCGCGCTCAATATATTCGCGAATTCTATCTGCTCCAGCGTTTGACGTAGCAATGACAATCGTATCGCGAAAACTAATTTCCCTGTTATTCTCATCGCGCAGGATACCCTCGTCCAATAACTGCAGTAAAGTCGTCAACACCTGCGGATGGGCTTTTTCAATCTCATCCAGCAACACCACTGAAAACGGCTTTTTTTGCACCTGCGCCGTCAAACTACCTGGGTCGCGCGCCCCATCGGCAATCAGCCGCGCTACATCATCTGGGCGAACAAACTCGTTAAGATCCAACCGAATCATGCTGCCCTCGCCGCCAAAATAAACATCTGCCAAAGCTTTGGATAGTTCAGTTTTACCAACGCCAGTTGGGCCAAGAAACAGGAAAGCGCCAATCGGCCGGTTTTGGTTTCTAACGCCAGTACGGGCGCGGCGAATAGCATCGGAAACAACCGTCACCGCCCGCGACTGGTTGATCATCCGCTGATGAATCAGTGTTTCCAAATTAAGCAATTTCTCACGCTCGTCGCCGGTATTCGCTGTGGATATTTTTATACCCAAGGTTTTTTCAATTGCATCGTCGACTGATTGCGCTGTCACAAGACCGCCCCTAGCATAACTCGCTGCCGCCTCCAAAATTTTCAGCGCTTTGCCTGGCATTGCCAAATCCTGAACGTAGCGATCGCCAACCCGATAGGCCTCAGCCAAAGCTTGATACATATAAGTCACTTTATGCTGGGCTTCAAATATCACTAATTGGTCACGCATAATTTTCATAGTCTCTGCTTCGGTTGATGGCTGGATGGCAATGGTGTTCAAAGCGTGTGCTAATTGCGGCTTCATTTGAGAAATCTGTAAAAACCGCTGGTCGTCCATCGTTAAAATCATCCTCAATCTGCCAGCTTCTAAAATTGGCAGTAGCACATTACTCAAATCAACCGAACCAATGCCCTCCTCAAAAAATAGCTGCGCATTATCTAAGCATAAAATAACATTCTTTGATAAAAACGCTTCATTTAAGATCATTGTCACCAGATTTTCCAACTCGCCACGACCCGACGCCACGCTAACCAAAGATGAAGCGTCAAGCATAAAAACTTGCTGATACATCAACGACCCAGGAACGCCCTGATGCCCATCAATCAACATCTCCGCAAACGCCGAAACTACCGTACTTTTCCCAGCGCCATCAGCACCAATTAACGCAATGTTCTGACGACCACCTGAGCTAAATATTTTCATCATTTGCTCAAGTGCACTTTCATGCGCCGCCAACTTTGTAGTAAGCATCTGACCGGAAATGTTAGCGCTAATATTCTGCGCAAAGCGGCTCAATAGTGGCGTGTAACCGAACGACCAATCTCTAGCAATTCCGCCCGTCCGTAACGGCTTTTTGTTATGCTCTTCAATTAACGCCTTTATACGTTCGTACCACTTGATAGTCTCTTCGATATCATGAAAATCAATTTTCATATTTGCCAGCAAAGAGTTATGCTGCGGTAACTGTTTTACTATGGCCGCGGCTAAAACCGCACTGGTAATCTTCGGACTTTCAGTGCTCTGCCAAATCTCAATTGCCGCTTTCCAGACTTGCTCGGTTTGATCTGGATTGTCAACAGAAATATTATGCAAAAAGTTTGGCGTTAAACCCAGGCGCAAGGCTAAAAACTGTCCAGCTCGAGTGCCTGTAATCGCTTCAGCAATATCCGTTGGTGTTGGCCGACGCGGCAGCTTACCCAAAACGTCAGCCGCCATCACATCATCAATGGTCTGCGGATTCTTATTAATCTCCGCCGTCTTCAAATCTTTCTCCCACCAAATGGACAGCATAACCATCGGGCCACTCAGACCCAGCATTAGCCAGCCGACCGATCCGTGTTCAATCAGCATCCACACACCAAGCACCACCATCATGATACCAATTGCTATTACCACAACGTGCCAAGCATTGCCAAACCTAACAGAAAACCTTGCCTTCTGAGACCTCAAACTATCGTAATTAAACTTTGGCTGCACATTCATAGCGAAACCCCCATTTGCCACAGCACAATTCCCGCAAGTGGCAATAGAGGCAAGACCAGCCACAGAATAATTCCTAGAAGCGTCCACAAAACCCTCAGCAATATCATCAATATTCCAACAATTATCACTACAGAGCGTACCACCATGCCAACCGCGCGCGAAAATAACTTATCAAAAAATGCCGACAACTGAACTGGTGCAGCACCGTCAACTGGAGCTGCCGAAATCTGACGAAACGGGTTAAATAATGTTTTTAATAACAATCCGACCGAAAAAAAGTCTGCCGTTCGCAAAACCCCCAAAAAACCTTGTTGGACATATTGCAACAATCCACCGCCATACCACCACTGAAAGATCCCCACCAAAAACATATTGATATTGTAGCATATTAGCCCGGCAGAGTATAATGGATTATATGGCAAGACAGATGATCAGTACTATAATTGGCAAAGGTGTCAAGAAGGTTGCGAGATTACGCGGCGGCGGCTCAGCTCTGCCAGGCTTAGTGATTGAGAAAATTGACCCAAAGTTCATCCAGCGCACACTGAAAGACCTACCACAAGGCGTGGTAATTATAAGCGGCACTAACGGAAAAACAACAACCACAAAAATCGTCGTGGAATTGCTCGAGTCAGTTGGACTAAGAGTTTTTACGAATCGGACTGGTAGCAATTTTTCCAGAGGTGTAGCAGCCGCACTGCTGGATGAAGTCAATCTCCGCGGTAAATTAGAGGCTGATATTGCAGTTTTGGAGCTTGACGAAGCTTGGGCGGTGAAATTTGTGCAAATGGTTCGCCCACGGTTCTCGCTACTATTAAACGTAATGCGTGATCAGCTGGATAGATTTGGAGAGATCGACAATACAGCGTCGCTGCTTCAGAAGATAGCCGAAGCAACTACCGATGCTGTTGTTCTTAATCGCGACGATCCACGAATTTTTAAGATTAGCAAACACATTCAGGCTAAAAAAGTATTTTTCGGCACAACCGATGAGCTACTTAAATTAATGCCGACCGACGACAACTTAAAATACGGCGCAGCAATCGCTAACCAAAGCGTAAACGTCGATGTTTTATTAAAAAAGATTAGCGGACAGGAGGCGACCCTACGAATTGATAACAAAGAAGCTGCTGTCAATTTAAAGCTTACCGGCGTTTATAATTTACTTAATGCCGCAGCAGCTACCGCCCTGGCGCGACAAATTACCGGACCGGAAGTTACAGACACCATATTGTCAGCGCTCGAAAATATTAAGCCAGCCTTTGGTCGCGGTGAAACAATTTTCCTAAACGGCACGCCGATTGAACTTATTCTCGTTAAAAATCCAAGCGGTTTTCGACTGGCGCTCTTGTCATTTGCCAAAAATAGCAGCGCGACAATGATCGCGGTTAATGACAATTTCGCAGACGGGCGAGATGTTAGTTGGTTTTGGGATGTTGACTTTTCATCTCTGAAAAAGGTAGCCATGATTAGTGGGGTGCGAGCTTATGACATGGCGCTGCGTCTTCAATATGACGAAGTTGCGGTTGAAAAAATTGACACCGATATTACGCGGGCGTTAGATGATTTTATCAACGACCGCCCAGAAGAACCAAAGCAAATATTCTGTAGCTATACCGCCATGACTGCAATTCGACGCCTGCTTAGCGAAAAAACCGACGTAGAGGAAATATTATGACAAAAATAACAATTGCACAACTTTATCCACGAGACATGAATTTATACGGCGACTGGGGCAACACGCTGGTCCTAAAAAAACGCCTAGAGTGGCGCGGTTTTGAAGTCGAAATTATCGACCACAATCCAGGCGATTCAACAGACTTTTCTAATATTGATATTTTCGTCGGTGGTGGCGGTCAAGACTCTGGCCAGACGATTATCCAAAACGACCTTTTGAAACGAGCAGACGAGCTCCGACAATTAGCAAACGACGGCGTGCCGATGCTAATGATTTGTGGTATGTATCAGCTCTTCGGCCGCTTTTTCCGCACACTTAAAGGCGAAGAGATTGTTGGCGCTAATATTTTACCGATTGAAACGATTGCTGGCGATGAGCGAATGATTGGCAATATTATTATCAAGAGTCAAGAATTTGGCGAGATTATCGGATACGAAAATCATAGTGGGCAGACCTTCCTTGATAAAACTGTCACGCCGCTAGGGCAAGTGATTAAGGGTGCTGGCAATAATATGATTGATGCAAGTGAAGGTGTTCGGTATAACAACGTTATAGCCACATATCTCCACGGCCCAATCCTACCAAAAAACCCACAAATTGCTGATTTTCTAATCAATGAGGCTTTAAGGCGACGCGATATTAGCATAGACTTTGGAGTAGATACTATTGACGATGAGATAGCCCACAAGGCACGTGAAATATCCCTAAAACTTCCCAGATAGTGTAATGAAAAATATATGCGCAAATCTTAAAAATCTACACACATTTCTTCATAAAATACCTGGCTGGGTCTGGCTAATTCCCATATTAATTTTAGCTATTAGCGCTCGCGCTGCCCAATTAACTAAGGCTAATATTTGGCACGATGAGGGCTATACTGCTACCATTATCAAGCAGCCCTTGATTGACATTATCTCCACGACAACCACGGACGTACATCCACCATTTTATTACATTATCATGCAT
Source organism: Candidatus Nanosynbacter sp. TM7-074 (assembly GCF_041006295.1). NCBI lineage: Bacteria > Bacillati > Minisyncoccota > Nanosynbacteria > Nanosynbacterales > Nanosynbacteraceae > Nanosynbacter > Candidatus Nanosynbacter sp. TM7-074. Next base: position 574,963 of record NZ_CP158487.1, read on the forward strand.
TTTTGGCAATTACTTTTTGGCAATTCAGTCACTGCACTCAGAAGCTTTAGTGTCTTATGTGGCGCCATGACAGTCGCCATGCTATTTCTCTTACTGCAAAAGCTATTCTCTAAAAGAATCGCTATATTTGGAGCTTTTTTAGCAGCTTTAGGACCATTCCTGATCCGCTATAGCGACGAGGCGAGGATGTATGCTTTGGCGGCGCTGCTTAGCGTATCCGCCACCTATGCATTTATCATGGCGGTCGGCAGAAAAGACAAAAAACCCTGGTGGATATTATACGGATTTTTAGTGGCAATCGGCATTTACACACAGTATTTCCTGGCACTGCTAATTCCAGCTCACTTTGTCTATTTATGGCTAAAAATTGGCGGAGATCGCACTGCTATCATAAAAATTTTTACTAATAAAAATCTCTGGCTAGCAGCTGGGCTATGCTTTTTATTATTCTTACCTTGGCTGCCAGTAATGATCTCCCAGGTCAGTAGAGTCAGCGGCGAGTTTTGGATACCAGAAGTCAATAAATTTACCATACCAACAACCCTATCCATGTTCTTAACTTACGACGAGAGGATAGTCCGCTACTTTGGCTTACTGCTGCTACCAATTATGCTCATCGTATCACTCGTCTTAGCTAAAAAATTTCATAAATACCGAGCAGCAATATGGCTCATGACAATTTGGTCATTTCTACCAATGATCATCATCTACACACTTAGTAAAGGTCGCCCCGTTTATTTAGATCGCTATTTTACCTACTCAGCGCCAGTATTTTATAGTCTGATAGCCATCTACATAGGAATTATTTTTTCGAGCAAAAGGATTCGTAGTGTCGGTTTATCTATTATTTTCATATTGCTAATTGGCTGCTACATGTGGCATGTCGGCAGTAAAAATATAACAGAAGCATCCTGGAACAACACAGAAACTGCCATGAATCATATAAATGATAATATAAAAAGCAATGACGCTATTATCTCCGGTGAAATTTACACCTATTTTCACACATCTTATTACAATAGAACTAATAAAGAAATTATCCTGCTACGTCCAGACCAAGAGCTCAATTGGGCTGGTGAATGGGGGCTAATCAAAAAACTTAATACTCCAGAAATTAGCTCTTTAAACTCTGTAAAAACTCAAAGAATTTGGCTGATACTTCGCGCAAAAACATATGACAAATATAAAAAACAAATTCCGCCATCATGGCTAATGCAGCAAGAATTTCGTGATGGCGATCTGATCATTGGTTTGTACGAAAATAAAAAATAACCGACGAATTTGCCGGTTATCTTAATGTATTGAATGATTTAAATTGGTCGGGGTGAAAGGACTCGAACCTTCGACCTCACGGTCCCAAACCGCGCGCGCTAGCCAACTGCGCCACACCCCGAAAGATGATCTCGACACCTACCTCACTATTCTACCACACTTTACACATTAAATACAGCAATAATTAGCGATTTGAGTTAATATATAGACATACCCTCATAATTATGGCCAATACTAATCACACTACCCGCACAACTCACCGCCGACAAATGATATATCTCTGCGCCATTGTCTGCGTGTATCTCATGTTGTCCATTCTCATTTGTACCGGTGTCATTCCCTGGAATATGAAGTTCGCGACACTCGTCGTCGGTGCAGTAGCGATGTACATAGTGATGCGAATACTCGGCAATACGCACAATGACATCGGCATTACGCGGCAACGTACCATCTATTCACTCAAAACCGTGCTACCTATAACTATAGCTCTCATTATCGCAGCCGGGCTGTTTCTACTCCTCAAAAAACCTCGATTCTCACCAACCGAAGGAATAGGATTCTATGTATTTTATATTCTCATCTCGTGCCCGGCGCAAGAACTGTTATTTCGCGGCATCCTCAGCCGTATGCTGCAAGAACTACGGCTACACCGAGTACTGGAGCTTGGCGTAGCAGCCGCCCTTTTCGGTTATGTACATATCATCTACGGCGATATGCTCACTGTTGTTGTCATGGGCATCGTTGGCCTTTTCTGGTACCGAGCGTACCAGCTCTCATCAAACCTCATCGGCGTAACGATAAGCCACGTGGTACTTGGTGTGATGACGATCGCTTTGGGGATTATTGATTAACCTCAATTTGTTGTACAAATATCATACATACTCGTTTCTCGTAGATTATTGTTAAATACACACTAACTATGCTACACTCTACGTATAACCCTAAGCTGCCTACAGAAATAATAAAGGAGGTATATATGCGAGCCAAGCAACAAGAAATTATCGCCACTTTAGGAGTCAAACCCAATATACAGCCAGTACAAGAAATAGAAAAACGCAGCCAATTCTTAGCAAACTACCTAGGAGGAACTGGGCTGAATGGATTTGTGCTAGGCATTTCCGGCGGCCAAGATTCATTACTCGCGGGAATTATAACTCAACGCGCAGTAGACATATGTAATAAAAATAATCGCGAGGCATACTTTCACACAATGCTTCTTCCTTACGGAATACAACACGACCGCGCAGATGCTGAGCTAGCCGTTAAGACTATTAAGTCTTATGGCGAATCAAGCGTCATAGAACACGACATTGATATAAAACCTAGCGTCGACACACTTGTTGCGAACCTATACACCAATGGTCAAGAAATTAGCGATTTCGACAAAGGCAACATCAAGGCTCGTATCCGTATGATGGCACAATATGCTATTGCTGGTGCCTGCGGGTTATTGGTAGTTGGCACTGATCATGCCGCCGAATCAGTCACGGGATTTTTCACCAAGTTTGGCGATGGCGCTGCCGACATCATGCCCCTCTCTGGACTAACAAAACGCCAAGGTCGCGCTATGCTTGAGGTTTTAAATATCCCAGAATCTCTTCTGAATAAAACGCCGACCGCCGACTTGTTAGATAATAATCCAATTCAGCCCGACGAAACAGAATTGGGGATCAGTTACACCGAAATTGATGACTATCTTGAGGGTAAAACCATCAGTCCTAAGGTCGCCAAAATCATAGAAAATTTTTACGAAAAAACTCAACATAAACGTAATCTGCCGATACAGTACAGAGATAATAAATAAGAATAACTTGGCAAGCGGCTTACTTCAGGATAATATATATTGTATGAATTACACAAAACCGTACACACCCCCAACGCTAACCGTGGATGCGGTAATTTTTCAAATCTATAATGACGCATTGGAAGTATTGTTATTAAAACGGCCAAACGAACCTTTTAAAGGAGAATGGGCTCTCCCTGGAGGATATAACGCTAAAGGAGAAACGACAACAGATGCGCTTGAGCGTGTAGTCTCTCAAAAGACAGGAGTAAAAATCAAAGAAGATCTACACTACATCGAACAGCTTTACACGTTCGACACGATTGATCGCGATCCACGAGGACATGCAGTGTCTGTAACTTATTTAGGCTGTGGACGCAATATTACATATAATGAAGAATTAGAAGTGGCATTTTTTGATGTAAATAAACTACCAAAACTAGCATACGACCACGTTAATATTATTAAGTACGCCAAAGAGCGGCTAATCGCCAAGTTAACATATACGAATGCTGTGTCGGCATTTCTGGAGCGGCGTTTTACCCTGACCCAACTACAGAACGCCTACGAAATTATCTTTGATCGTGAATTTGATAAGCGTAATTTTCGCAAAAAATTCCTCAGCCTCAACCTCATTCATGAAACCAACGAGTTATGGCGTGACGGCGCACATCGCCCAGCAAAACTATATGAATTCAATTCAGATAGACTAGAGATTTTGAACCGCAGGTTCGACTAATCTTATTAGATAGATATATAAAATTTATATTTTTCATAAATTAGTGTTGACAATACAATAACTAACGATTAAACTAAATAGTAAGTGTAATTTATACATTAAGTAAGGAGGTAATCCATGGAAACAGTAAAACCAACTCGAAATATACTTGTTGCCGTTGATGTGCAGCATGATTTTATCGATGGTAGCCTGGCAGTTGCCGAGGGCGAGCAGGTCGTTGCCCCGCTCAACACCATCGCCGAGACCGTGCGACACCATGGCGGACAGGTCGTTTTTACCCGCGACTGGCACCCCGGTGAAACACCACATTTTGTTAATTTTGGTGGCCAGTGGCCAGTCCACTGCGTGGCCGGCACTACCGGCGCTAGCTTTCACGATAAACTCAACGTGCAGCCTGGTGACACTATTATCGACAAAGGCGTGGGCCAGACTGACGGGTACTCTGGCTGGGAGGGTCAGAGCGACACAGGCGAGACGCTGGAGACCATTATCACGCCACGAACACCTCACGAGAAGGTTCAGGTATTTCTCGGCGGACTGGCAACTGACTTTTGCGTGAAGTCAACTGCGCTGGACATTACCGAGCACTTCCAGAGTGACGATCAAGTGTCCATCTATCTACTGCGAGAGGCTGTTCGCGCCGTCGGACTGACGCCAAACGCTGAAGAAGAAGTACTAACCGCAATGAAGGAAGCTGGAATATTAGCAATATCAACCGAAGAAGCAAAAAAGATAATTGAGGAGACAGTTTAAATGGAAGAAGAATCAAAAATATCACAAGGATTAGATTATTATAAAGCAACCATGGGGATGAATGAATTCTTAAAACACCCTGAAGCTGAAGTCACCTTCACATTAAAGAATCGCTCTCCTAATTTATTATCAGAATTCGTCACCTCAGAGGAACTTAGAAATAGGCTTAGTGAGCTATCTGATGGATGGCGTCCTGATGAAATTGCTTACCTGGCCAGCCTACAAAATCAGGACGGCAAAGCACAATTTTCACCAGAATACCTAGATTTCCTCATGGAAAATCCCCTACCCCCAGTTGACATTAACTATGACGAGCACGGCGATTTATCAGTTAGTAGCACAGGAAAATGGCCGCTAGTTACATTCTGGGAAACGGTGATTATGAGCGAAATAAATGAAATATATTTTAAAAATAAGCTTACTAGTGAAGGTCGATCATTAGCCGAATTATATGCCGAAGGTGACCGTCGATTAAGTGAAAAAATTGCACTATTAAAGGATCTTCCATATATAAAATTCTCAGACTTCGGTACTCGACGACGGTTTAGTTATGATTGGCATAGACACGTAGTTGAGCGCGTTGCGACAGAGCTGCCGGATAATTTCGTTGGCACTTCAAATATATATCTGGCACATAAATTAGGACTAAAGCCAATTGGAACTTTTGCGCACGAAATGCCAATGGTTTATGCCGCACTAGCAGACAAGGGCGGAAATAATCCACTAGACGGCCACAATCAAGCATTGCAAGATTGGCAAAACACATATGGCAACGATCTATCAATCGCTTTAACCGATACATTTACAACAGACTTTTTCTTTGCCTATTTTACGCCTGAGCAGATGGATTCATGGAAAGGACTACGCCATGATTCTGGCGACCCGATAGATTTTGGAAATAAAGCTATTGAGGTCTATCAGAAAAACGGAATTGACCCAATGGAAAAAACTATCGTCTTTAGTGATGGACTTGATGCGGATGAAATTATTCGCCTGGCTGATTATTTCAAAGGTAGAATAAATGTCACATTTGGCTGGGGTACAACTTTAACCAATGACCTTGGCATCAAACCCAATAACTTCGTCATGAAAGCCACAGAAGTTGATGGAATATCCACAGTGAAGCTGAGCGACACACCTGGTAAACATACAGGTACGATTGATAAAATTAGCGAGTATAAACAACGCGTAAAAGAAGCTTTAGCAAAAAAAGCCTTAAGCGATAGCCTCCTAGTCGCAGTATGAAAGAAATAGAACCAACAAGCCTGAGGCACGAATTATGGTACGATGGTCCGAATTACACCGCGGATAGTGTAATTATTAATCCAGCATCACAAAAAATCCTTTTAATAAAACGTTCTAGCGGCGAGTGGGCACTACCTGGCGGTTTTATCGATCCCGGAGAAGATTCCCTTGCAGCGGCCATTCGCGAAACTAGAGAAGAAACTGGCGTCACAATTAGTGACGGGGCTACACTTATATTTAGAGGATTAGTTGACGACCCGCGCAATCGCCAAGAATCATGGATTGAGACGAGCGCCTACCTATTTACCGTATCTGACACGATAAAAGCGACCGGCCACGATGATGCAATTGACGCTGGTTGGTGGTCAATTGATAATTTACCCAGTCTTTACGCCTCACACGACTACATCTTGACAAGGGCGCTTGATCATTTATCTTGCCAAAACCTTATTGAAATAGCCCAGTCTCCAGAAACTTACCACGATGTGAGCGGTGGTCATATGCAATATGACAAAATTATTGCTACAAAAAACGGCCAGTCAGTATTTGTTAAACAGATATCAGCTAAGTATGACGATACGCCGAGACGAAACCGATTACATCAATATCTGGAGAAAGAAGCTTTCGTTATGGCTCACTTAAGGTCTCATGGATATAGCGGAATACCCGAGCGGTCAATTCTGCATGGTAGCGATACGCTCATCATGGATGCGATGGAACCTGACGGCGGATGGCAATGGCGAGCCAGGAAAGACACGCTCAATTCATACGTAAATTCAGCGATTGAAAAATTTAATGAGCTAGAGAGTATGCCACTACCGGCTGACGCTTTCGACATTGAACCGTCGCGTGATAGTTTTGTAAAAGAAGGTTGGCAATCAATTGATAATCAAAAAATAGATAAATTACATAAATTAGCACCAAGTTTTTTAGATAGATTAACACCCCGTAGCCAAGCAGCTGCTCAATCATTGCTAAGAAACCTAGCCTCGCTACGCCAAATAGGCAGCCAGACCCCTAGAACAAACTCATTAGTTTTTTGCCACCATGATATCCGACAATCAAACATGGCTTGGCACCCTAATTACGGTACTAGGTTGGTGGATTGGAGCTGGTCTGGGTTGGGTGAATCGGGTAGTGATATTACCAGCCTGCTAATTGACCTACATAAAAGCTACCATGATATCTCCCCTTATCAAAACATAATAAACTTAGATTATTGTCTCACACTAATGGGGTTTTGGTTGAATCATGCAACCTGGCCGCATCACGGCGATGACACGACTAGATTTCAGCAATTCTTGTCGGCCCTCAGCGCCTATGAGATATACATAAATGGCTAAGCGTTTACCGGACCAATATTTACCGATAGAATTTCTTTTTTAGTTGGCAAATTATTATCAGCTTCAAATTTGTAAAGCAATAATTGACCAAACGGCATTTCTACGTTTGCCATTTCTGACTCTGAAATTTGGTCAAGATGTTTGATTAACGCCCGAATAGAATTTCCATGCGCTACTAATAAAATATTCTCGCCCGCCTGAAGTTTCGGTAAAATTTCCCGCTCAAAATACGGAACCACTCGCGCGTAAACGTCTTTTAATGTTTCGCCGCCTGGCACCAGATAATCCCAACCGCGCCTAATTCCATTGAACGCCTCTTCACCAATCTCGTCCTTCACTTGCCACTTATTTTTACCAGTCAAATCCCCATAATCACGCTCATTCAGCTCAGTCGCCCGCGTTGTCTTCAGACTGACTATACCACACCCCTCAAGCAGGGCATCCAGCGTTTGGTGCGTCCGCTTTAGCGCTGACGTGTAGGCCTCGTCAAACTTGATATCCTTAAGGAGAACACCCAAGCACACTGAGTCAGCCCACCCTTTTTCCGTTAACCCCACGTCAGTCCAGCCCGTCCACTTGCCTAGTAGATTCCATTCACTCTCACCGTGTCGACAGATAACTAATAATCCCACTATTTTCCTCCCAGTATCGGCGCAAAAAACTCTATTCGCTCATTTTTTACGCCATCCTCATCAACTATTTTCGTATTTACGTAACCGAATTTATCAGCCGCCCAAAAACGAATTGCCCATAATAATGACCCGTCATTAGAGTCAATTTCACTCTTAGAAATAAGTTTGCTAGACACTATTTCTGACTCTTGAAGCTTTATTTTAGACAAGACATTATTTTCCAATTGCGCAAAAAATACAAACTGATTTGTCAAAAACTCATCAGAATGACGCGATGCTACCATGGCTAACTGTAGGTTTTCGGCATCAATTTTAATACCCACCTCCTCCTCGACTTCACGCACTGCCGCCTCCAGCGGAGATTCTCCAGGATCAACAATTCCGCCAGGTAGCGACCAGTGATCTTTGTAGTCCGATTTGACGATTAATAATTCGCCCTGCTCATTTTCTATTAACACCGCCGCACTAGAAAAACGCTTGTCTAAACTAGCCAACCAAGTTCGCCGCTGCTCGTCAGTAAATTTCATTATTTTGCAAACTCAATTGCTCGCGTTTCGCGAATGACATTAACCTTAATCGTGCCAGGATACTGCATGGTCGACTCAATCTTCGTAGCAATGTCTCGCGCTAATTTAATTGCCGATAAATCATCAATTGTTTGCGGCTTAACAATCACCCGAACTTCACGTCCAGCCGAAATTGCGTAGGCTTTATCAATTCCTTCAAAGCTAGTCGCCACATTCTCCAAATCACGCATTCGTTCAGCAAAGTTCTCAGCTGAAACATTACGCGCACCTGGACGCGCCGCCGAAGCTGCATCACAAACCCGCACAATAATCGCTTCTGGCGTAGTTGCCTCGATGTCATCATGATGAGCCTCAATTGCATGTACAATTCTCTCGTCCATGCCGTATTTACGCGCCAATTCCGCACCAATATGATGATGCTTGCCCTCAATTTTATGAGTCACTGCCTTACCAACGTCATGTAATAGTGTAGCAATTTTTGTAATACGCACATCAGCGCCAATTTCCTCAGCAATCATACCAGCAATTTGCGCCATCTCTGTTGAGTGTTTCAGGACGTTCTGACCAAAGCTAGTACGAAACTTCAGTTCACCAAGCAGTAGCAACATTTCCTTTGGAATACCGACCACGCCAGTCTCGCGCATAGCATCTTCACCAGCCTGTCTAACCTCTTTATCAATTTGCTTTTTAGCCTTAGCGACAACTTCCTCAATGCGCGCTGGATGAATGCGCCCGTCCTTCATCAACATCTCCAAGCTCAAACGAGCCACCTGTCGACGAACTGGATCAAAGCTCGACAGCACTATCATACCCGGTGTATCATCCACTAAAATATCAACACCAGTTTCACGCTGCAGCGCCTGAATATTGCGACCTTCCTTGCCGATGATTCGACCTTTCATCTCATCATCAGTCAATTTAACCGCAGTAACTGTGCGCTCGGCTGTTACCTCGCTACTCATCCGCTCCATTGCCGTCACCAAAATCATCTGCGCCCGTTCTTCGGCGTCATCCATTGCATCATGTTGCAATTTTGACACCAAACCAGCCAAATCCTGCTTAATATCACGCTCGGTCATCTGCATCAGTTTGTCGGCTGCGTCTTTCTTTTTCAGTCCAGCAATTTTCTCAAGCTTCTCCTGCTGACGCGTACGGATATCACGAATCTCATTTTTAAGGTTATCAACCTCATCTTCATGGGTACGCAGCTTCTCCGCTCGCCGATCCAGCTCATCCAACTTATTATCAAGTGCTCTCTCGCGATCCGCCAAACGATTCTCGGTTTTTTGCCACTCCTTACGGCGCTCATTCTCAATTTTCAGCGCCTCGTCTTTGGCTTTCAAAACAATATCGCTAGCCTTCGTCTTGGCATCAGCCAAATCACGCTCAATTTGATTTTTGCCATTAATTTGGCGCGTTCGTTGATATCCTACGAAACCACCAACGCCAACACCTGCACCAACAATGGCGGCAATGATCATCTCTATCATATTATTCCTTTCCGATCAGCCGCCCTTGAGTGTTCGTCTCAAGGAAATATATCAACAGCCAATCAATTTCAAACTATCTAAATCTGGCGAATCAGAACTTACAAAACGCCGTAATTTAATTATACACGGTTTTGAAGATTTTGGCACTGAAAATCATTTTCGCGGCGAGGTAACATGAGCGGCGGCACCATACTCTGGCATGACAATTTTCTCGTTCTCGCCAGCGTACAGTTTTTTAAGCGTCATCTCCCGCCAGTCTTCGCCCGTTGCACCGACAATAGGTACATTCAGGCTATCCGCCAGCGTATTGGCAACTGTAAGTCCAATCCTTAATCCAGTAAAACTGCCCGGCCCCTTCATTACGCCGATACCACTGATATCGTGCAAATCACCGGTTTTTTCTTCCAAGAATTTCAATAAGCCGCGCGCCAACGTCCGCCCCGCTTGCCACTCAAAATCCTGCCGAACCTCATCATCAACCAACGTTAAAAAACAAGTTGCCGTCGAGGTATCTAATAAGATTATCATGCCAAATTCTCCTTTATCTTCTGCCAAAGTTCAGTCGACCTTTTACCGCCGGGATGAAATTCTACCAGCCGCTCTTCCTCGCTAGTCGCTGTAATTTTTATCGCCAAACGATCTTCCGGCAAGTCACCATCAACTGCACCCGCCCACTCAACGACCACCACCGAATCATTGTCTACAGCTTCGCTAATCTCATCACCCATAATGCCAGCCTCACCCAATCGATAAAAATCATAGTGTACCAAACGCAGCCCCCTCGGTGAATCATATACTCGAGAAATCGTAAAAGTTGGACTCTGGACAGGCTCATTGATATCTAAAGCCTTAGCAATCCCCTTTGTCAACGTCGTCTTCCCGGCGCCAATATCACCAACCAATTCCAGCACTTCACCACCAGAAACCGCCTGGCCAATTGCCACACCTAATCGTTGCATCTTCTCGTCGCTATCAATTTTCACCCTTCTATTATACTATGCTGGCTTTTTTTTAGCGACGGTAGTACAATAATCATAAGAATTATGCGTATTTCAGATCAAACAATTGAAAGTATTCTGAAAGAAGGTGGGGTTATTGATGAGTCGCAGCTTGCTGATTTAAAGCTGCTCGCTGAACGATCAAAACAAACGCTACAAGAAGCCATTATTGAACAAAAGGTTCTATCCGAAGAGGACCTGACAAAGCTAATTAGTGACTATATCGGCGTACCTTTCGTTAGAATCGAACCAAAAGATATTCCCGAAGAAGTATTAAAGCGGATCCCTGAACATATTGCACGCCAGTATAATGTTGTACTCTTCGAAAAAAATGATGATGAGAGTCTATCTCTGGCCATGGAGGACCCAGACGACGTTCAGGCGCTAAATTTCATCCAAAAAGAAATTGGCTACAATACTAAAGTTTTTCTGGCGACAAGAAGTAATATCTTAGAATGCTTAGACAACTATCGAGGAAATATCGATGCTGAGCTAGACGAAGTTATTGCCGTACAAAAAGACGCTTCTGCTGACGATCAAAATATCAGTCAGGACGATTTTGCGGAAAACTCACCAATTGCCCAGACTGTTAACCTACTGCTAGAGTACGCCATTAAATCCAATGCTTCTGATATCCATATTGAGCCGCGCGAAGATTACGTCCAGGTCCGCTACCGAATTGATGGCGTCCTAAAAGAAGTTAACAAGCTACCACGTAACGTCCACGGGGCCTTGGTCAGTCGCATAAAAATCCTATCTAACCTAAAAATCGACGAACGCCGCGTACCCCAAGACGGACGCTTTAAGATAAAACTTTCCTCAAAGCAATATGCCTTTCGCGTTTCAACATTACCAATCACCGATGGCGAGAAAGTGGTGATGCGTATTCTGGATGAGTCAAATCAAGCAGTTAAACTTGATCAGCTGGGCTACTGGGGGCTGTCGCTTGCTACCGTAAAAGACGCCATGGCGCAGCCAAACGGTATGATTTTGGTGACCGGGCCGACTGGCTCAGGAAAGTCGACTTCTCTGTTTAGTGTGTTGTCGGAGCTTAATACGCCAGATGTTAATATTTCGACAATTGAAGACCCGGTTGAATACAAAATCCCTGGCGTCAACCAAACTCAGACCAACGCCAAAGCCGGCATGACCTTTGCTTCAGGACTGCGCGCATTGCTTCGCCAAGACCCAAACATCATCATGGTTGGAGAAATCCGTGACGGTGAAACTGCCAACCTCGGCGTGCAGGCGGCGCTGACTGGACACTTGGTGTTCTCAACCCTCCACACCAACAACGCCGCAACTTGTTTGCCACGTTTGCTGGACATGGGAATCGAACCCTTCTTGATCGCTTCGACAGTCAAAGCAGTGATTGGTCAGCGATTAGTACGAAGGCTCTGCATGAACTGCCGTCAGGAATATACACCAAACCAAGAAGAATTGAAGTACATAACTGAGATGTTTAATATCGACACCAAATCAATTAAAAAAATTCACAGCCTAGAGCAGCAGGCTTTTGATGATAAAATTGGTGGCGACACACCAATGGGCTCAACCGAGCAAACAATCGCCCGGCTATGGAAGCCAAGCCCTGAAGGCTGTGACGAATGTGGACATAATGGCTTTAAGGGACGTGTTGGTATTTACGAGGTTCTCGGCATTTCTATCCCTATTCAAAAAATGATTACCGCCAATGCCACCAGTAACGACATCCAGGATCAAGCAATTTCTGAAGGCATGGTAACTATGCAGATGGATGGCCTCATTAAATCACTGCGCGGAATCACAACAACCGAAGAAGTATTGAGGGCAACAAGGGAGTAGCGTCATGCCAGTTTTTGAATATTTACTTGTCAATAAGAAAAAAGAAACTGTCTCCTCAACAATAGAGGCGGCCGATAAATTATCAGCTATCAACACTTTAAAATCACGCGGGCAATTGATAAAAATCGAAGAAAAGAGCGCAAAAAAAGCTGGCGGTTTTTCGTTTGGCAAAAAAAAGAAAGGCGCCAAAACCGATGAGCTAGTAATGTTTACACGCCAATTAAGCGCCATGGTTTCAGCTGGCGTGCCGATTCTTCGTTCGCTAAATTCAATGGCCAAGCACGCTGAGAGCGTCGGCTTCCGAGAGACAATTAACGCTGTTATTAAAGACATCGAAGGTGGTATGTCATTTGCTGATGCTCTAGGAAAACATCCAGAAACCTTCAACGACATCTACGTTAATATGGTCGCCGCTGGTGAAACCGGAGGTATTCTGGACGACATTTTGAAACGACTAGCCTTGCAACAAGAAAAAAACTCATCCATGAAGAAAAAGATTAAAGGCGCCATGACATACCCAATCGTTCTTTTGGTGATAACCATCATTGCCTTCTTCATTTTGATGACCTTTATTATTCCAGTCATTGGTAAAACTATTAAAGACATGGGCGGGCCAGATGCTAAGCTGCCACTACTCACTGAAATCATGCTCGGTATTAGCGACTTTATGGTATCGTTCTGGTATTTGATTGTCCCAGCATTCATCGGCGGAATTTGGGCACTAATTCGCTACATTAAAACCCCAAAGGGACGCGTTAAATTCCACCATATCATCATTAAGGTTCCTGCGGTTGGGGCAATCGTTAGAAAAGTAGCAATTGCAAGGTTCACAAGAACCTTCTCCGCTCTCATTGGCGCCGGCGTAGCCGTGTTAGAAGCTCTGGACGTCACCTCCCGCGCAGTTGGCAACGTTGTCTACGAAGAATCCTTGAGGGAAGCCACCAAGCGCGTCCAAAATGGTGAAGTCTTGTCGAGGATTATCGCCGAGAGGGATGATTTATATCCACCAATTGTTGCTCAGATGCTATCTGTCGGTGAAGAGACTGGACAAACAGACAAAGTGCTTATCAAGGTTGCCGACTTTTACGAAGAAGAAGTTGACACTGCGATTGACGGAGTCAGTTCCATTATCGAGCCAGTAATGATTGTGGCAATGGGTGGCGTGATTGCTTTGGTGGCAGTCAGTGTGATGGGGCCAATTACCAGCATGGCAGGACAAGTTAAGGGATAGTTTTTCAAAAAAGCTTATGCTATAATACCGGTATATAGGTGGGAAGAAGAAAGTGTCGAGTATATTTTATAGAAAAAAACCAATAATCGGCTTAGATATCAGTAGAACGAGCATTAAAATTATGTCAATTGACAAAACTCGTATGCTGGTTCATGGTTATGGCTCAATTAACCTTGACTCCCAACAAAATGATGGCAATTCTAATGATAACGTTGAATACCTAGCTCAAAACATAAAAGAGCTATTAAAGAATAACATTGTTGGACAGATTGACAGTAATCGCGTAGCTATTGGTATTCCAACCAGCCGAACATTTTCGCGGACATTCACCCTGCCCATGAAAGAAGAAGCTAATATAATTAGTGCGGTAAATCTGGAGGTTGAACAGTATATTCCAGCTCCACTTGATTCACTTTATGTAGATTACAGAATTATCAATCGCTCAAAAGATGAGCTTAGCGTGCTAATGTGTGCCGCTCCAAAAAAGATGATTGACAACATGTTGGATGCTGCGCAGCGATGTGGACTAGAGGTTGCAGCTATCGAGCCAAATGTTAATGCAATATCAAGACTCTTAAAGAAAACCGAAGAAGGCATGCTACCAACAGTTATCGTTGATATCGGTACATCAGCTACCGACATAGCTATCTTAGACTCTGATATCCGCGTGACTGGAGGGTCTAACGTGGGTGGCTATACGCTGACCCTGAACCTGGCTAAGAAAATGAATGTTCCAATTGAAACAGCTCACCAATTCAAAGTCCTAAACGGACTCAATCCTGGACCAAGGCAAGCTCGCATTACCGGAGCTCTGCAGCCAAGTCTACACAAAATGACCAACGAGATTAAACGCGTTATGCGATACTACACTGACCGATTCCCGGATGAGAGAAAAATTGAGCAAATCCTTATCGTTGGTGGAGGCGGAAATGTGCCAGGAATTGGAGAATTTTTCACCAATGAACTATTAATGCCAGCCCGCGTAGCCAGTCCATGGCAGTTATTAAATTTCGGTAATCTCGAACAGCCAGCCAAACAATTGAGATCCCAGCTTTCGCCCGTCGCAGGACTAGCGCTTATTCGACAGGAGGATATCTATGATTAATCTTCTGCCTCCTCAAGAAAAAAAGCAGATCAGAGCCGGACGGGTCAATATAATACTAAGGCGATATTGCATAATATCATTGGTATTTGCCGGCTTGTTATTCTTAACAATTGGCGGATTTTATCTATTCCTAGAAAATAGTAAAACAGCAGCCCAAAACAATATTAACGAAGGAAACGCCAAACTAGCTCAACACCAATCAACTCAAAAAGACGTTGATGGATTTATAAAAGACCTAGCTGATGCTAAGGCTATTATTGGCAGCGAGGCTCACTACTCATCAATTATTCCTAAAATTGCCCAACACATTCCGTCTGGTATAGTTTTAGAATCATTAACCCTGGACACTTCCGCCCTAGATAAACCAATGTCATTAATCGCACTTGGAAAAACTAAAGACGACTCTATTCGGTTAAAAACAAATCTAGAGAAATCAGAAATTTTTAAAGATGTCCACCTAGAAAGCATAGTATATAGCGACGGAAAAGCAGAAAAGTCCTCAGACTACCCCGTCGTAATAACTATTAGTGTTACGCCGAAGCCGGAGGTTTTAAAGCAATGAAAAAAGTATTAAATGCCAGCATCATGCGCATTATTATGACATTACTGCTCATTGTTATTCTGGCCGCAATGATTGGCGCTGTAACTTTTGCCTACTCATTCCTCAGTAAAGCATCAGAAGATGTCGGAAAAATGCAAAACGAAGCAGTAGCTATTGACTCGAAAATACAGAATCTGCTTGTCCTAAAAGATCAGCTCGACAAAAACTCTGACATTGCTAAAAAAGCTAAAAATATAGTTTCTGAGTCAAAGATGTACCAATATCAAAATCAAATTGTACAAGATTTATCAACCTATGCCGACCGTGCAGGCATTCCAATTCGCTCGTTTACTTTCCAGAGCGATTCAAAAAATTCAGCCCAATCTCCAGCCGCAAAAAAGAAAACAAATACTGGACCAGCTGGCATTAAAAGCACCTTTGTATCTATTCAGCTAGGTGAAAAAATTGACTATGTACGTTTTCTGCATTTCCTTAATTTGATTGAGAAAAACGTTACTCGTATGCAGCTATCAGGCGTTGCGATTTCCAGAGCGCCAGACAGTCGCGAGGTATCAGTCCAAGAATTTGAAGTAAAGGTGTATACAAGATGAAACCATCGATATCAGAACAGCTTGAACCAATTATAAAGCCTCTATCAAAGTTTCTGTGGCGATTCCATGTTATGATCTACAGCATAGCCGTCATCGGAGGACTGTCAATTGCTATATTTCTCTTAAGCAGTCTCCTTTCAATATCTAGTGAGCCAGTCCCAGCTTCATCAGCGACATTTGATAAAAAAACCATGAAGATAATAAAGGATTTTCGCACTTCAACTTCCGGCAATGATCCACTGACTTTGCCCGCCGGACGATCTAATCCATTTGCTGAATAAAATATAACCATATATACTAAGATTATGCTTATTTCTGCGGACCGCTTTCTCAACACTCCTGTCATGAGCCTACAGACTGGCTCGGAATTAGCGCGAACTTCACGAGAAATTATCAATCCAAAGAACTTATCTGTAATTGCCTATGAGCTTGAGGGTAGTCTTTTAGATCAATATCCCAGCCTACTTCGCGTTAATGATATCAGAGAAATTGGACCACTAGGCATGATTATTGACTCAGCCGATGAAATTATTGGCGTTGATGATGTTATTGCCATAAAAGAAATTTACGATATAGATTTTAAACTAAAAGACAAATTAGTTACCGACGAGAAAAACCATAAAATCGGAAAAGTCATTGGCTACACCTTAGCCGCTGGTAATTTTATTATCCAACAATTGCGGGTCCGTCGACCACTATTAAAAAGTTTTGGCGATACGGAATTGCTTATTCACCGCTCGCAGATCGTTAAAGTAACTGACGATAGGATTATTGTAAAATCAGCAACAATATCACACATAGCTGAAAAAACACCCGCTCCAAACATAAACTCTTACGACAATCCTTTTCGCAAGCAGCCTCGTCCGCAACCAGAATCTACAAAAGTTGATTAATCTTTTGGGTTTTCAAGAGCCTTCTTAATGTCGTCGTAAGAAAAACCCTGTCTAGCCAAATATTGCATTAACTTCTGCTGGTCGCTATATCGATAACGTTTTTTAGCAATAATCTTCTGCAATTCCTCATCATCAGAGCGAATATTCTCTTTAACTAACGACTCAATTGTCGTATTATCAATTCCCTTTTGCGCCAGTTCCAATTTCAAACGACGAATACTGGCGCCTTTTTTTATAAATCGCTGCTCAAACCAAAATCGAGCAAATTTTTCATCGTCCAAATATTTTTTCTCAATAAGACGGTCCAAGACGCGCTCGGTAATCTCCAGCTTTATTCCAGGACGCTCAATAATTTTTCCAGTTTTCACTGAACGTCGACGAGTGGCTAGCGTTTTCCGACGCAGGTAATCGCGCACTTCTTTGATGGCTCGCGGACGCATTAAGCAGTATTCTATAGACCTAGCATACAACTTGCCAAACTGGCTATCGTCTTCTAGCTTCGAAATTTCCTCTTCCGTATATTCGCGACCAATCTTAATGCCTAGCTCGCCGACCTGAAATACGTCCAAGCTAAAACGATATTTACCGTCAATGCTTACATTGACACGATTTTTATCACGAGCCTGAAGAGAAATATCGGTGATTTTCATAAAACTATTATAGCGCTAAAACTATACGCTAGCTACTGGTGGACTATTCGACCACCTCAACCACTTTGCCATGCATGCCGTTGTAACAAGCGGCAGCACGCGGCTCAGTGATAACTGGCAATTGCCGCGGAATGGCACTCATATCGACATCGCCAAGTGTACCAGCCTCGACGCACCCAATCGTAATGTGTGGACGAAATCCATCGATATCCAGCCCTGGATGAATGTCGTCCAATATTTCAAGCAACTTCCGACGCACTTCAACCATCCAGGAGGTTTTCTGTACACGCACCTCAACCCAAACACAGTTACCAGCTTCATCCGGCAAGAAGTTAACATCGTCAAGCACCAGTTTGTCTAGGGACGGCAGCGCGGCGGCAGCTAACTTGAGACGTGGTATATCCTGCTCAGTTACATTGATCAGCGTTGCGTGCGGAATAAACTCACCGAAATCAAGATTCATTTTTTCCGACAGTTCTCGAAGGTAAGCAGTCTGCTCGTCATCAAAAATAAGATTAACTGACGCCATATGCTTTTCGGCTGAATATCTGGACTCTACTGCTCGCATTAACTTTCCGCTTCTTTCACTTTATCACGCACTTTCTGATCGATTTCTGCCAGAACTTCAGGATTTTCTTTTAGGTAAGCTTTAGACTTATCACGCCCCTGACCAATAGTTTCGCCGTTATATTTATAGAAGGCGCCAGACTTTTCAACAATGCCGTGCGTAGCCGCCAAGTCCAGAATGTCGCCAGTCTTAGAAATACCCTCATTATACATAATGTCAAACTCAGCGATACGGAATGGAGGCGCAATCTTGTTCTTCACTACTTTAATTTTAGTACGGTTACCGATAATATCATCACCAACTTTAATTTGTCCGATACGGCGAATATCAATTCGCTGCGAAGCGTAAAACTTCAAAGCGTTGCCACCAGTGGTCGTTTCAGGATTACCAAACATCACACCAATCTTCATGCGGATCTGGTTGATGAAAATCACTGTCGCTTTCGATTTGTTAATAATTCCCGTCAATTTACGCAACGCCTGGCTCATTAATCGCGCCTGCAGCCCCATGTGAGAATCGCCCATATCGCCGTCAATTTCTGCCTGTGGCGTCAAGGCCGCCACCGAGTCAACAACAACCAAGTCAACCGCATTTGATCGAACTAGCGTTTCTGCAATTTCCAATGCCTGCTCACCATTGTCTGGCTGTGATACCAGCAGATTTTCCGTATCCACACCCAAACGCTTGGCATAGCTCGGGTCAAGCGCATGCTCAGCGTCAATAAACGCCGCCGTGCCGCCCTGCTTTTGAATCTCAGCAATAGCATGTAGAGTCAATGTCGTCTTGCCCGAACTTTCCGGACCATAAATCTCAATAATTCGCCCCTTTGGATATCCACCACCAAGTGCCAGATCCAAACTCAAAGCGCCTGAAGGAATTACCTCAACATCAACCTTATGAGCCTCGCCAAGCTTCATAATTGATCCGTCGCCAAACTGTTTAGTGATCTGATCCATCGCCAGACCCAACGCTTTCAATTTCCCGTCATCAACTTTTTTACCTGATGCTTGACTTGGCTTCTCTGAATTTACCGTTTTACTGTCTGATTTTGCCATAGCATTCCCTCCTTAGTTACTACCTTTATTATACCGATTTGTCACAATATTTGCTATAATTACATTCATGAATAAGCGAAACGGTTTCACAATTATTGAACTTCTGGTTGTAGCAACTTTTTTGATCATTATTGCAATATTAGGTTTTTCGCAATATACCAAATTGACCAATGAGTCAAACAACACTAAAAAACGCACCGCCCTAAACGCCATGTATTACAGTTTAGAGGAAGGTTTTTACACTAAAAACGGCTATTACCCGGAGAAATTAGAAGACTCGACATTGTCGACTATGGAACCTGAGTTACTAAAAGACCCAAATGGTAAGAAAATTGGTGAAAAAGACAGTAGCTATCGCTACGAATCCTCAAACTGCAATGGAGGAAAATGCAAGTCCTATAAACTGGTCGCAACCCTTGTCGATGAAGATGACTACATAAAAGAAAGTCGCCACAAATAATTAATCGTCAACAGGACGACCGTTCTTGAAGTCCTCAATAGCGTTGTTGATAATTGCAATCTGCTCACGCGGATTTGCTACGAAATGAAACCTATAAGTCGTTTCTTCACCCTCGGTGCTAAGACGAATAGTGCCGTAATTAAATATCGTCTGAATAATCCCCGACTGTCGGAAACTAGCGTCCTCAATACTACCCAGGCTCACCGTCTGCTCACGTCGAGAAAACAGGCTTTCTTGGATTTCCTGAATGACACTTTCATTAGTCATGAAGAATTGATTCTGTAGATATATCCATAGAGCCACCGCGCCACCAAGCACTACAAGACCAATAAGCAGCATCGCTACACCAAAAATGTCAGTAACAGAAGGCATGATTGGCAGAATTGAATCGCGAGTGATTGACGGATAAAACATCACGAATGTCATAATTATCACTACCAAAAAAATTGAAACTATCGCTGGAATCAACATGCCAATTGGATGACGCTTAATATCCAAAATCACATACTCACCTTCACTCAAATTTAAGTTTGGGTATTGCTGGACTGACTTTTCATGCTTCCTTTTTAGCTCATCGCTAATAGTAAAAGGTTTTGGGTCAATCTCGCGCGCTACATGTACAACTTGCGGTTCATTGGCGTATTGACTGCGCAATCGTGGATCAAAATTCTCCCCATCAATAATTTCTGGACGCATCGTTACATGAGAGTTTGTTTGCGCCACCACCGGAGCTGGCCTGCCAGTCTGAGGCGGGTGATGATAAAGCGGACGGCCGTCAGCATCATAAGCTACTGGCTGAGTCAAATCTTCCGATGGCGTTTGCGGATTCATGACAATATTATACCATATCCTCTTCGGTATATTCGACTTAACCCATTTAATAATTTACCTATTTTTTCAGATGTCGCTTTGCTTTAACGGTAACTCGCCGACCACGTGGCGTACGCTCAATAAAGCCAATTTGCAGCAAATACGGCTCGTAAAAATCCTCAATCGTCGTCGCTTCATCGCCAGTCAGGGCGGCAATGGTCGTTAGCCCCACGGGATTATCACCATAATTTTCCAGAATTGATTGCAGTAAATTGCGATCAGCTGGATCCAAGCCCAGCTCGTCCACTTCTAGCATTTCCAAAGCACTCGTTGTTGTTTTTACATCAATTATGCCATCACCGTTGACGTCGGCATAGTCGCGCACACGTTTGAGTAGGCGGTTAGCGATGCGCGGCGTCAAGCGAGCCCGCGTTGATAACAGGTTCGCTGCTTCATTCCGAATAGACGACTCCAAGATGGCCGCACTACGCGTCACAATTTTAGCGATATCCTCTGGCTCATAAAACTCCAAGCGGTAAATATGCCCAAATCGATCGCGCAGCGGCGCCGCCAAACTACCCGTCCGCGTCGTCGCACCGATGACCGTAAACCTCGGTAAATCCAGCCGAATCGACCGGGCTGCCGGGCCTTTGCCGATGACGATGTCTAGCTTGAAATCTTCCATCGCCGAATATAAAATCTCTTCCACCGCCCGACCGAGCCGATGAATTTCATCAATGAACAAAATGTCGCCGTCCGCCAAATTCGTCAAAATTGACGCCAAATCACCAGCTTTTTCAATGGCTGGGCCACTGGTGATGCGCAAATTCGTCCCCATCTCATTGGCGATCACTGTCGCCATGGTCGTCTTGCCCAGTCCTGGTGGACCGTATAGCAGCACATGATCTAGTGGCTCGCCACGCTTCTTAGCCGCGTCAATAGCCAAGCGTAAATTCCGCTTCAACCGCTCCTGACCAACATATTCATTAAAACTCTGCGGCCGCAAACTAACTTCAATCCGCTGCTCATCGGTATCATCACTGTGTGAGCTGGTATCGACTATTCTCTCAATTGCCATACACTAATTATACCATTTGTAGTACAATAGGAGTGTCTACAGTTACAATAGGAGTTTTCAATGCCAAATTCGACGTCAGAAGTCAAAAAAGACATAGGAGAGATATACGACCAAGTTCCAAAGGGAATTAGGCTAATGTCAGAAGCAGTGCCGCATCTTTTGAAGGCGTTAAAGTTAGAACCTTCCGACGAATCTGAGGGAATTGAGTCGCAAAGAATCGCAATTGATGTACGAAAAATTAGCGACACTCTAACAGAGCAAGGATATGGCAATTTTGAACAGACGAAAGAATACGATCCTAAATCAATAGAAATTGCAAGATATATTATTGACTTAACGACAAGATATCCATTCTTAGGGTGCAGCAAAAAAGCATCAGAAGAGGGAATTTCCAACGAAGAGTTAGCTAGAGAGCTTATAGGTAACGCAGATGTCTGTCTATACTCTAATCTCCCTGGTCTATGTGGAATTACTTATCTGCAGGGCCAGCAATTACGCGGTAGCGTTCAAAGTTTCCACGACAGTAGCAGGCTAACGCTTGACGATGTAGAAGATCTCATAAAAGAAGCAAGGCAAAGACTAGCAGCAGAAAACGAACCGGGGCAAGCTAATAATTTCGATTCCTAAATAACTTTATTTCTTCAACGCCTCAGTCACCCGCTGTGCTGTCGGCAGATTGACATCAACATTTTCCAGCGCCTTAGTAGCATCAGCTAAGGTATAGCCTAACGCCATTAACGCTTCCAGTGCCTCGTCAGAGGTGTTTAATTCAGTTTGGACTGGCGTATCCGCTCGACCATACTGCGTCGGCAAGCCAACTTTATCACTCAAATCAACCACCACCCGCTCAGCAGTTTTTTTGCCGACACCAGCAGCTTGTTGTACAAACGCACTGTCGGCGTTAGCGATGGCGTTGCGTACGTGCTCCGCGTCGCTCAGACTGAGGATAGCCAATGCTGCCTTTGGGCCGACTCCCTGAACGGTGATGAGCATTTCAAATAGTTTCTTTGCTGCCAGACTTGAAAAACCGAATAGCTCTTCTGCCTGCTCGCGCACGTGATGATAGGTATAAAACTTCACATCCTGATCCAACATCACCGCATCAAAATCACCAGCCGCCACGCTAACTTCATAGCCAACGCCGTGAACGTCAATCACCAACGACCCGTTAAACTTCTCGGCAACTTTTCCAAAAACATGTGCAATCATAATTCAATTATACCCGATTCATCGCTGCGTGGGTAATTGCCGCCGCCAGCGCATCAGCACAGTCGTCCGGTTTTGGCACATCCTTTAGTCCCAAGTTTAAGCGCACCATTTCCTGAACTTGTTTTTTATCAGCCTTACCATAGCCCGTCAACGTTTGTTTGATTTGCAGCGGCGTATATTCGGCGATCGGCAACCCCGCTTTTCGGCCCGTCAACATCGCTACACCACGCGCTTCTGCAACAGAAATCGCCGTCGTCACATTACGGGCAAAAAACAATTTTTCAATCGACATGACGTCAGGTTTAGCCTCAGTAATAATTTCCGTCAAGCTGTCAAAAATTTCCTCCAGCCGCTCATCAATCGGCGTATGAGCTGGCGTTCTGACGACCCCCGCCGTAACCAACTTAAACTTACCGCCCGAAAAATCAATCACGCCAAAGCCCAAAATCCCTGTTCCTGGATCAATACCAATAATTCTCATGGTTACATTATAGCAATGATTTGACCACTCAGTCACTAACTCATTGCCGTAATCGTCGTATCAATTGCGACAGCTCCCAGCGCCACTGCCACGCACCGTAACCTACCGCCAATAAACTAACGCCACCAAATACCCACCAGCCCCAGGTTGCCCCAGCGACCTGCTTGACACCTTCTGGTGCAAAATCAGCAGCTGGCGGCGTTATGGTTTTTATTTTTCGACAACGATTGGTCGCTGGATTACGCTCATAGCCTTCAGCGCACTCCTTCAGTACGTCACTATCTGCCGCAATTTTCTTACAGCGTCCAGTTTCTGGATTGCGAAAATAGCCATCTTGGCAAGGCTTCAAGGTTTTGGCGGCCAGGGCCACAATTGACCGACAACGCCCAGTCTGCTCGCTGCGATAATAACCTTCTTTGCACGGGGCTGGTGTTTTAGCAACCTTAATCTTCCGACACCGCTTTGTTTCTGGATGACGATAATAACCAGCTTGACATGGAGCCAAATCTTCACGCGGCGGACTCTGTGATCGTGGCGACTGAGCAGTCTCAATGGCACGCACATTTGCCCATTTTCCAGGTGTTGGTATCGCCCAACCCCAGCCATCATGGAACAATGCCCACGAAGAGCCGCGACGAGCCTCTCGGTCCGCCCCCTTCACCGCCACCGTTTGATATCTCACTAATCCCTGAATATCCTCAAGCCAAACCGACCGATCGTCCGCCACCAGACTCAAAGCCTTGCCGTCATCACGCTTTTTCACGACCAGCACTTCTTGAGGCTGCAAGATCACCTCTTCATTAAGCTCTGGATTGCGACCCCAATGAAACGTGTTGGCGACACTGGCTGTATCGCCATATAACCCAAACCGCAGTCGATATTTGCCCAAATCAATCGGCTCAGTCCCCTGATTCATAACCTCGATAAAATCAGCACAGTCGTTCAACTGCTCCTCGTCAATAAGACATTGCCGCGGATTCGTCAGCACCTCCGTAATCACCAGGCCAGCGGTATCGGCCGGAGGAAGATAATGTCCGTCATCATAAAATTGTACAGCAGCAGCTGGTTTCAACTGAAAATCTTTTTCAAAACTACCCGTTTGTTTTACTTTTTTTGAACGCTGCTTATGGACGGCGATAGTGGCAGCTTGATTTTCTGGAATATTATTAACCGTCTGGATAACAATTCCGTCATAAATCAATTCAACTTTAACGATATCACGCTGAAAATCCCGGGGTAGCTGCGGTAATCGACGGAAGCCATTATTTTCAGCAGCGTAACTTACGTAGCGACCTGGCAGAATATAACCATCGGTGTCGGCGTACTGGATTTGCTGAGTATCGCCGCTGTTGTCGGTTAAACGAATCGCCAATTTGCCAAGAAATAAAGCACGATCCGACTGATTATATAGCTCAATCAATTCAAGTCGCACACCTCCCAAAAAAGCCGTGATGGCTATATCTGGAGTTGTTGAAACTGGAGTAATGGGCGAAGCAACCGGAGGTGATACAGCCGTCGACTGTTCTGACTTTGTCGTCGATGATTGGGTATCAGGAGACGTGGCAGGCTGAGATTCCGCCTGAGGCTTGGCTGTCTCAATTTTAGGAGTAGAAGCAATGCCCGTCTGCTGATCGCCAACAAAGGGTTTCGTAGGCTTATTATCGCCCGCAGATGGCTCACTTGACAGTGTAGTCGACCCACTAGAAGCCGCAGGTAAAGAAGACTTTACAGGAGAGCTGGCAGATGAAGAGTCATCCAAAGAGGTATTAGCATCAAGAGACGAATTGGCACTCACCGTAGACACAGGCAATACTAAAGACACAACCAGAGTCATAAGTAGTCCAGTACGCAAATATTTCATGTCGTCTCCTTGCTTATGGTTTTCAATTATAGCGTAACATATAAAACCACTTTATGAAAAGACGGAGATCCAACCCTCTCGGCAAACTACACATCGGCAGTAATATCGGCATTGGTGTAGACGTTGACTACATCGTCTAAATCGTCCAGAGCATCCAGCACTTTCAACAACTTCTGTGCGGTTTCGGCATCGGCCACCTCGATAACTGAATTTGGCACATATTGCAGTTCGGCATCTTTAATCACTAGCCCTTGCTCCGCCAAAGCAGTTCGGACCGCCGCCAAATCTTTCTGGTCAGTATAGACTATCATTTCACCATCTTCCTCGGCTGCATCTTCCGCCCCAGCATCAAGAATCTGTAACAACAATTCCTCGCCTGAACCTTTGACTGTAATTACGCCTTTACGTGTGAATTGAAAAGCCACACTGCCCGCGTCAGCGATACGTCCGCCGTTTTTGACCAGCGCGGTTTTCACTTCTGGCAATGTGCGATTACGATTGTCGGTCGCCGTTTCGATGATGATGCCGACGCTACCCGGGCCGTAGCCTTCATAGGTAATTTCTTCCAGCGCCGCTGCGCTTTTGTCAGCCACGCGATCGATTGCTCGCTGAATGTTAGCGCTCGGCATGTTGGCCGCCTTGGCCTTTTCGATCGCCATTGCCAAACTTGAGTTTAAGGATGGGTCTGTGCCGCCACGTGCCGCGATTGCAATTTGATTACCCAACTTAGTGAAAATCGCACCGCGCTTCGCATCAACAATCGCTTTCTGGCGGTGCGTCGTTGCCCATTTACTATGTCCTGACATACTATCTCCTACCGTTTATTTGCTATTTCAATCTGTTACTATTATACACTACTTCACGATATTCACCTGAATGAGATTCAATTTCGTCTGCTTCTTCATCCACCACATAGCACCAATCATCGCCGCATACATCAAACCGCACTGCCACCAAGTAATATTCACTTCCACCTGCGCCCACTCCAGCCCCGCCAGCCAATTAGCCGCCTGAATCATATAGCTCAGCAGCCAGGTCGTCGGCAGGGCAATAGCCGCGCCAATCATCGACACTACCGCCAGCACGCCCGACGCAAAAGTCAATAGTATCGCCAGCGGCACAAACGGCAAGATCAGCATATTAGCGATCAGCGCTACATTACTAACCACGCCGAAGCTCATCATCAACAGTGGCAGTGTCGCAAGCTGCGCCGACAGCGTCTCGATCAGAATTTGTCGAAACGTGCCAGGGTCTTTGTCGCCAAAGAAATACTTGTGCAGCAGCGGTGCCAGAATGATCACGCCCGTAAACGACGCAAAGCTCAATTGCCAGCCCAAATCGCCCCAGCCAAACTGCGGATTGACCAGTAATGTAATCGCCGCTGAGACTGGCAGCAGCACCAGCGGATGAATTGTCCGCCCATAATACCAGGCCGCCAAACTGAGTCCCGCCACCAGTCCAGCTCGCGACATGCTCGGGCTCAAACCCGTCACCGCCATGAAACCAATAATCATCGTTGCCGCACTGAGCATCGCCAGATATTTTGACCGCTTGGCAAACAGCCGCCGCGCCAGGCGTACTAAAATCGTCAAATTATAACCGCTAGCCACCACTATGTGTGTCAAACCAGCAGTCTTCAAATTATCGCTCAGTTCCGTCGGCATGGCTCGCCGTAGCCCCAACAAAAATCCCAAGCCCAGCGCCGACTCAGACTCTGGAATATGCTTGCGCACTCGCTCGGCAAACCAGTCGCGCACCCCGACCGCCACGTCGCCAGGAACTGGACGCTCAACGCTGCCAATTTTCGCCCGATACATACTCGCCGAAAAAGCGCCAAATCCCGCCGTTAATTTGCCTTGAGTTTGAACGATGTCACTGCGTTTAATGGAACGCTTTTCAGCCGTCATCACCCACAGTTGTCCTGCCAATCTCTCGCCATTGATCCGTAAATCACTCAACCGCAACACCGTTTGCCCTTTCTTGTCGATGTCAGGATCTTCCAAAACACGGCCTTGAATAACCGCACTTTTACCAATCAGCGAATCGTATACCTCCAAACCCGCTCGACCCAACTCACCGCGCCATAATCCCACCAATCCGCCAGCGATAAGTGCCACAATCATCAACGCCCGCCACCGCCAGACCATCACCACAGCTATCAACCCCAGCCCAACCATCAAAGCCCACGCCTCAAGCATCACCGACCGCGGCAAATAATGAACCGCAATTACGCCAACCGTCAACCCCAAACACCACGCCGCCACCAACCAAGAGATATGGATTTTCTCAAATAGGCGACTATTCATATTTAAAGTATAGCCAGAATATAGATAAGAAAAAAGACTCCAAAAGGAGTCGATTTCAAAATTGGAGGGTCCACCGGGGCTTGAACCCGGGACACCCTGCTTAAAAGGCAGGTGCTCTAACCAACTGAGCTATGGACCCATCGGAATATCCGCTTTTTTCATCCTATCACGAATCATCTAAAAGGTCAATGCTTGCCAGGCTTATGTCCACCAGTATGCAACATGAATAAGTCAATTACGCCACATACTAACCCCAGCGTAGCAACATAACGCCAGTTACTAGCAAATATTTTATACAAACCTAGGGCCTGCCCGTCCAGCGATACATATTTCCCCAGCGGCATAACAAGCAGCGAGGCGGTTAAAAAAGCAATTGCCACCGCAGAAATAATCTTTTCGTGTTTACGTTGATATCTCGGTCCGCCCAGTAGGAGTGCAAATAGCGGAATCAACGTCAAAATTAATGCCGCAATCACACCATTTGGCAGCCAACTAACCGCCAACTTTAATCCGTCCAGCAACCCAGTCAGCCAGCTTGCCCACCACTCCGATAACAAAAATCCTGCCGCTAGTGATAAAGCCAACGGACCGAATCGACGAGACGATACAAACGCAATCGTAAAAACTATCGCTAAAATTGCCCCGAATAAAATTATTACGCTCATTTATTATCCTCCAAATCAAATTTTACTACCGAGTCTACTGTCGCGCTTGCTCTCTTAGCAACACCAGCCTTTACCTCTAAAACGTATTTTGCAGGGACTGGCGGTTTATATTTTTCATACGGCTCAGCATCCGGCTTAACATTATGCTGCACATGGACAATACGTTTTTTCTCATTAATCCAAATGATATCTACCGCAAATTTCATATCTTTCATCCACATTTGATGGCGGTCAATACTATCAAATACAAACAGCATCGCATAATTATCCTCTATTCCTAGCCTATCAGCCAAACCCTTTCGACGCGAATCTTCATTGTCAGCAATCTCCGCACGAAGCATCGTCTTATTTAAATAAACAATCTCTGTTTTTGGCGATACTGATTGAAATACACAAAAAAACCGCGCCACCAATAATCGCCAGCATGCCACAAATAAAAAACCATTTGATAGCAGTCTGGATTGCTGTTGGATGACGAGATTCGTCCATAAACTTATTATAACAAGTTTATGCTTAAGCGCCGATTTTATCTTTTTTGTTGCCGCGCTTAGCGTTGCGCTCAATATAGTCGATTATTTTACCGGAAACATTACGCCGCGTTATCTTCTCGATACCAAACCCTGGGCTAGCATTCACTTCCAGCACCAAGGCACCACGACTTGATCGCATAAAGTCGACACCAGCAACCATTAGACCCATCGCCTTAGCCGCTTTAATACACATCTTCCGTTCGGCGTCAGTCAACTTTACACTATTCCCCTCGCCACCCTTGTGAAGATTGCTACGAAAATCATCATCCAGACTCTGTCGTTTCATACTCGCTACCACTTGACTGCCAACCACAAAAGCACGAATATCAGTTCCAGCCGACTCTTTAATAAACTCCTGCAGCAATACGTTAGTGCCGTCAGAGTTTGTCAAATAAAATGCCTGAAGAACCGACTTGGCAGCCTTCTTCGTCTCAGCTAAGACGACACCGTTGCCATGAGTGCCTCGCGCCAATTTGATAATTGCCGGCATACCACCAATCTCTTCAATAAGCGAATCTATATCCGTCGCATTCCGCGAGAAAACCGTCTTTGGAATTGACACACCCGCTTTAACCAATAGCTGCGTTGAGCGTAATTTGTCGCGCGCCCTTGTGATTGCAATCGACCGATTCATAAAAAACGCCTTTGGATACATCATCTCTAATTGTCGCAAAACTGCCGTACCATATTTTGTCATGTGACTAGCAATTCGCGGAATTACCACATCAAACTCACCAATTTCTTTGCCTTTATAAATAACCGTCGGGTGCTTTTCATCAATCGAAACATAACAGTTTTTATACTTAACAACTTTAACTTGATGACCACGCTTTTCAGCCTCCTCTTTCAGGCGAAGTGTCGAATAATTAATATTGCCGTTGGATAAGATTGCAATTCGCATTATTTTCCTTCACCTTTCTGATGATATTTTTTATAAAATTCGTATGGATTCAATTTCACTTCTTCATTAAGACTAGCAGTTACGGACGGTTTTTTTCTGCGAACATTTTTTCTTGAGACATCCACTAGGAATTTTCCAGAAATCGACCGTCTCCCAATTAACACCGGAAATTCATTCTTCGACCGATCAGACAGATTCATCAGCATTTTAATTTTACGACCGCCAATTTTTACCCAAAAATGCGTACGATAACGAATTTGTTCATGACCCATAGCAGACCGCACACTAGCCACGGAATAATCAGTTCTCTTAAATATTTTACCGTTATAATAGGGCGAACCTTCGCCAAATAATGAAAACTTTAGCACTCCGTCTTTATCAACGCGGATATTACTTGCCCATACCACGCTTGAATCGGCCCCCGTGTCAATCTTAGCTGGGACTCTTTGCGCTCGTTTGCCAAAATCCACAAACTCAGTTGAGCCAATAACAGTTTTTTCTTTCATGTGCAAATATTATGGCACATTTTAAGATATATATCAAATATATCGCCCCGCTAAACACTTCTTGATTCAAGAATTACACGCCTATGATCAGCTGAGGTATTCACCTTCCCGGCGAGCAGTAACGACAGTAATAAATCGTCGCCCTTTATGGATTCTAGGTATTTCCAAACTTCCACCGAGCCATTATAGTAGCTTAAGTCCTTAAATAGCGGTAAGTCATTCGTGCCGCGGAAACTACGCAAAGTCTGAGTAAAGGCAGTCTTTTTCGCCTTTGCTATCTGTTCGTCACTAACCTCACCTCCATCATCTATAGAACCGAGCAGAGATAGCCGCCACTTAATCTCAAATGCTTAACGAAAATCTTTTTCATCATAATGCGCCAATCCCGCAGTTATATAGTGATCAACGCCGCGCTCAGCAAACTTTCCGCTCAAAGCCTGCTCCATCACCACCCCTAGCCCTTCCTCGGTGTCATAATAGTCGCTCAATCCAGATATCAGAGGAAGCATATCCGTTTCTCCGACAGCAATAGACCTCAACATATGGACACCAATCTCATGAACTACCAAATTCTCAACCTTTTTACGAGATCGCATCATACCATTATCGGGAATAACTATTCTCTTCTCGGAGGATTTTACATTAACAGAAGTAGCCTTCCCTACAGAAACCGTCCAACCCTCCGCTGCTCCAGCATAACCCTCTGAATCATTAAGTCCATTGAACTCTTCTTCGATAATATCAGTAAATATTTTCTACAACTCATACGGATCAAATTCTTCTTGCTCATTAGGAATATGACTTAGCACACCTCCGTATAAAGACTCAGCCACACCATGCATCCACTGCACCGTATCACTGGACGGACAAAACCTCTCTGGAATATCCACGTCAGGATCAAAATCAACCATACCAAACAATTCTTTGCGCAACTTATCTGCTTTTCCTATTAGTTTTTTATTGCGCACACGATTCAACTTTTCGCCCAGCAGAGAACGATAAGTGTCCTCGTCTGACTCACCATAAATCTCTATACTTAGACCTTTATATGTCTCGGCAATATTTTGTCTATCTTCTTCTGAATTAGCGCCGCGATAAGCTTGAGCATAACGAAGAAGTTCGGTTTGCTGGATGTATTTTTCAACAAATCCCTCATAAACCTTCTTGCCAATCGATGTCAGGTCAGGATGATTCAGTATCTTATCGCCAAGTTCTCATATCTTTTCTATAGCTTCGTCAAAATCAGCGGCATTCAGCTTACCGTAAACAAACTGAGGGTTTCTAGTCTCTCCAGACAAGAACCTCTCTTCTTCGCCACGGTTTGACGGCGTAAACATCGTAACAATTTTTGGAGACAAATCTATCAGCTGACCATAAAGATCTTCTATGGGTGTGTGATTTGATTCATTTGTATTAGCTGACAGCTCTGGTGTATTCATCATTCTCACTATTATAGCATAAAATGCGCATTATGACAAGAGGTGACACCTCTACGAAAATAGTCCGCGCTTCTTTGCACCTCTAAACTGCTCCAAAAGCTCCTTCTGCTTTTTTGTCAATTTAGTTGGAGTGTCGACAATAATACCCACAATGTGCGGACCGCGTGACTCACTACGCAAATTTGGTACGCCATGCCCAGACAGCTTAAAATCAGTACCGCTTTGTGTGCCAGCTGGGATTTTCATAGTAATAACGCCGTCCACAGTCTCCACGTCAATTTCCGTCCCCAATGCCGCATCAACCATGGAAATATGCTCTTCGCTAAGAATAATATTACCCTCACGAGTGAATTTTTTATGCGCTTTAACGCGAATATGAACATACAAATCGCCTCGACTTCCGCCAGATATAGCCTCACCACGATCACGCAATCTAATCGTTGCCTCGTCGTCAATACCAGCTGGGATTTTAATAGTTATATCTTTATTCTGGCGAGTCGTGCCTTTTCCTCGACAAACTGAGCATTCTTTTTCAGGAACTTTGCCTTTGCCACGACAAGTTTCGCAAGTAACCGCCTGCTGAATTTGACCAAATAGCGAGTTCATTACTCGCGTTTGCTGCCCCGCGCCCTTACACGTTGGGCATGTTTTTACGCCAAACCCCGGCTCAGCACCATCACCATGACAATGCTCACACTCGTCCTCTAGCGACAAACTGATTTTCTTTTCTGTACCGAATATTGCATCTTCAAAACTGAGGGTTACGCTAGTTTCAATATCACGCCCACGCTGACGACCACCACCCGATGCGCCAGGCGCGCCACCAAAAAACTGACTAAATATATCACCCAGACCGCCGTCACCAAAATCAAAATGAACATTCTGGCCACCAAATCCACCAAAGCCTTCAAACGGGTTACCAGAAAAACCACCACCTGAAGCACCGCCGACACCAGCGTGACCAAATTGATCATAGCGCTGGCGCTTTTGTTTATCCTTCAAAACCTCGTAAGCTTCATTTATCTCCTTAAACTTAGCTTCGTCGCCACCCTCTTTATCAGGATGATATTTTACCGCTAGCTTACGAAAGGCTTTTTTTATCTCATCTTCAGAAGCGCTTTTTGACACGCCTAAAACTTCATAATAATCACGCTTACTCATATATTCTATGATAACAAACTAGCACTCACGACGCAAGAGTGCTAATTAAGCTGACATAGAAAATACTGCAGGCTAAAAACTGCTGCAGTATTTTACATATTTACGGGTGACGATTACTTCTCGTCAACCACTTCGCCTTCGACTGGTTCATCCTTGTCAGATTTTTTGTCGTCCTTAGACTCATCAGCCTTTTTGCCCTCAGCAGCTTGCTGGTACATTTTGGCACCGATTGGCATGATGGCGTCGTTGAGCGCTTTCACGGCTGCTTCTAGCTCATCTTTATCATCAGCATCTTTGTGCTTTTCTGCTTCTTTGACCGCCTCGTCAATCGCCTTTTTATCGTCGTCAGAGATCTTGTCCTTAAACTCATCCGGCATTTTCTTGGCCTGGTAGATGGCGTTTTCCAGCTGGTTTTTGGCGTCAACCGTTTCGCGCTTTTTCTTGTCTTCGTCGGCATGCATTTCGGCTTCTTTTTGCGCCTTTTCAATGTCTTCCTTGCTCATGTTGCCTGAGTTTTGGATGGTAATCGACTGCTCTTTGCCGGTGCCTTTGTCTTTAGCGGTGACGTTGAGGATACCATTGGCGTCGATATTGAAGGTTACTTCAATCTGCGGCACACCGCGCGGTGCTGGCGCGATACCGTCAAGCACAAAACGCCCCAAGCTCTTGTTGTCATTGGCAAATTCGCGCTCACCCTGCAAGACGTGAATTTCCACTTGCGGCTGATTATCCGCTGCCGTCGAAAATACCTCGCTCTTGCTGGTCGGTACAGTGGTGTTGCGCTCGATCAGCTTGGTCGAGACTCCGCCCATCGTCTCAATACCAAGGCTCAACGGCGTCACGTCTAGCAGCAGCACGTCTTTAACATCGCCAGCCAGCACACCACCCTGGATGGCTGCACCAACGGCTACCACTTCGTCTGGGTTAACGCCTTGCATTGGGTCTTTACCAAACAGCTTTTTCACCCGCTCAACCACCGCTGGCATACGAGTCATACCGCCAACCATCACCACGTTTTGGATGTCTGATTTAGAGAGTTTGGCGTCTTTAAGCGCTTTTTCAACTGGGCCGTCAAGGCGCGCTAGCAGATCTTTCACCAAATCTTCCAGTTTAGCCCGTGTCAGGCTCAACTCAAAGTGCTTTGGTCCGTCAGCATCAGCGGTGATAAACGGAATATTGACTTCATACTCAGTGACTGTCGATAGTTCCTTCTTGGCCTTTTCCGCCTCGTCCTTTAGTCGCTGCATAGCCGCATTGTCTTTGCGTAGGTTGATGCCTTCTTTAGACTTAAAGTCATCCAGGAAATAGTTAACGATGATATTGTCAAAGTCCTCGCCGCCCAGATGCGTATCGCCGTTAGTGGCTTTCACCTCAAACACGCCGTCGCCGAGTTCCAGGATGGAAACGTCGAAAGTACCACCACCTAGGTCAAACACCACGATGGTTTCGTCATTTTTACCTTTTTCCAAACCATATGCCAAAGCTGCCGCCGTTGGTTCATTGATGATACGCTTAACTTCCAGACCAGCGATTTTACCAGCGTCTTTGGTGGCTTGACGCTGCGAATCGTCAAAGTAGGCCGGCACCGTGATGACCGCTTCAGTAACTTTTTCACCCAAGAATGCCTCAGCATCAGCCTTGATCTTGCTAAGGATCATAGCTGAAACTTCTTCTGGTGTGTATTCTTTGTCGCCCATCTCTACTGCTACACCGGTACCTTTTTTAACAATCTGGTATGGCATGATATCGAGGTCTTTTTGGACTTCCTTGTCAGTAAACTTACGGCCGATCAAACGCTTGACACCGTAAATAGTATTCTTTGGATTGGTCACCCGCTGACGCTGAGCCACTTGTCCAACCAAGCGCTCACCCTTTTTATTAATTGCCACCACTGATGGCGTGGTACGGTTACCTTCGGCGTTAGCGATAACTTCTGGCTTGCCTGCCAGCATGTACGCAAAGGCGCTGTTAGTTGTACCGAGGTCAATTCCGATAATTTTACCCATATGATTCCCCTTTCTATTATGATCACATCTGGTTTTTGTTTATATCCATTTTAGCACTCTTTATTAACGAGTGCCAACTATTTCAGTATAAATAATTAGCACTCCCATGTCAAGAGTGCTAATTATTTAACTTTTCCAGATTACCTACTGACGCGTAACTTTAACCATCGAATCACGAATAACGGAGCCATTCAGCATATAGCCAGCACGCAACTCCTCAGCAATCACTTCTTTTTCACCCTCAGCTTCTTCATCAAACTGGATAGCTTGGTGCAATTCAGGGTTAAACGGCGTACCAGGTTTAGCGTCAATTTTCTCAAGGCCAATTTCTTTGAGCTGCTTGTCCAGTTGCTTACTCAGGCCGGCCACGCCTTTCGCCCAGGCATTATCCGCTAGCTCCTCTGGCACATTAGCAATCGCCCGCTCAATAGTATCAATCACTGGCAATAGTTTCATCACCGACTTGGCCTGACCCATGTTGTGCGCTGACTGTTTTTCCGCCTCGACACGCTTGCGATAGTTCTCGAAATCCGCTCGCGTCCGCTGCAAATCTAGCGTCAGTTCACCCAATTGCTGCTCTAAATCTTCAGTTTTCTTAGTCTTACTTTTCGTCATTTTTTCCTCCTACAACATTTCCTCCAGCATAGCGCCAGTTCGGCGCACCAGCTCCATCGTTCGACGGTAATTCTGCCGCGTCGGACCAATCACGCCGATGTAACTATTATTACTAAACTGTGAACAAAACCTACTAATAATCAACGTCGCACCAGAACTTTTGCCAATCGGATTCTCACTGCCGATAAATACATTGAGCGGCTCGTTCGGTGCCGCTTCACGTAGCCACGGCTCAATATTGTCAATCAGTCTGGCAATCGCCTGAACATGGCCGCCCTCGACAAACTCTGGCTGAGAAAACAGCTGAGTCATGCCATTCATATACAAGTGCGTACCAAACGACGCAAAGCCGAAATTGCCCGTCAGCTCTACCAAACTATCAACCGCACTGCGAATTGCCCGGTCAGACTTATCAACATGCGAGTTAACATGTGCTTCGATCGCTCTCGCACTGCGATCGATGCCGCTT
Source organism: Candidatus Nanosynbacter sp. TM7-074 (assembly GCF_041006295.1). NCBI lineage: Bacteria > Bacillati > Minisyncoccota > Nanosynbacteria > Nanosynbacterales > Nanosynbacteraceae > Nanosynbacter > Candidatus Nanosynbacter sp. TM7-074. Next base: position 610,720 of record NZ_CP158487.1, read on the forward strand.
GGTAATTCTGTCATCTGAGCGTCAGTGATACCATTGACATACACGCGGTATCCTTTATCCGTGGGGATTCGGCCAGCGCTGGTGTGTGGCGCTTCGATGAGACCCATCTCCTCCAGCTTGGCCATTTCGCTGCGAATAGTAGCGCTGGACACGCCGAATAATTTGGCTAACGTGACGCTACCAACTGGTACGGCAATTTCCGCATATTGCTCAATAATCGCGATAAGAATCGCCTGTTGACGTTCAGTCATGACCTGATTATAACTCATACTTGGCACTCATACAAGTAGAGTGCTAGAGCTTTAGCCCTATCGTCGCTCCGTAAAATAGCGCGCCGCATCTGAGGAAAACAGCATCATAATCATGATGTGTACGCCGATTGAAGTTAACAATAATACAGCTGAAGCGTTAATCCTTCCGGTCGTCACCGACACTGATTCAGTAATAATAGCAATCATTGCCACCGTCAATAGTGAGATGCGCGCTCGATTACTACCCCGAAGCAGCAGCCCAACCAAGATAAACTCCACGATCACCAATAGAATATTCAAGACGGCCATGATTGATAACGCCGTGTTAGCCAGATTGATGTCGATCTGTTCAATATTCATAACCACTGCCAAGATCTCCGGCCAGCTAGAAATATCAACTAAGGTTTGGCCAACGGCAAACAGCGACGCCAATATCATCAACACACTGCCAATCAAAATCTGCGGCGGCCGACGACTCCACAGCTCTTCCAGTAGCGTTTCGTGGTTGCGAGGACAGCGGTCATGAATTGTACCGTCCATAATAATCCCAAAACGCTTCAAGGTGGCAATGGGTTTATCAATCCTGATACGACCGACCTCCAGAATAGGCAAATCACCATCAGTACGAATCAAGTCACCACTCCCGTTGCGCGAATGGTAACCTGTCGAAAAATCCTTCAGAACCGCTACCCGAATATACTTTTCGCTTTTTTTAACGGATTCGATAATGTAGTCTCTTTCAATGTCAATATCTTCATCAATTTTATGCGTCAACTGAAAAGTAAACAACGACAATCCGACACTTTTATCGTAAGAGCCAGCCGCCAACCAATCCACCCGATGACCACCCGGCAGCAGCCAACCGTCCGGACAACGCCAAAAACGCACATGATGACGACGCCTTGGATTGCCATCAACTTCTTGTTGGTAAGCAAAATCTTGTCGCCGCCCAAACAAAAAAGCTGGCGAGACTGGCGCATTGGGATAGCTACGCCCACTCAATACGGTAAGGACCATCTTCCAAGCCGATCGCGGCGTAATGTCATCGGCCAGCACCCAGCCAGCCGCAGTCATAGCCTTATGCAGCTTCTCTTCAGACCCACGCACGCTCAGGTTAATAGGATCACTCAATATGCCGTCAGCGGTTCGGGTTCTACCAATAAAATAATTTGGCACATACATATTGCTCAATATTCTATGTAGACGCGGCAAAGCCAAATAAGAAACAATTGCCCAAACCACAAAAAATAGACCAACCAACCACCAGCCGCCTGTCGCCAAGCCCTCCCTAAACACCAGCCAGGCTAACCAAAACGACGCCAAGCCAGCAAAAATAAAAAACGATTGATCTAGTAGTATGGTGATGGTTTTTGATGATTGAGAGCCAATAGCTGCTATTTTCTTTGGGGTTTTTATTGAACTCATATCTTAATTATATCATTGAGAAGACCCCGGGCCGTCAAACGAGCTTCGTCGTCCTGGCGCTTAAAAATATCACCCCGTAAAATAATTTCTTCGGTCACCCGAACAGCCCTATCCAAATCGTCATTGATAATCACGTGGTAATATGGCACCTCTAGCGCATAAGTTAGTTCACTAATCGCTGACTGACGACGCTTTGGCCACTCCGTCCGAAAATCCTCTTCTGTGCCGTAGCGTTTTTTGAGCCGCTCAAGCCAAGTTTGATAATCTGGCGGCACAATAAAAATTGCGATACTCTCTGGAGCTAATCGCTCATATTCTTCCACACCCTGCACGTCAACATCAGTAATTGCGACACGATTCTGGTCATGCGCTAATTTTAATTCAGCCACCGACGTGCCATAAACCGTACCATGCACAAACTTAGCTTCAATAAATTCATTATTTTGTAGCATTTCCTCGGCTATTTTTTGGTCAATAAAATGATAGTCAATGCCGTCTTGCTCGATAGATCCATTATTAATCCGTGGCGAGCGCGTGGTGTGAGAGACAATATCACGAAATTCCGGCAACTTTAATAATCGTTTTTTTATCGTGTCCTTACCAGCGCCAGAAATCCCCGCCAGTAGCGCAATCTTTGTATCCCGCACTAGTTGGACGGTTGATTTGGTTGGCTGATAATTAGTAATTAAATTTTCAATCTCAGACATAATATTTATTTATGATAACTCATCCAGCACCGATTGCCAATCAGGAAGTTAACTACCACAAAATCAATTTCTATATAGGGACTAATCCCTCTTCAACATCACCGTAAACGCTTCTGACGGAATGTCGACCTTGCCAAATCGCTTCATGCGCTTTTTACCGCGGGCTTGCTTGGCGAGGAGCTTCTTTTTACGGCTAACGTCGCCACCGTACAGATAGCCAGTAACGTCTTTGCGGTAGGCACCGATGTTTTCGCGGGCGATAAATTTGCCACCAATCGCCGCCTGTAATGCTACTTCAAAGCTCTGGCGCGGCACCACGTCTTTGAGTTTTTTGACAATTTCCCGGCCCAAGCCTGGTGCCTCTGAGCGATGGCACATCACGCTCAGCGCATCAACCATCTCGCCTGCCACATAAAAATCAACGCGCACCAAATCTTCTGACTGATAGCCCGCCAGCTCATAATTAAACGAACCATAACCGCTGGTCACCGACTTCAATTGATCATAAAAATCCGTCAGCAAATTGGCCAGCGGTGCCGTAAAGGAAATCAGCGCCCGCTCATCGATGTAACTGAGATTTTTCTGCCGACCACGCTTGGCGACAATCAGCTGAATCACCGCACCGATATAGTCCTGCGGCACCACAATTTCGCCGTCAATCCACGGCTCGCGAATTTCTTTGATCTGCGCTGGGTCGGGCAATTCGCTAGCCGATTTGATATCCAATTCCTGGCCGTTCGTCAAACTAACCTGGTAATCAGTGCTCGGGTTGGTGACGATCAGATCCAAATTATACTCACGCTCCAGCCGCTCACGAATGATATCCATATGAAGCAGCCCAAGGAAACCGATCCGCACGCCATAGCCCAACACTGGCGAATTCTCTGGCTCGAACTGCAGCGCTGAATCGCTGAGACTCAGCTTTTCAATAGCCTCTTTCAGGTCGTTGTAATCTTCATTAGACACCGGGAAAAAACCCGCATAGACAAAGGGCTTGACTTCTTTGTAGCCGGGGAGAGGCTGAACGGTGATTTTTTCAGTCATGTCATCATATTATAGCATTTTACAGAGATGACGTCGAATTAACGTGTTAGCTTATATTCATCACGGAGTATACGACGTGTGTATATCAACTCGCCTCGAAGGTGAGGCTAATGGATACATATAGGGCAGTTCTCTATTTGGTATAATATCATAATATCGACGATGCCGATCATCATTAAATTCAGACTCATTGCCCTCAATAAAATGTAGCGCTGGACGGTTCCTCGAAATAGTATCACGCTGCACCAGCAGCCCAACATGCGACCACGTTTCCGACGTAACGTCTGGCTCCAACCCGTACTCGGCAAGCAACAAAGCAATGATGGGCTTGCGGATGACCGAGGTGTTTCCTGGCTCAAGACCAAGCGCAGGAGTTACCTCCTCAAAGAAATATTCCAACATGGAAGTCCCAGCCCGATAGTCAGATGGAGCATCACGAAACAGCATGCCAGCGAAGCACGCCTTTTTGCCAAGCCTCGCATAACTAAGCCGCGCCATGGGCTTATCCACATTTTCCCCAAACATAATTCTCTCTACTCCAGACGGCGCAATTCGCGCATGAGCTGGGACGCGGTCTCCATTGGCAAACGTAATTGGCGGTAAATCATTCATAGCTAATCATAATATTCTCTTGCTGTCACAGTATCGCCCGTCCCTTTGAGGACAGTGATAGTGCCGTCGAGTAATGACTCAACAGCTATCTGTGACAGATTATCAGGTGATATTATAACATCTTAAGTTAATTATGTCTATGAAATAAACGATCCTACTGATTAGCATACCACTCAATACGCTTAGCCCGCAGTGTTAGCATGTCAGTCAAGTCCCGCAGATATGCTGTGTACTGCTCAACGGTCTGAGGCAACGGTGACGATTAGACGATTAGAAATTATCGAAATTTGTTAGTATGTTAACTTGGTATTCGTCATCAACAAAATCTTGCAACAAGAAAAAATCGACATAGCCCTGAAAATCACCAAACCACTCAAAAAAGTCACGATAGCGATCAAAAACATCAATCAGCGGACTGTCTTCACCCTGATACCAGCGGGCAATACACTCTAACGTCAAGTCAAACCGATCACCAATTTTACGGCGCCAACCTCTCGCACGATTGATGGTTTGCGTACCGCCGCGTAGCTCGCTGGGGAAAATAATCTCTGAGCCGATGCGCCAATCAACATTATCTATTGCCGTCAAAACATCTTGTGGTGTCTGCTCAACAATCAACTTATTACGTTTCCAAGCTTCAAAGGTAGCTGCCATATTATCACTTGAAACAGGAATCTGGCACTGGCCGTCACTGGCTATCAAGTACGCTCCCTGATCCAACATAGTCAGTTGACGGCCATTAGGCAGTGGTTTAGTCCACAACTTAGCGTGATAGCGTTTTAACGTCAGGCTGTGCTGATCTGGATCTTTATTGTTAGCATCTTGACGACAATCAAACCAAACATCAATCATCACTAGCCTACATATTTTTTCAGCGTCACCGTATCACCCACCCGCGCTTCACGCGTAGTCTTCAGGTTAGTGACAATGTAGCCAATTTCGCCGGTATCAAGTGATGGGTCGGGGATCATACCAGGGCTGAGATAACCAACTTCCAGCGCCAAGCCATTTGCACCAGTCGCCATCATGTGGATTGATTCACCTTTTTTGATCTGGCCATCAACCACCCTCACATACAAAATCACCCCGCGATAATCGTCATAATAACTATCGAAAATCAGCGCCCGCGTCGGATCATCTATCTGGCCAATTGGTGCTGGAATTCGTTCAACAATCGCCTCCAAAACCTGATCGACATTCTGCCCAGTTTTAGCAGAAATATGAATAATCTCACTCTCGTCGCAGCCCAGCAAATTGATCACCTGCTTGGATACTCGCGGCACATCGGCGGCTGGCAAATCGACCTTGTTCAGCACCGGGATGATCGTCAAATCCTGCTCCATCGCCAAGTACACATTCGCCAGCGTCTGCGCCTGAATACCCTGGCTGGCATCAACCACCAACACCGCACCCTCGCAAGCCTGCAACGAGCGGCTAACTTCGTAACTAAAATCGACGTGGCCAGGTGTATCGATAAGATTGAGTTCGTAAGACCCAGCTAGTGGCAATCCTTCCAATGAATCGATAACCCTGTCGCTGGCGTTGCCTGCGACATTCGATTGAGAGGAAGTGGTTGCCGCTGGCTGGCGGTAGTGATACTTCATCCGCACCGGCGCCAGCTTAATGGTGATACCTTTCTCGCGCTCGAGATCCATGCTATCCAGCAGCTGCGACTTCATCTCGCGCTTCTCCACCGTCCCCGTCATCTCCATCATCCGGTCAGCCAGCGTTGATTTGCCATGATCAATGTGAGCAATGATGCAAAAATTACGAATATTCTCCATTAGCGCATAGACTCCAATCTTCCAAATAACATCTTTCTTAGCCGCGTCAAAACCGGATCAATTTCTGGCAATTTTAGCCACTTTGATGCGACGGCGTACACACCAAAACTAACCATTGAAATAACAACAAACTTTGGAAAAGCACTAAAGAAACTATCGTCGTGATAACGGAACGGTAAAATCAGCACACCGATATAACAAATTACACCGGTAATAATTCCAGCAATTATCATCCTAAAAATTGCTTGCATAAATGTCAGATCAAACAACTTTGGCATTTGACGATTCATCACAACCAATAAAATTACCACCTCTAAAACTGCTACCGTTGACTGCGCCCAAGCCAAACCATACGCACCCATTTTCAAAACCATAGATAAAACAATTGCCAAAATAATGTTCAGGGAAATAGAGAAAATTGAAATATAAAGCGGAGTTTTAGTGTCTTGGCGAGCATAAAATGCCCGAGCGGCCATGTGATAAATCGTCCGAAACAAAATAGCCACCACTAAACAACCCAAAATACCCGCAATCAATTGGTTGCCGCCATTACGAATAAAATGAACAACGTAGCCTCGCGTAAAGAAAATCACCACCGCTACCGGCAATGCCATCCAAAAAATAATCCTCAGCAGGGAACGCAAATCCTTTTGAAACAGATCATCACGCCCCTCGCCTAAATGCTCAGTAAGCTTAGGGAAGGCAGCATTAGAAATTGCCACGCCGATGAGATTAATTGGCATCAAATGTAAGGTTAAAGCCTGTTGATACGCTCGAACTGTACCATCCGCCAAGCGCGACGCCAAATTAACTTCGACCAAACTAACCACATAATCCATCCCCTGATCAACCGACCTAGCCGGTAGCAACGATAGGACTTTCCTAAATCCTCTATTACGCCAATAGATCTTAAAATTATAATCAAATCCCAGACCTGCTAACCCAACCGCGCTCACAATCAGCTGTAGGAATGACCCCAACACCACACCGAGCGCCACGCCCATAATTCCACCGTCAAATATCTGCCAACCGAATAAATTGATACCATTAGTGAACCATACCGTACCAATAATAATTCCGACATTATAAATCATTGGCGCTAGGGCACAGAACATAAATCGACCAACCGCTTGCTGAATACTGGCAATCACCGAGGCAATAGCAAAAATAAACGGATTCACCGCAATTACCCGCATCATACTCACCGCCAAAGCGTGACCTGACTCACTCAGACCTGGCGCAATTAGATATTTCATCAACGGATCAGCAAAAATAATAATCAACACCGACGCGACCATCGTCACTAGCGCCATAAAATTGATCATACTAGAGCTAATCTGCCACGCCGACTGCTTATTTCCCTTAACCCAGCGTTCATTAAAAACTGGAATAAAAGTCACGCTGAGGGCGCCAGACACCAACACAGCGAACATAAAATCTGGCACCATAAACGCTGCCGTGTAGGCATCTAATCCGACAGGGTAGCCAGCCAGCGCGCCGTTTTCGCTTGGCATATAGGCAGAGTTAAGCAACCGATCGCGGAAGAATCCCAGCAAGCTCGACAACAACGTCGAGCCAGCCAAAATGGTTGCAGCTAACTTGACTGTCAGCCGCTGATTAATTTTATCGACAGTTCTCCGGACGCGCCCCATAACAATTTACGCGTGTAATTTTGCTTCCTTTGGCAACTTTGCTCCCTGAAGGATTTCATCAACCGCCGCCTCTTCTAGAGTTTCATCTTTAAGAAGTGCATCCTTAAGATCCTCAAGTGACTTACGATTTGCAACCAATACCACTTCTGCACGACGCGCCGCCTCTTTGATTAGTGTCTCAACCTCTTGGTCTATTAACTCAGCAACCGCGTCTGAGTACGGCCGCTCACGAGTCATTTTATCAAACATCAAGCCACCGTTATCTTCGTGGAAAACTTGGTCGCGAAGCTTTTGACCCATACCTTGTTCTATCACCATATCACGGGCAATTTCGGTAGCCTTCCTTAGATCAGAACCAGCACCCGTAGTAATGCCATCATCACCATAGATCAGTTTCTCGGCAATTCGGCCGCCCATCGCCCGGGCCAAGATATCCTTGAACTCGTAGACATTAGTGTAGCTCTTATCTTCCGGCGGCAAGAACCAAGTCACACCGCCCGTACCGCCGCGCGGAATGATGGTAACTTTGTGAACTGGATCAGAATCCGGCAGAACATGGCCGACGATAGCGTGACCCGCCTCGTGGTAAGCTGTCAATTCTTTCTCGTGTTCATTCATCACCTTAGCTTTGCGCTCTGGACCAATGGCTACTCGTTCAAACGCTTCAGTCAACTCATCATTAGAGATCTTCTTTTTATTACGCCTTGCTGCAATGATTGCTGCCTCATTAGCCATATTAGCGAGATCCGCACCTGAAGAGCCAGCTGTCTTGGCCGCCAATTTATCAAGATCAACGGTGTCGTCAACTGGTTTTTTCTTAAAATGAACCTTCAAAATTGCTTCGCGATCCTTACGCTCTGGCAGGGTAATAGTTACTCGTCGGTCGAACCGCCCCGGTCGCAATAAAGCAGGGTCCAAAACGTCAGCGCGGTTAGTTGCCGCTAGAACAATTACATTTGTTTCACCATCAAAACCGTCCATTTCCACCAAAATCTGGTTCAAGGTCTGTTCACGTTCATCGTGACCGCCACCCATGCCAGAACCACGCTTACGTCCCACTGCGTCAATTTCATCAATGAAAATAATACATGGTGCATTTTTCTTAGCCTTCGAAAAGAGATCGCGCACTCGCGAAGCACCAACACCAACAAACATCTCCACAAACTCTGATCCGGAAATCGAGAAGAACGGCACGCCTGCCTCACCCGCTACAGCACGAGCCAGCATGGTTTTACCGGTACCTGGATTACCGACCAGCAAGACGCCCTTCGGAATCTTAGCCCCCAAATCCTTATATTTCTTTGGGTGTTTTAAGAAATCGACAACTTCTTGCAAGTCCTGTTTGGCATTATCATTGCCAGCAATATCTGAAAATAGAACTTTTTCTTTATCTTGACCGTACAGACGAGCCTTACTCTTACCAAAACCCATAGCCTGATTATTTTGGCCTTGCGCCTGGCGCATCATAAACATAAAGAAGACGACAATAATCAACACTGGCGCCACTATCACCGCCAAGTTCCACACTACCTCACCGGTTGTTGATGGTGGAATAACTTTAACCTCTACCTTAGCATCCTTATTTAAGCCCTGCTCATAAATGCTGCCAGACTCCTTAACTGATCGCTCGGTAGGCTTAGGCTGGTCTTTAACTGTGACCTTAATGTCATTGCCCTGAATTTCTAATTGAGCAATCTTACCTTCGTTCGCCCGACGAACCACATCTGATAAAGCTACGTCCTTAAGGTTAGACGCAGGGAAGAGCGTTGCATAAAAAATCAACGCTACAAAAATTATAATTGCCCAAAACAGTCCAAATTTTACAATCTGATTTATTCCGTTCTTACCGTTTCTTTGAGGCATCTTAACAGCCATTCTCAACTAATCCTTTCGCCTATACTAATCAAACTCTGTCTATTATAACATCTCTCATTGTCAATTTCATCATAATACCACCGCCAATTTGCCAACACGAACCAGGTTTTCCGGTTTTTATGGCAATTAATGTTCGCTCCAACTGAGAACCCAGTAACGAAACATCGTAATGTCGTAAAATATGACAGTAGATTAATTCTTGTGCGACATTATCATCAATCATGGTCAAAAAATATCGACTATTTACAGCCTCATCAAACCCCTCTAGCTCCTGCTCAATCTCTATTCTCAATTTTCTCTGCTGTCGCCAAACCTCATACACGCCAGCCTTTTGATATTCATCAAGTTCACAATTTATCCGACGCCTAAATCTATTCCTTTGATATGCATCGCTTTGATTTGTTTCATCTTCACACCATTCCAGCTTTTGGCGAATTGCATATTCATAAATTCTCTGCTTTGTCCATCCGCTCATTGGCCTAGCAATCTCGCTATCACTCATACCAGCCAGTCCACGCCACCTGGAGCCACGAGCCAAATTCATAGCCACAGTCTCAATAATATCTTCTCGATGATGCGCCGTCACTATCATCCCATCAAAATCCGCCGCCACGCCACGCAAAAATTCATAACGCCTTTGTCGCGCCAATTCTTCGCTAGCGCCAGAGCCCAACTTCTCACGCCGACAAACAAATTGAATCTTATATTTGTCAGCTAAAGCCTCAACAAACCTAGCATCACTTGCCGAATCCTCACGAATACCATGATCAAAATGAGCGACCACCAGATCTTTTTCTGTCCGTGACATTAAATCCAGTAATACTACCGAATCAATCCCACCACTGACTGCGACAATATATCTCACCCATCTATTATCTCATAAAATACTTATACCCAAAAACGTATTTGGCAAAATCTGTACTATCTGTTACAATCAATGAGTCGTGGCACCGTAGCTCAGCTGGTTAGAGCGCAGGACTCATAAGCCTGAGGTCGGTGGTTCGGGTCCACCCGGTGCTACCAGATATTATTTATTTTCCTCGTCAACTGGCGAGGAATTTTATATGACTAGATTAACTCTAATTCATCAGATTGGACGCCATCTAGGGCAGCCAACTGTCGCGACACAAAACTATCCAGCTCCCACGAATTGCGCTGTCGATCCCAAGTTGCCAATTCCTTTTTTCGAGTTACCTCTAAAAATTCAGACAATTCGCTGATATTTATTTCCATGATGTTTTTCCTTTTTGTGTTAATTATTTAACTGTCCTTATACTATCATAAATTTGACAAAAAAGCAATACCTTTTTAGCCTATTATTTACCTTTTTATTCCGCTTGTGCTACACTAGTGGGGAAGGATTTATACACAAACATGACCCCCGTAACAATCTCATCGCTAGCCATCATAGTTTTTACGGCAATTATCCACGCCAGCTTTCAACTAAGTGTCAGTGTATTAACATTACTAAGCGGTCATTCAATTGGCAAAAAAACCGCTCAACGAAAAATCTTTCGCATGAGTAATAGTTTTGTGATTGGCGTATTAACCACCACTCTACTACTAATTAGCTCCGTTTCTTACTTTTTGTCTCTGTTAATCCATCATGTCACCAGTACCGAGCAGCTCGTTGCTGCAATTGTTTCTGGGATGATGTTTGGATTAGGTATCGCCATCTGGGCATTTTATTATCGCCGCCAGCCTGGCACCTCATTATGGATTCCGCGCGGTTTTGCTGATTATCTAAATAAACGCACCAAAAAGACTAAAAACTCTGTTGAAAGTTTTGCCCTAGGCCTAACCAGTGTAATTGCGGAAATTATCTTCATCATTGCACCAATTGTTACTGCTAGTCTAGCCATAATCACCCTACCAAACCCATTACTACAAGTTGCTGGCGTCGTCACTTATATCATCATATCAATACTACCCCTTTTAATTATCATCGTGCTAGTCGGCGGTGGTCACAATATTTCTAGTCTGCAAAAATGGCGAGAAAACCATAAACGATTTATACAATTTGCAAGCGGCGGAAGCTTGCTTATCCTAGCTGCCTTTATGTTTGTCGATCGCGTTATTGGCGTAATCAGCTACGGAGGTAGCCTATGGTAAGATCCGAGCAAATTTATGTTACAAAACAAGGGAAGCGACCGCCAGAAGAATTTAGCCCCGATAAGCTACATAATTCTATATTTGCTACCTGCCTGAGCGTTCGCACGCCAGAAGGACAGGCCCAGGACATTGCAAAAACCGTCACTTTAGGTGTTATGAATTGGTGCGAAACTCGCCCGGAGATAACTTCTGCCGACATTCGACGACAAGCTCAGCGTATTATGAAAGACCTACATCCCGACGCGGCTTATTTATATAAGAATTATAAAACTATAATTTAGGAGATTTAATGTCACAAAAACCGACATTTGACTATGACTATATCGTAATTGGTAGCGGCGCTGGCGGTTCGCCAGCAGCCAGTATATTGGCTAGTGCTGGCAAAAAAGTTGCTGTTGTAGAAAAATCAACATTTGGCGGGGAATCGCCAAATTGGGGAGACGTACCAACCGGATTTATGTCCTACACCATCAACACTTATCAGATTACCAAAAATGCCGCTAAATTTGGACTACGTACTAACTCTGTTGGCTATAACTACCCCTCCCTGCTCTCCTGGAAAGATGTCGTCACCAAAAGAACTGGCGCCGGCGGAAACCGTCGCTACTATGAGAAACAAGGCATTAGTGTATTTGCAGGAAACGCCCACTTCTTAAGCCCAAACGAAATTGCCGTAAATCGCAGACATTTATCGGCCCGCAAATTCCTTATTGCCACTGGCTCTGATTGGCAAATTCCAAAAATTCCTGGGTTAGAAAACACTACATACCACACCCCAAAAACTATCTTCAATCTAAAGCGACTGCCAAAGACCATATTTGTTATAGGGTCAAGCACTGCAGCCCTGGAGCTGGCTCATATATTCTCAGTTTTAGGCACTAAAGTTTATATAGCAGAAGAGTCATCGCGAATCTTGCCGAATTTTGACGAGGAAGTTAGTAACCTCCTGACTAACGACGCAAAGAAAAACCGTAATATATCCGTTCTAACCTACACCAAAGTTATTTCAATCCAAAAATCTTCTATCCAAAAACGCATTACTTTCCTACAGGGTCAAGTTGAAAAATCAGTACGTGTCGATGAAATTTTAATTGCCGACCAACAAATACCTGCGACAGACTTGGGATTAGAAAATGCTGGCGTAAAATACACAAGAAAAGGTGTTTCTGTCGACTCTTCCCTACGAACCTCTGCGCGACATATTTTTGCTGCTGGAAGTGTCGTGGATACTACCATCCAAACACATGAAGTTTTAAGCCAAAGTCGTATAGCTGCTCATAATTTGCTGCATAATAACAAGTTAAAGACGGGCGGCTCACCACGCTTACAAGTAGCTTTTACGCAGCCAGAGATTGCCCAAGTGGGTATGAATGAAAATGATTGCCGAAAGAAAGGCATAAAAGTGAAAATGGCAATTGTCCCGCTGACAAGCGCCGTACGCAGCAATATTACCGACCAGCGAACAGGATTTGTGAAGCTGATTGTTAATCAAAGACGAGTAATTATTGGAGCAACGATAATCGGACCGCATGCCAGCGACATGATAGCCGAGATATCACTAGCCATTCGACATAAAATTACCAGTGACGAATTAGCCGCCACACCACACTGTTTCACTTCCTGGTCAGAAGCTGTACGAATTGCCGCTGGAAAACTTCTCTAATTACCTCTGATGCGCTATAATAAGCTCTACGGGGGCGTAGCTCAGGGGTTAGAGCAGTCGGCTCATAACCGATTGGTCGCTGGTTCGATCCCAGCCGCCCCCACCACAGACTGAACTTGAAATTGATAATCATAAGATGAATATTTTTATTATTCCTGCTACAATATTATGTGGTAGCCATTAAATTTGTAAAATGAACAAACTAAAACTCAAACGATTAATTTACAGGGTACAGCACGATTATTTAACTTTAAATAATATTGTCATTGCTGTGGCTGTTTTAATTGCCATGAGCTGGGCTTGGGGCTCTATTGAATCAATGCAAAAAAATTACGAGCTGCAGCGCACTATTGAGAATAAACGCCAGCAAGTAGAGATCGAGAAGCTACAAGTTTCCCTACTGGAATATGAGTCAAAATACTACCAAAGTGAAGAGTATCAAGAACTAACCCTCAGGCAACGAACTGGCAAAGGTCTCCCTGGCGAGAAGCAACTAATCACTCAGTCATTTGAAGATGCGGCTGCTGCAGAAAAACCCACACCAAACACTGTAAGAACCGACAGTAATTTCCAACAATGGATGAACTTTTTGTTTGGCGGGAATAGCCGCAGACGCTAACTTGTTGCAATTATTATGCCAACCTGATATTATAACTAGGTATCGCGGGGTAGAGCAGCCTGGTAGCTCGTTTGGCTCATAACCAAAAGGTCGTAGGTTCAAATCCTACCCCCGCCACCAAGAAAAATCCCTCTTCTTTCGGAAGGGGGCTTTTTCTTTTAGGTTACTTGCATACACTAAAACAATTCTCCCTGACGCTCACCCCAAGAAGCCTTAGCGGACTCAATCATATCTTCCGGCATTTGACGGCTTGAGCTTTCAACTGAAGACTTCCCATTCTCCCGATTCTTCCTCGCACGCTCCAGAGCCTTACGTGCCAAAGCTGCGCCTCGTCTATTTATCTCTCTTTGCTCCTCGGATAGTGAGACTCTTCCTGGCTTAGGACACATTAGATCAGATTCAGACGGCTCTCCATAAGGCCTATGTCGACTTCTGCGCCACAAACCTCTCATATTAGGCCGCTTTCCGCTACTCGATAAACCACCACTACACTCAGGTCGATCGCCATCAACACTATATCCGTAATCATAATAAGTGCCACAGCCCTGATCAACACGTCGATCAGCCTCGCCTTCGGGCGTATTATCATATACCGGCAACATCGGAGTTTTTTCCACAATTGTATTATACCATAATCATTAAAAATAATCAACATAATCAAAAAACTCCCCTGCTATTTTGCAGAGGAGTTGTGGCACCTGTTTGTTTGGTTATACTATATCACCAAACACGCTTATGGTGCAAGCAAAAGACTATTTCTTCTTAGAGATTGTCAAGAAACCGTTGCGTGGATTTTCTTTTACAATACGATCTTCTGGCAAATCACATGGAGTGCCCTTCTCATTCTTCTCAACCTTAGCGAAGAAATAGATGGTTTGAGTCTTGCCGCCGCGCAAAGTTACGTCAGTCTTATGCAAGTAGTATGTGATGCCCTTTGAATTGGTGTGCTTGTAAGCCATTTGGTTATGTACCTCCTATTAATGCTATACCTATATAGATTACTATCTCTATATCACCCCTGTCAAGCTAAAAAAGCTTATTTCGTTGCTTCAACATTAATTTTAATACGCCCAAGATAACTAAGCGTACTATAATAATCACGGCGATCAGTATTGTCACCAACAGCGACCATCCAGCAAAGTCGGCAGACCACACCGGTGATACAAACGTATGATAATACGGTTCAGTCGAAGGAGCTTCAAACTGTAGATTAGCAACCTTAGCGGCAGGATACTTCTCCCACTCTTCATTAATACAATTTATGTATCTTGGGTCTGCCTGTGTCGTAAATCTACCATAGCCACCCTGCTGAGCCTTGGCATCGCAGACGGAACGAACTTTTGAAACCGTATCGTTATTTGATCGATTTTTAATTGCCTCTTCAAACTCTTTTAGCTTCTGATCATATGCTCGCTTGTAGGTATGATCTAAGGCTATTTTGCCCGGATGAGCATTCATATGCATTGAAACGTAACGCTGCAAATCGTACATACGCTGCTGAAGACTAACTATGTCACCGGTTTTGTCAGCATTCTCTACAGATTCTCGCCGCTCCACCATGCCAACATTATTAAGACGAAGAAATGTTGCCGAAATAAAAGAAGACATGACTAATAAAATGAGCAACTGCCAAGTCTTAATTTGACTGAGCCGCTTAATCCTAAATTTAGTCTTTCTCTTATCTATTGCCATCCCACCATCTTCTCTCTAATTTTAGTATATCAAATTATCTAAACGACGAGAACCTACTCAGCTTACAGTGCTATAATAAAGTTATGAGAATTTATTTTTCGGGAATTGGTGGTGTTGGCATCGGTCCACTTAGTAGGATTGCCTTAGGGGCAGGTTATGATGTCTGCGGCTCCGATAAATCACCAAGTCTTATCACTGATGAGTTAGAAGTAGCCGGCATAGCTATTTCCTTTGATCAATCTGGTGAATATTTACAGTCAGAACATAAAAAGGCGCCTTTTGACTGGTTCATCCATACCGCCGCATTACCCGATGATCACCCAGAGTTAGTTTTAGCCAGAGAATTAGGTATAAAAACCAGTAAGCGCGACGAACTATTGGCGCAGATAATTGCCGATAAAGATCTCAAGCTCATTGCAATTGCCGGCACCCACGGGAAAACCACCACCACAAGCATGTTAGTTTGGGTGATGCAGCAACTGCAAATTCCCGTCAGCTATTCCGTTGGCTCGACATTAAGCTTTGCGCCAAGTGGAGAATTTGATGAAAATAGTCAATTTTTCGTGTACGAGTGTGATGAATTTGATCGCAATTTCTTACATTTTTCTCCGGAAATTAGTTTAATTACCTCTGTAGATTATGACCACCCCGACACATATCCAACAGAAAAATCTTATTTAGAGGCTTTCCATGAATTTGGCGAAAAATCCAAAAAAATTATTGTCTGGCAAGAAAACTCCACCATATTTAATCCAAAAAACCTAATCACTTTAAGTAGCGCCAACCAAAATATTACTATACCTGGTAAACATAATCGAAAAAATGCCACACTGATAATTGAAGCGTTAAAGCACATGTCCACATCCGCCAATAAGTCAGAAATATATCAAGCAATTAATTCTTTTCCAGGATCAGGTCGCCGCTTTGAAAAATTGGCCGACAACTTATACTCTGATTATGGTCATCATCCAATTGAAATTCGCGCGACATTACAAATGGCCCGAGAATTATCAGACCAGGTAATACTAGTATATCAACCACATCAAAACGTACGTCAGTATGAAATAATAGACCAATATACCGCGGACATTTTCTGTGATGCTAATGAAATTTACTGGCTACCAACCTACCTGACTAGAGAAAATCCAGACCTACCGATTCTAACACCACAACAACTCGCCAAAAATATTAACCCAGAAAAACTTCATTTTGCCGAGCTTGATGATAATCTGTGGCAAAATATCACTACAGCACAAGAATCAGGAAAACTAGTCCTCTGTATGGGCGCAGGTACAATTGATGGCTGGATTCGCGAACAACTAGCTAAAAGTTAACGATCATCACCACTACCATGAATCTTTCCGCGACTCTGACGACTAAGTAGTTTATCGTTATTTTTCCGCGCCACTTCTTCTAAGCTACTGCCAAGCAGATGAGATATAGAATTAATATACCAGAGTGCATCACCCAGCTCCTTAATGATTGCGGCACGATCATCATCAGAGATTTTGCCATCTTTGTCTCGCAATATTTTCTTAAATTTCTCCATTACTTCACCAGCTTCACCGCTCAACCCCAAAACCTGAGACATTAGTCTAGCATCAACATCACCATACTGATGAGAATCTTTGTCTGTCAATGTAGAAAGTGCTTTTGCTGAGTAGTCGTTAAATTTCATAAAACTCCTTAATTTTAGTATATTAGCCGCGCACCGCTTTTACAAAATTGATAATTCTACCCTCACTCAGCCAACGCTGTTCGTAGGCGGTAAGGATTTTGTAATCTTCGCCGAGATCTGACTCGTGCAAATCAAAGGTCAATTCTTTCAAACGCCAACCTTCAGTAACCAGCTGCTCGAGACTCCAATTGAAAAAGTCAGGATTATCGTGTTTGATAATTAACGACCCATCGGCACATAGCAACTCGGCATAAGTTTTCAGAAAATGCGGATGCGTCAAACGACGTCCAGCACTGCGCTTTCGCGGAAACGGATCAGAGAAAGTCAGCCAAATAGCATTTAGCGAGTTGGGCGTAAACAACTCGCCAAGCTGATCAGCCCGGGCCCTAACAAAAAACACATTATTAAGCTGGTGAGCCTCCGCTTCCCGCGCACCTTTCTGCAAGCGATCGCCCTTAACGTCGACCGCCACAAACACCTGTTCCGGATGACGGGCCGCTAACTCCACTATAAACATACCGTTACCAGCACCAATTTCCACCACATCAACCTGGTGCGGCACCCATTCATCAAACTCAAAGCATAGCGGCGAATTATGAAATAATGCAAACTTATATTTCTTACGTTTACGTGTAATAATAAACTGATTTGGATCGACAAAACTCATATTTTACATTATACTAAATCAATAATGGATAAGCTTATAAAACAGTTTTTGGACTCTTCTACTTTGGGGCAATGGTTACACGGCAATAACATGGGCTGGTTAATTAGCGAGCGTATTATTGACACCCTAAGCGTTGTTGTTGGCTCCGTTTTTGTCTACTTTATCGTAAAATATTTACTTTCTTCGGCGATACATTATTCCATTCGCTCCACCGCCAAACATCGCTCTTGGCATCGTAAAGACATGGAAAAACGCGAGAAAACTCTCATCCAACTAACGCGTAGTTTTTGGCGAATTATTATTATTTTTTACGTCATGGCAATTATCGCCAATAAGTTGTTCTCATTTGATTTATCTCCGCTATTCGCCAGCGCTGGCATTATTGGTGTAGCCTTAGGATTTGGCGCTCAGTCGCTGGTTAAGGATTTTCTATCGGGAATTTTTATCATTGCCGAAAACCAATATCGTGTTGGCGACGTGGTCGACGTCATGGGAGCAGCTGGCACAGTCGAGAGAGTAGGTACTCGCACCACTGTTATACGCGACTCTGGCGGTAATGTTCATTACGTGCCCAACGGCACAATCCAGCACGTCATCAACAAAACGATGGGCTATAGCATGTCGCGATTTAGTATTTATATTGACCCCAGCTCTGATATATCTGAGGTTACACACATTATTAATTCTACTGGCGAAAAATTAGCCAAAGAAAAAGCTTGGCAAAAGAAAATTATTGATCCACCTAAATTTGTTTCTGTCGGTGACATTACTGGGCGAGGCACAGAATTAATTATTGCTGGAAAAACTCAGCCATCCGACCAATGGGCAGTAACTTCTGAAATGCGTCATCGCTTGCTGCAAAACTTTGACCGCGAAGGAGTCCTTCTGGCAACGCTGCCAACACCAACACCAATAATTAAAAAATAGTTTAGTTACTACGCAGACCCAATTCTTTGTCACTGAGCACATCGTTAGAAAATGCTTTGATTTTGCTGACGTTGTCTACTTCCTTATCATATATACCCAGGAAGTCTTTTAGTGTACCCTGATTAACCTGACCCTGGGCGTCAAATTCACGACTCTTCTCATTAGCATCTTTACTTATCTGCTTTCGACGTGACGAATATTCAGGACGACTCAAATCCAAACGATAAGCATCAGTTTTATAGTATGTAAACATGGCCACCAGGACCAAAAAAACAGAGATAGTAATTGTTAGCCCAATAAAAGTCACAAACTTATACTGACACAACAAGTCTTTTAGCCTATCCATTTTGGCCTCCAGAAATTGAGCCCTTAACGGCCTGAACCTCTTCCCTATACCTAATCAACAAATCATTCATCGTCTTTATGTCTTCAGACAAGCGATTTCGCGCGTCTCTGGCAGCAATCAACTTTTGATAGTAATCCGCTACATTATCTAGGCAACTAGCTCGCTGCAATTCGGTCATTGCTGTATCATAATCATTATAATTACTATTAAACTTAAGTCGCGCTGACTCAAAATTATTAGTGATATTGACTAATTTAGAGCTATCCAGCTTGTTAATGGCTAGCCTACCGTTTAATCTGGCCATCAGTTTAGTAGAAATAGAATTATACCTTTGACCAACATTAACCCTAGTTAATGCGTCATTGGTGTGAATATTCTTAACAGCCACTCGCACAGAACTACAGTTTTGACGAAGTGCTTTAGTAATTTCTGAGTCAATACTAACATCCACTGATTCAGCCAAAACTGTCTGTGGTGTGATTAGCAGACTTGAAGCAACTAAAAAAGACGCGAGATAGAAAGTGGTTTTTCTCATCACTTAATATTATCTCACGTCTTCTTGAATATAGTCAAATATTACTTAAATCGCTTTTCAACGTTACCCTTAACGTCTTTCGCAGTTTCCGTGACAGCATCGCCTACTTTTCGGGAACCAACTTTTAATGAATCAACGCTATCTTTAGCTACCGCAGCCGCCTTACCGGCAACTTTTTCCGTGTCAGCCTTCAGTTTGATAGCCTTCTTCTTTAAATCCTTACGAGTCTCCTTACCGCTCTTTGGCGCCGTTAAAATTCCTGCTGCAAAACCTGCTGCTGCTGCACCGATAATTGCTAATACTTTTTTCATATTGCTACTCCTTTTTATTTAATTATTTTTTACGAAACAATCCTGATATTTCACTAAAAACTTTTGTTGGTGACAACCATTCGGTCGCACTGGCAACATTTGTCGTAATTCTGCCAACACTCTTCATGATTGCGTTAATCCTTACCAACAGGGTAATAACTACCACCAGCAACGCCACGATAATAACAGACAATAACCCGACTATGATCGATAATAAGATTATGGTTGTTTGAATATCTTCCACGCCTTGCCTTTCTGTAAAAGTTTATATTTCTTATTTTTATTGTAGCATGCTTTACTAATTTGTTTGTATTAGATAATCTAACTATTTGACTATAGCATAAGCTTATTAAAATGTCAATAGCCCAATCTTCGAACAAAGTTACTGTAGTACAGTAATACGGTTATGTAAAACTTTATTAAAAAGTACATTCCAGAATTTGTCTATGGTGCAGTCGATGGCACCGTAACAACATTCACGGTCGTGGCAGCCTCAGCTGGAGCTGGAATTTCCAGCGCAGTGATCCTTATTTTAGGTATTGCTAATTTAATTACCGATAGATTCTCAATGGGATCCAGCGCCTACTTAGCGGCAAGCGCTGAACATGATGAGCTGGTTCATAATAAGGAAAAGCGGTCCTCATCAAAAATAATAGGACTAATGACATTTTTAGCCTTCGTCATAGTTGGCAGCGTACCGGTCCTGCCATACTTAATTGATGTTATAGCAAACCTAAAAATTTCCAGCACAACATTATTTTACGTTAGCTCAATATTAACTGCTGTCGTATTCGTATTAATCGGCTTCATTAAAGGAAAGGTCAGCGAGCAATCGCCGTGGCGATCATCCGTAATCACTCTAACGCTAGGTGCAATTGCAGCTGGTTTGGCTTACTTTGCTGGTGATATTTTAGCATCTTGGTTAGGTGTTCGACTATAACCCTCCAGCCATCTACTTTGGCAGAAAATCCAGATTATTCATGATACAGTAGAAATATGAGCCATCACTCCTCCTCGCCTGCCATGCCCGGTGTCAATCTGGGCGGTTGGCTAGTGCTCGAACGATGGATGACGCCAAGCGTATTTGCCGGAACGGACGCGACCAACGAATATGAACTGTCTCAAACCGTAGACGGCCAGGCGCGTATCCAGCAGCATCGACAAACATTCATCCAGGAAGCTGATATCAAGTGGCTGGCGCACGCTGGCGTGCATTTGATACGGCTGCCGATTGGTTATTGGGTTCTCGAGGATCAGCCGCCGTATATATCAGCAAAGCCGCAGCTTGACTGGCTGATGGACATGGCTCGGCAGTATGATTTACAGGTTCTGCTCGACCTCCACGCCGCACCTGGTGCTCAAAACGCCAGCGACCACAGCGGTAGTGGCAACACCGGTAGCGTTCAATGGTATCAACGCGTCAATCAGCAAAAAACCACACAGACACTGCTGGATATTACCGGTGAATACGGTGAGCATCCCGCGCTGTGGGGTATCGAACTACTCAATGAACCACTAGTAACGACACGACGCGAACGGTGGCGACTGTGGTGGTGGACACACAAAACGAGCCGGAAATTGCGTAGTAAATTGCCGCCTCATGTGCGCATCGTGGCATCTGATTGCTACCAGCCAGCCTGGTGGTCGGGGCGCGTCGGGTCTAACACGCTGGATATACACCATTACCAGTGCTTTTCCGATGCGGATAATCAAGCGACATCGCTAACTCACCACCGTCAGGTGCTTGACCAACGGTCTGACGAGTACCGCGATTATGCCCAGCAGCAGCCGCTGATCATTGGCGAATGGAGTGCTACTTTGCCGCCAGGCATTGCTAGCGACGACACCGAATACGCTCACTGCCAATCGCAACTTGCCGTACCAGCAAACGTCGATGCTTGGTTTTACTGGAGCTACAAGACCGAAAGCCTCGGGGCTTGGAACTTTCGTGATTGCCATGCTAAGGGGTGGTTTGACGGTATGCTTAGCTCGCGGTAGATGGTATAATGGATATATGTCTTTTCCTAAATTAATTTACAGCATCGCAGTCCTGGTTATTATCGCTTGGGTATTGAGCATGGTGTTTCGCCTTGCCGCCTGGTTGATCAATGGGTTGCTTTACGTTGCAGTTCTGGTTGTTATCATTGGTCTTGTTGCACAATTTATCAGCCAGAAAAAGCGGCAAAAATAATTCCACCTACCAGTTAACATGATCACGGCAGATTTACTCCGCCGTGATGTATCTTATAGTCCTAATTCTCGTAGCTGCGCTGGATCGACTGTTGACGGTGAATCCATCATCACGTCAACACCAGAGCCGTTCTTTGGAAAAGCTAGGGTCTCGCGGACGTTCGTTTCGTCGATGAGCTCCATGAGGATGCGGTCAACACCAAAGGCACAGCCAGCGTGCGGCGGCGCACCGTATTTGAAGGCATTTAGCATGGCGCCAAATTTTTCCTCAACATAGGATTCACTAAAGCCAAGCAGGTCAAATACTTTATATAGCACTGCAGGATTGTGGTTTCGCACACCGCCGGAGCAGATTTCGTAGCCATTCATCACCATGTCGAATTGATCAGCCACGATGGCGAGCTTGTCGGCGTCAGTCTTGGCCGACTCCAGCGCCTGCAACCCGCCCTTTGGCATACCAAATGGGTTGTGCCCAAAATCAAGCTTCTTGCCGTGATCATCCCATTCATAAAACGGAAAATCAATAATCCAAGCCAAGGCCACCACGCTCGGGTCTTTCAAGTTGAAATGGGTAGCAAATTCGTTGCGCAGACGACCAAGTACGGCGTTGACGACTGAGCGAGTGTCGGCGCCGAAGAAGACAACATCACCGTCTTCAGGTTTCATTGTATCTATAAGCGATTTACGTTCTCTGTCTGACAAGTGTTTTGCCACTGGCGAAATCGCATCATAGCCATAAAAATCACTACTAGTGATCGGGATTGCATATCCCTGTGCCTCGTCAGGGTGTTTTATTTTAACATATTTAATGTAGGGCAAACCGCCCGCCCCCTCACTCTTGGCAATGTCGGTGAATTGATCAATTTGCTTGCGGCTCAAAGAAGCGCCGTTTTTCACGCAAATCGCCTTGATACACTCAGCGTTTTTGAACACGCCAAATTCAGTTTCGGCAAATACGTCGGTCAATTCAATCAGCTTCATACCAAAACGTAGGTCTGGCTTGTCCGAGCCATATGTCTCCATGGCGTCGCGGTAGGAAATGCGCGGAATTGGACTGCCATCACCAACAGGCAGGTCACTCAAATCCAGCAACTTCTTACCCGCGAAATCGGTCGCGAACTGACACATCAACGGCTCAACTTCCTGGCGGACTTCCTCGCCGTCTTCAACGAAGCTCATCTCCAAATCCAGCTGATAAAACTCGCCGTACAGTCGATCAGCTCGCGGATCTTCATCGCGAAAACACGCCGCCAACTGGTAATACCGCGGCACACCGCCAACCATCAGCAGCTGCTTGAACTGCTGCGGCGCTTGCGGCAGAGCATAGAACTTATTTTCCTGCAACCGGCTGGGGATCAGAAAATCACGCGCACCCTCGGGGCTGGAATTTGCCAAAATCGGCGTCTGAATCTCGATGAAGTCCCGAGTATCCATATACTGATGCATTCGCCTATACATTTCAGCACGCTTTTTCAGCATCTCCTGCATCTTCGGGCGGCGCAAGTCGAGGTAGCGATACTTAAAACGTAAGTCCTCGCCTGCCTGATTCTCCTCGGCAAATGGCTGGATTGGCAAGGTTTCAGCACGATTGAGAATCTCCAAACTCTCCACCACAATTTCTACATTACCACTGGCGATATTTGGATTTTTCAAACCTTCGCCACGCTCAGTCACCACACCGCTAGCATGAATCACAAACTCATCACGCAAGCTTTCCGCCAAACGAAACGCTTCCGCCCTATCAGGATTAATCACCAGCTGCACCAGCCCAGTATGGTCGCGCAGGTCAATAAAAATCAGTCCACCATGATCGCGACGTGAGTGTACCCAGCCCGCCACGGTAATCATTTCCCCAACTTTCGTTGGTGTATCAATTGCAAAAGTCCTCTGTTTCATATCTGTTTATTATACCACAGCGACAACAGTTTTATGCTATAATCGCCCTATGGATAGCTATACGGTGGGCACTGTAGTCATCTTTTGTTTAATTACGTGGATCATCGCCAGTCCTTTTGTAGTGTTTTATTATCATAAACGATATATCACAGCCTACCGGGAGCTAGAGGAATTACGCCAGGAAGTATCGCCCGCAGTAGATATCCAGTTAACCCAAATGTCTGCTTCGGAAGGGGCACAATCAACGAACAAGCAGCCCATTACCGAGAACAGGTCTACTCCAACCACACCACTCAGCGACCATGAACTGCTCACCAAAATTCGCTCCATGTCGCCGTATAATTTCGAAAAATACATCGCTCAATTATTTGAACATTTTGGCTATTCGGCTGCAACCACTCCGTATAAACGCGACGGTGGCATCGACATTGTATTATACAAAAACGGCGTCCAAAGTTATGTCCAATGTAAAAAGTATATTAAACAAATTGTCAAAGTATCCGAAGTGCGTGATTTTTATGGTGCAGTTGTTGATCATTTACACGGCGGCGAGGCATTCTTTGTCACGACAAACATCTTCTCATCGGACGCGCGAAGATTTGTAAAATATTCTACCAATGGCAACAAAATACGGCTTATTGATAACACGGGACTACTTACCATCATTCGCGCCCTTGAAGATAAAGGTGTCGTAATACCAATTCCTGACGTATCAGACATATCTCAAAAAATTAAACCATGTCCACGCTGTCGTGGCGGTCATCTGGTAATAAGACACAGCAAAAATAATCATTCACCATTCTACGGATGCTCGAATTATCCCGAATGTCGATACATGCAAAAAATAGACTCTTAAGCAATATCCGCGCTCTATAAGCTGTTAGTGCTGCGATTTTTACGCTCAATAACCTTACAAAGGCCTTCCTCGGAGTCAAATTCATTATCTATCTTACGGCCAAACAATTCCTCCATAACATCACCCAAACTCAGTAAACCTACCGTTTCTCGAAGTTCATTAATAACAATAAAAAGATGATGCTGTGTTTTTAAGAATGCGGCCAAAGCGTACTGTAGAGTCTGAGCTTTATCTATATAGTAAACATCTCTACTCATAACTTTTTCTGCACGATGAGATTTTGACTTGCGATCAATTGTTAACAAATCTTGAATCCTTAACATGCCAACTATATGATCAATATCACCTTGGATAACCGGAAATCGACTATAGCCTTTTTTATGAAGATCATCTAAAGCAAGCGGCCCAAGAAACTCATCCACCGGCACCGCCTCGATCATACTTCGTGGCGTCATCACACTCTCAACCCTCATATCGTTAAATTTTAGCCCACTATTAATCAGCTTCTTTTCGTTAGCAGAGAAAACTCTACTCGACCGAGCAACTATCTCCAATAGCTCATCCTTCGACTCAACTACACGACTACCATTTACCATTGGCGAAACCGAACGAATTAGCGAAAACAATAATTGATGACGTTCAATAATCGCTAAGATTTGTGATTCATATTTTTCATATAACTGCTGTGAATATTTTTGCCACAAACGGATCCGCGCCACTGCACCGATTTCAAGAGCAATTATCATTGATGATATGAGTCCAATTGTCCAGTGAAATAAATTGACACTAAGAACTGTTAAAATAACCAGCAGTAAAGACGCCGACGCTCGTTGCAAAGAAATTATATCGCATAAGAATTTTTGCTGCCGCAAATAAATATCAGCTTTTTTGTCGCCCTTTTTACTTCGACGTTGCAGTTCAAATTGACTGTGCGACGGCATATTTGGTTGGACCCCCATCACAATCAACAACGTCGCTAAAACAGCTAAATATCCAATAATTAGCATTATCATCATAGTTTTATTGTACCGTATTTCGTGCTATACTTGCTAGAGTAAACGGAGGTAAAATGAACAAGAAAAGCTGGATAATTTTCTCAATTATTGTAATAGCAATTGTTGGCGGAATGATTTATATTTCAACACAAAATCGACTCAATGTGAGCGATATCACAAACGATCAGTTGAACACAGCAATAGCCGCAGAGTCCCGAAACGGCAACATTGCCGACCATGAAATTGGCAGCAAGAGCGCTAAGGTGACTATTGTTGAGTACGCGGACTATCAATGTCCTGGCTGTAGCGCTGCTGCACCAAAAACTGAAGAAATTGCAAAAAAATACAAGGATAATGTGCAACTTATCTTCCGCAACTTCCCAATTGCTGGCTCACACCCAAATGCACGAGCTGCCGCAGCCGTCGCTGAAGCCGCTGGACTGCAAGGAAAATTCTGGGAGATGAATAGTCTCTTATACTCTAGCCAGGACGCCTGGAAGAATGCCAGTGCCACAGAGCGCGACACGATATTTAGGTCATATGCAGAAAAATTAAACCTCAACATTGATCAGTATAAAATCGATGTTGCCAGTAACAAGGTTAAGAATAAGATTGACTTTGACATGGCATTAGGGCGCAAACATGGTGTTGCCGCCACTCCAACCTTCTATGTCAATGGAAAAAACACTGAAATGGATAGTTCAGGCTCAATTGAATCGTCAGTAAAAGAAGCGCTTAAAAAGGCTGGCGTAGAAATAAAAGATTAATACTATTTGACGAAAAACCAAAATCCCGCTCCGGTGCCTTGGAGCGGGATTTATTTATAGTCGTCCCTATTCTATTATGAGAGCGACTGCACTTTTTATTGTGCTATGTATGTTTGCCATTCGGCAGGCACCACATCCACCGCGATCTTTTTGCGCCGGGATGACACAAACTTGATTGCTATTGGCATGTGTTTTGCACTCCTTATTATTATGTGCAGCCCCACGCGCTTCGACCTTTATCACTTATATATCAGCAATTTAATGCTTCGGCGCGAGACACATCAACAATGGTACCAAACGTCTATTGGTACGTCAAGCAAAAACATTTTAAAATGCCTACTTATTTATATATTAGAATAAGCGAATTCGCTTGGCAATAACCATAACAAGTAAAATCAACAACACTGTAAAACTGGTAATTACTGGATATGCCCAAGGCTCCCCCTGAAACGGCAAGGCAATATTCATTCCATACATACCATAAAAGACATTCGGAATTGCCAGCAGAATAGTAATAGCTGTTAAAACTTTCATTCGCTGATTCAAAGTATTATTAGCCACGGTTGAATAGGCATTTTGAATACTGGATATGGTGTGCGCGCTGGAGCTAATTGCTACTAAAATCTGCTTGATATGTAAATCAATATCCGCCAGCGCTTCTAAATCTCGTGTTTTAAACAAATGACGGCGATTCTCCATCAGCTGCGCAACAACATGAGATATTCCCTCCAGACTGCTTTGATACTCATTAAGTGTATCTTCAATTGCTACAAATTTAATGAAATCAGCATTCTCCACCTCGCGACGACTTAGACGCCGCCGAGCATCAGCAATCTTCTCCGTTAACAAATGTACGCGTTGTTCATATTGGGCAATAATATAGGCTAGATTTGCAGCAAAAATCCCCGCTGGCCGCTCAGTGGTGCTAAATAAATAATCACTAATTTCTAGAGGCGAGAATTTAGCATACGGCGATATTGTAATATAATGACCGCCCGAAATCGCAATTAAAAATGGCACCGTTTTGCCAGAATCAGTTCGTCCAAACGGCATGCGCGTAAAGACATATTCAACACCATCAGAGAATTCTGCTCGAGGAAGTTCATGAATATCAAGCACATCACGCACTACATTCGTAGACAGTGATAAAGCCTTAGATACACGAACAGCATCAAAACTGCCGCCCAAGTGAATCCAGCCATTTTTATGCATTCGATTAACTTGCGTCAGCTTCTCGGTCAGTGATCTGCGCTCAAAATAACCCACCACCATAAAAAAATTATAATATACATAAGCTATATTAGCAATTTAGACTCGAGGTGACGCCCGCGCTACCTACGCCTTAAGAAATAATATCCCACAACAACGGCCAGAGCCATGCTAATTGCGGCAATAATCCAAAACATCACTGGATTATCAGCTCCTGGAACTGGTACGTTCATACCGTATAAACCAGCAATCATCATCGGGATAGTCAAAGCTACCGTAATTACCGTTAGAAGACGAATCGTCTCATTAAGTCGCGTGTCCATCACTGCTCGGTAGCTATCGCGAACAT
Organism: Candidatus Nanosynbacter sp. TM7-074; assembly: GCF_041006295.1. Taxonomy (NCBI): domain Bacteria; kingdom Bacillati; phylum Minisyncoccota; class Nanosynbacteria; order Nanosynbacterales; family Nanosynbacteraceae; genus Nanosynbacter; species Candidatus Nanosynbacter sp. TM7-074. The sequence continues at coordinate 638,882 of NZ_CP158487.1, forward strand.
TTGTAATAGTCCTCAATAAACTTTTACATCGCGCAATTACCTGCTCTAAATCAATCGAAATGTCTTCAACATCTTCCTTGTCATCTTCCTTCAGACGCAGTTTTTGGGTCGCCAAAAGGCGCTCAATTGCCCAGTTCATCGGAATGAGAGCATCTAAATAATCGTTCAATTTGCGTTCGTATTCGGCCAACGTCGCAATATCATTAACTCTCAATGTATGAATATTATCCGTAGCAGCACGCATTTGACGGTTAATCGTTGCCACCCGCCTCTGGTATTGAGTTGAAATTGCCTCAACCATGGCAACCAGAAGCTCAATTTGCCGATCAGTTCTAATTCGCGTCTTATCAATAAACGGCTGCCATAAACGCCCCAAGCTATCCCGCGATAATGTCACGAGATAATCTTTATTCAGACAAAATAATATTGGCGTAGTAAAATCATTAAAATCATCATCTGTATCTGGTAGACGGGCAATTAGATACGTCCAGTCATTATCAAATTCAATACGCGGCACCTCGTGTGGATCAAGCGCATCACTAATTAAATCCTCGTCCAGACCTAACGTCAATAGCTGAGCCACCTCCTCCTCGCTCGGACGCTCACAACGCACCCAAGAGCCAGCACGCAATTTTTCTTGCGCACTAATCACCGAGTCGTTACTTGACGAGCGAAGATACTGTAACATAATTTCTATATTATAGAATAAAATATCCATAAACACAAGAAAACCTGCCCTATTGACAGGAATTTCTTGTGTGTATTATTACGATTTAATTATCGTTCCAGCTGAGCCGTTGATTGCTTCAGCAGTTTTATCTAACGAGGTAATAATTGACGTGCGGCCCGGCTTGCCATTTAAGAACGCCAGCGCCGCCTGAGCTTTTGGTAACATCGAACCTGCCGCAAACTGACCATCGTCAATGTGTTTTTGAAGCTCGTCCACTGAGACCCCACCCAGAGATTGTTCATCTGGCTTACCAAAATTAATCTTAGCGGCGTCAACCGAAGTCAGAATTAACAATGTATCAGCTTCTAAAAGGTCCGCCAATTTGGCTGCACCGAAATCCTTATCAATAACTGCTGCGACGCCTTTTAATTGACCAGTTTCATCCTGCAAAACAGGAATGCCACCACCGCCAGTTGATACGACTGTGACTCCAGCATGGACTAGCGCTTTAATCACGTCGGCCTCAACAATCGTCTGAGGTTTTGGTGAAGGCACAACTCGTCGCCAACCACGACCAGCATCTTCTTTCACCGTATAGCCCCGCTCACTAGCGACAGTTTTAGCTTCCTCTTCCGAATAAAACGGACCAATTGGCTTAGTCGGGTTTTGAAAAGCTGGATCGCTTAAGTCAACAATTGTCTGCGTTATAACACTGATGGCGCGATTATTCATTTGATTAACCTTAAAGGCGTCATGCAGAGCTTGCTGCAACCAGAATCCAATCAGACCCTGACTCATAGCGCCAGAATCCTCCAGAGGTAAACTTGGCACATCAGTCGTGTTGATTGCTTCTTCATGCAGAACAATGTTACCGACTTGCGGACCATTGCCATGAACAATCGCCACATTATGACCCGCCTGGATAAGTGGCAGAAGTTGACGAACTGTCTCATCAGCCACCCGCTGCTGCTGCTCAGACGCGGCTTCGCCCTGCCGTTGCAGGGCGTTACCACCGAGCGCTACTACAATAGTACGCTTCTTATCCATACGTTACAGCGCTCCAAAGATTGCAATAACTACAAGGCTGATGACGGCAAATACTGCCATAATCGGAGCCGACCGCTTCAGCCAGTCGCGATATGAAACGCCAGCCAGTGCCAAACCACCCATCAATGAAGCAATAGTTGGCGCCATCATATTGATGAGGCCTGATGCCGTAGCAAAGGCTGCCACCATGACTTCTTTGCTTGAGCCAACCAGGTCGGCAATTGGCGCAATAACCGGCATGGTTGCTGCTGCCAAACCTGATGATGATGGTACGATGAATGACATTGGCAAGTAGAACAGATACGCCAGCACACCAACAACACCACCGCCAGCATCTTTCAGGAGCGCTTCACCCCAGCTGATGATAGTATCTTGGATTTCACCGTTAGTCATCACAACAGAAACACCGGTTGCTACTGCGATGATCAAAGCAACTGGCAAGATATCTTTCACACCATCAATGAAGGTGTCAACTGGGAAAATACCCTCCTTCTTAAACTCTTTATAGTAAATTGCGGTTATTACAATAGTTGACATCAAGAACAGTGTAGTGATTTCGCCAAACAGCCATTCACCAAAGGCGGCACTATGAACCACACCGAGCGCTGCACCGATAACTGGTAAATCTGAAGCTCTCTTAAACACGTCGTCAAAGAAAGTAATTTCCCAGCTCCCCCAAGGAATCAGCGAAAGAACCATCAGGATAAATGTGATAGCGAATACGCCCATGACAACTTTTCGTGGGGTAGTTAGTTTTGGTATGTTTTCCATATCTAGAGCAGCCGTAGCTGGCTTATAACGAACATCCTCCTTATATTTGCCAGCCTTCACTTTTGCCGCGTAGCGCATAGTGAAGATAATTGCCGCAATCAGACACAGTAATAAAATGATAGACATAATTGGAATTACACTACCTAGCTTTACGTCTGCTGTTGCAGCTGCAGCACCAGTAGAGAATGGGTTAATGGTTGAACCGAGCACACCCGTACCGGCACCAAGCACAATCACCATCACACCAGTCATTGCATTGTAGCCAGCAGCAATCATCATTGGTATAACTAGTGCGTAAAACGCCACTGTTTCTTCCTGCATGCCGTAAGTTGTACCACCGATAGCAAATAGCGTCATCAAAATTGGAATGAGCCATTTTTCTTTACCCTTAAGCTTGCGAAGTAGCGCACCAAGAGAAGCATCAAGAGCACCGGTCTTCATGGTAACGCCCAAGAATCCACCAAGCACCATGACGAAAACAATCACATCAAGCTTATTCGTCATGCCTTTAATCGGCGCAGTGAAGACATCCCATAAACCTTGTCGATCATGCTTGTCGACTTCAGTCTCTTTACCATCCTTCTTTTCCTTGACAGTACGATCTTTATTTACTACATGATACGACCCCGCGATACGATTGCCATCATCATCTGTCTTATAAAGACCTGATGGGATAACCCATGTTAGTGCTGCCATGATTGCGATCACGACAAATAAAATCGTAAAAGCCGACGGCGATCGAAGCTTCTGCTTTGCTTTTTTAATTTTTTCTACCATTGCCTCGGAGCCTCCTTAACCTCCTTATTACGACAACAACTACAGTGTTAAAGCCATAACAGCTTTAATTGTATGCATACGATTTTCCGCTTGATCAAATACTATCGAATGCGGCGAGCGGAACACCTCATCCGTAACCTCCATAGAATCTAGACCAAAATCTTCCTGAACTTTTTTACCAGTAATCGTCAAAGCGTCGTGGAATGCTGGCAAACAGTGCATGAACTTAACTTCAGGATTCCCCGTCAGGTTAATCATGTCACGATTGACTTGGAAGTGGCGCAATTGATTGATACGCTCAGCAAACTTATCCTCCTCGCCCATTGAAACCCAAACATCGGTGTAAATCACATCAGCGCCGCGTAAAGCTTCTTCGAAGTTGTCGGTAATGGTAATACGCGCATGACTTGACCTGGCGAAGTGGCGAGCCTTGTCAACAAGAGCTTGCTCCGGATGTAGTTCACGAGGCGCTAAAATACGGAAATCAAGACCCATAATTGCTGATCCAATCATCAGGGAATTTGCCATATTATTACGACCATCGCCCACAAATACTAATTTGGTGCCTTTGAGTTTACCAACATGTTCCTCAATAGTCATGAAATCAGCCAAAATCTGTGTTGGATGGAACTTATCTGTCAAGCCGTTCCACACCGGCACGCCGGCATGCTTCGCCAAATCTTCCACCGTTTTATGATCAAAACCGCGAAACTCAATACCGTCAAACATCCGACCCAGAACCTTAGCTGTATCCTCGACTGTTTCTTTTTTACCAAGCTGGATATCATCCTTACCAAGATATTCTGGTGCGATACCCAAATCATTAGCCGCCACGGTAAAAGCGCAGCGTGTCCGAGTTGAGGTTTTCTCAAATAGCAATGCCACATTTTTGCCTTCGTGAATTCGGTGTGACACACCAGCATACTTTAACCGACGATACTCACGCGCCGTATCTAAAAGTAAGCGGATTTCTTCTGCTGTATAGTCACCTAAGGTTAAAAGTGACCGACCTTTCAAACTCTGAGCCATTAAAATACATCCTCTCGTACTAGCGGCATACTCATACAACGTGGACCGCCACGACCGCGACCAAGCTCAGCACCGCTGACTTCGATAACTTCAACGCCATGCTCGCGCAACTTTTGGTTAGTAACGTAGTTGCGATCATAGGTTACCACCACACCCGGTGCAATTGCCAAAGTGTTGGAGCCGTCATTCCACTGCTCACGAGCAGCTGCGATTGGATCGCCACCGCCACATTCAATTAACGTAACGCTCGGCAAGCCCAACGCTACCCGCAAAACATGCTCAAGATCCGTCTCGTGAGTAATGCGTGGGAACGGCTGACCTTCAACCTTCTCCAAAACGAAACAGTTCATCTTACCACCACGGTCACGGATTTCTGGGTGAATTGTAAACTTATCTCGATCAATCATCGTAAACACCGTGTCTAGGTGCATAAAGGCGTGTGACTTCGGAATTTCCATAGCAATGACCTTCTTAAAGTTAGAGCCAGCAAACAGCTTGGTTGCCATTTTTTCGATTGCTTCAGCCGTAGTACGCTCCGATACACCGATTGCCATTACCTTGTCGCTTAGTACTAGTTCATCGCCGCCCTCCATTGAGAATTTCTCAGTGCGGTTATACCAAACTGGTACGCGATTCGCAAAACGTGGATGATGGTCGATAATATAGCGCATGAATAGCGATTCACGACGACGAGCTGTCCAGTGCATCTTGTTGACTGTCAGACCATTACCAATAGCGGCAGCTGGGTCACGTGTAAAGTATAGATTCGGCATTGGATCGAGATAGAATGGATAATGATTCTTCTCAATCATATTATGCAGCTGCTGATGCTGATCTGGAGGCAAAGTAATTTCATCCTTACGCACACCAGCCATAATCTTGCGAATCATCGCGTGAGTTGGCAGGTCCAACAAGAACTGACGCAATGTTTGAGTCACGCGGCGTGAATCCTGCTTAGAAGCAGCCAGCATTTCATCAACAAATTGTTCGCGCAATTGATCTGTACTGAGCGCCTCTGCCACCATTTGATCCAGATACAGAACTTCGACGCCATGATCGCGCAAGGTTTGAGCAAACGCGTCGTGCTCCTTCTGCGCAACTTCCAAATACGGAATATCGTCAAATAAAAGATCGGTCAGGTAATCTGGCGTCAAATTCTCCAGCTCTTCACCTGGCCTATGCAACAAAACGGTCTTAAGTTTTCCTATTTCAGACGTGATGTGAATCGGTTCGTCCATCACAACCCTCCCCTGTTTATATTACTAATGTTTTAATTGTAACACGTTTATGTTTTTGGGCAAGAGGAGATAATTGCCAGACTGGCTTCAGTTCTTATCGTAAATTGTCGGTGATTTGTCAGCCACTCATCAACCGCTCGTGCGGCGCCTGGCAACGCTTCATTGGCGTAGTCGTCAACCACAATCGTTGCTTTTTTATGAAACTTGCCGTCACACACGCGAAATGAATCGACGATTGATTCATAAAAATCACCATCAAAAAACGCAAAAATAATACTTTCCGGCACGTCCTCGGGGGTAAAATCGGCAAACCAACCCTTGTGAATGATCGGCAGTTTCAAGCTAGCCTTTTTAAAATTCTGAACGAAGGTTTTACGTGGCACCAATAATTCGCCCACTTTGAATTGCTCGCCCACAGCACTGTTGTCAGCTTGGGTTTTTTCTGGCAACCCCGCAAACGAATCATAAACATGAAATTCGCCCATAAAATCATAAGCGTCCAGCAGCCGCCGAATAAACAAACTCGTCGTGCCGACATAACAGCCAAATTCTACGATATTGCCAGTCGCACCGCTTCGCAGCACTTTTTCCAGCTCCCGCAGCAGGACGCTTAATTCTTTGGTGTCAACTTGATTGGAGATGATGGGATATTTGGCGAGGAGTTGGTCGGTGATATTCATACAATTTAAATTATAGACAGTTCACCAAATATCAACAAACAGTTGATGACATATAACTACATGTTTTAATATTTTATAGGTTACAATATTAAATTAGTACTTATGAATAATTACGACATTATCAAAACATTTTTACCGAAACAATTAGATATAAAGCACCTCGATCTCCTGCTACCTGCCTTACAAAAGTCAAACCTAATTGTTTATGGGGAAATTCACGGCATAAAAGAAAATGCCGATATCGTCTATACCTTGGTTAAAAAAACTTGCATACAACGATTGGCCATTGAAGCTAGCCCTACTGTGTTTGACTTCATCAATTCAGTAAAGATCAATTCTTATGATTTTTCCTTAGTTGATGAAGACCTTTTTGACTTAAGCGTTCTATCTCTTGAGATGATAAAAACGATAGCAATTCTTCTGCAGCAAAATCAACTTAAAGAGCTCGTTTTTATTGATACATTTTTTGACAATTTAGATGAGGATACCATCATACCACCAAGCCCGCAAGAACGAGAAGAGCAGCTAGCTAAAAATATCCTCGGAATTGACGGCTCTCTACCAACATTATGTATTATGGGACAATGGCATACGCAGCCCAAAGTTGTTACAGATGGCGAAACACGGCATGAATCAGCGTTATATCGCTTGAGAAAAACAAAACCAAATGTACCGTTTATTCACAATATCTATCGACAAGGGCAACTATTTAATGATGGAAAGATAATTAAATTACCAAATAATCCAGCCATGTCGTCTTGTTACGAAATTGTCCAGAAAACTGATATTGATTTTGAGCTACACATACCAGAAGCTACGAGAATATCGCTATGCAAAAAATAGCGAACGTCTACTCAGCAAACTGACTATTATACAGCTCGGCATAAAAGCCATTTTTCTTCAGCAGTTCGTCGTGCTTACCTTGTTCGATGATGTTGCCGTCGCGGACGACCAAGATCAGGTCAGCGTCGCGAATAGTGCTCAGCCGATGAGCGATGACGAAGCTGGTTTTGCCCTGCATCAACTTGTCCATGGCTTTTTGGATGAGCACTTCGGTGCGAGTGTCAACTGAGCTGGTGGCTTCATCCAAAATCAGCATTGGCGTGCGCGCCAGCATTGCCCGGGCAATCGTCAGCAGCTGTTTCTCACCCTGTGAAATATTCGTGGCTTCCTCGCCCAGCATCATGTCATAACCACCTGGCAGCGACCGCACGAAGTGATCGACATGCGCCTCCTTGGCGGTAGCAACCATCTCTTCTTCGCTGGCTGTTGGATTGCCATACAGCAAATTTTGGCGAATCGTGCCGTTAAACAGCCAGGTGTCCTGCAACACCATACCAAACATTTGCCGCACCTCGCTGCGCTTCATCTGGCGAATATCCACGCCGTCAATTTTAATCGCACCACTGTTAATTTCATAAAATCGCATCAGCAAATTAACCAGCGTCGTTTTGCCCGCGCCCGTTGGACCGACGATCGCCACGCGCTGACCTGGCTTGATGTGCGCCGACAAACCTTTGATGATGGTTTGGTCGGGTCGGTAGCCAAAGACTACGTTGTCAAATTCAACTTCGCCCTTAACGTGAGTCAATTTCACCAAATCCTTGCCCTCCGCCTTTTCTTCTGACTCATCCAAAAATTCAAACACACGCTCGGCAGCGGCGGCGGTCGATTGCAGGACATTGGCGATGTTAGCAACTTGCACCAGCGGCTGGTTGAACTGGTTAATGTATTGGATGAACGCCTGAATGTCGCCAATTTTCAGCCGACCGTTGATCGCCAGCCAGCCGCCCAAAATCGCCATCACGACATAGCCAATGTTGCCGATGAAGTTCATGATTGGATAAATCAGTCCTGACAAAAATTGAGCTTTCCAGGCGCTTTCCTGCAGCTGGTCGTTAATCCGTGAAAACTTAGCCAGCGAATTTTTCTGGCCGTTAAACACGCGCATCACCTGATGGCCGCCGTACATTTCTTCGATGTGGCCGTTCAATTCACCCAACTGTGTTTGCTGACGGAGGAATTGCTTTTGCGAGCTTTTGGCGATCAGCGTGATTACGCCGCCAGCTAGCGGCAACACCAAGAGCGCCACCAGCGACATTTGCCAGCTGATGGAAAACATCATCGCCAAAATCCCCAGCACCATCACCGTCGAGGAGACGATTTGCGACAGGCTCTGATTGAGCGTTTGGCTAATAGTATCAACGTCGTTGGTAACGCGGCTCAGGACTTCTCCGTAGGTTTGCTTGTCAAAATAACTCAGCGGCAGGCGGTTGATTTTCTCGGACAATTGCCGACGCATTCTGAAAGTAACTGTTTGCGTCACTTGGGTCATCAACCAGGTTTGGATGTAGCGGAAAATGGCGCTAAGTATATACAAGCCAATTAGCAAACTGACCACCTGCCAAATTGCCTCAAAGTGAAATTCTGGACGCCGGCTAAGATCGAGTTTTTTAATGGTCTCAAGCTGGTTGGACGGAATTTGACTTTCAATTTCCGACTTGTTCGGTAGCTGCTTCAGAACATCAGCACCGGTCGTGCCAGCTGGCAACGAAGCACCATTTGGCAGCTTGCTGGTGATGGTTTCATACGCCTTCATACTGACATAATCTTCGACGATTTGGTTGGTGGCGCCGCCCAAAATTTTCGGACTGACAATCGCAAACGCTGTACTACCGACCGCAAAAATCGCCACCATGAGCATTTGCCAGCGGAACTCCGCCAAGTATTTGGCTAGCTTCTTGACCGTGCCTTTGAAATCTTTGGCTTTTTCGCCGGCGCCCATACCGCCGCCCATTGGACCGCCCATCTTCACTGGCTGGCGTTTTTTCATGCTTTGCTGAGCCATCATGCCGCTCCTTTCGCAGTCGTCGCCGACATTTTATACAGGTCATCTTCCGAAAGCTGGGAGGCGGCAATTTCTTGATAGACTTTACAATTTTTCATCAATTCCTGATGCGTGCCCTGACCGACAATTTTACCTTCGTCCAGCACGATGATTTTGTCAGCGTTCATGATGGTATTGATGCGCTGACCGACGATGAGCACGGTTTTATGTTTGGTTTCTTTGGCAAGCGCCAAACGCAATTTGGCGTCAGTTTTGAAATCCAGCGCCGAAAACGAATCATCAAAAATGTAGACATTCGGCTCGACAGCGATCGCCCGGGCAATCGACAAACGCTGCCTCTGGCCGCCGGAAACATTGCTGCCGCCTTGAGCGATGTCGTTTTTGTAGCCGTTTTTTAGCTCGTTGATGAACTCGGCGGCTTGGGCGATTTTAGCGGATTTTTCGACCAATTTTTGGCTAGCTTTGGCGTTACCGTACTTGATGTTGCTGGCAATCGTCCCACTAAACAACACACCCTTTTGCGGCACGTAGCCGATTTGATCGTACAAATCTTCCAACTTGAGCTGGCGAATATCCACGCCATCCAGCAAGATCTGCCCTGCCGACACATCGTAAAAGCGCGGGATCAAATTGATCAACGTTGATTTGCCCGAGCCAGTGCTGCCAATGAACGCTGTGGTTTGCCCTGGTTCAGCTGTGAAATTGATATTGGATAGCACTGGCAGATCAGCGTCTGGATAGGTAAACGTCACGTCTTTGAATTCAATTTTGCCCGTAGCGTCATGTGGCAATTGTTGCGGCGATAGCGGATCAACAATTGACGGCAGTGTGTCGAGCACCTCGCCCACCCGCTTCACCGACACAGCCGCTCGCGGCACCATGATGAATACCATCGACAGCAGCAGGAACGAAATAATCACCTGCATGGCGTATTCCAAAAACGCCATCATATTACCAATTTGCAGATTACCGCTACTAATCAAATGCGCGCCAAACCAGACAATCGCCACGCTAGAAAAGTTCATCACCAGCGTCATGATTGGGTCGAGCAGCATCATCAGCCGATTGACAAATAAATTCATTTTATTCAGCTCGGTATTGGCTTGCTGGAACTTTTTCTGCTCAATCTTTTCATTGTGAAAGGCGCGGATGACTTTCAAACCGACCAGGTTTTCGCGCGTTACCAAATTGAGCTTGTCCACCAGCGTTTGCAATTTCTTGAACCGAGGCACAGCAATGACAAACAACACGGCAATGACCACCAGCAGCACCGACACCGCCAGCGCAATGATCCAGCTCAAATTTGGCGCGTTATGAATGGCTTTTTGCAGACCGCCAATTGCCATGATCGGCGCCATCAACGCCAGACGCAGCAGCAGGATTGACGTCATCTGAATTTGCTGAATATCGTTGGTCGAGCGCGTGATCAGCGACGCGGTAGAAAATTTATTAAAATCCGCCAGCGCGAAACTCTCGACCCGCTCAAATAGTTCTGTCCGTAGTTTTTGCGCCATACCAGTGGCGATCCGAGCCGCCAAAAACCCGATGACAATTGAGCAAAGCCCGCCCGCCGCCGTCACCACAATCATAGCTAGTCCGTTGTGCCAAATCGCCGGCATATCTTGTTTGATGATGCCGTTATTGACGATTTCCGACATCTTGTCAGGTAGCCACAAATTCGCCATCACCATGGCGTAGGTAAAGCCGACCAAGATGATAAACATCAGCCAGTAGCCGCTAAAAATTCGTAAAATATGCTTCATTTTGTTCCTTTACCACCTAAAGCCAGCTTCTATTATAGCACGAAGCGGCAGCCCAACCCCACCCCGACGGACGGTGATTGGACAAAATCACCCGCTCGGCTTATACTATTTTAGCGTCGGGGTGTGGCGCAGCTTGGTAGCGCGCACCGTTCGGGACGGTGAGGTCGTCCGTTCAAATCGGATCACCCCGACCATGAAATTATTTGAAGCGTACGTTCACTGACGAGAACCTCTGGCTATAAGCAAAATAAAGGAGGTTATATGCAGCGGCGAGTTAATATACGCGGAATTATTATCAACGATCAGGGCGAGATTTTTTGTCAAAAATTGACTGCAAATAACAGCAAAGGGCGTGATTTTTGGTGTACACCAGGCGGCGGCTTGGAAATGGGCGAAAGCTTGCTGGACGGTCTACGCCGAGAAATAATTGAAGAAACAGGCGTCAAACCAGAAATCGGTAAGTTGTTATTTATACAACAATTCGCCGAATCGGGCGGGCAATCAGCGCATGGCCCGAACGAGCAATTAGAATTTTTCTTCCTCATCACCAACTGGCAAGATTACCAGCACATTAACCTGGAGAAAACATCGCACGGCGTCGAGGAAGTAGCGGAATGCGGCTTTGTCGATCCGAAGACGACGCGAATTTTACCAAGCTACTTAACAGAGGTTGACTTGGACCAGCTAGTTAACAAATTGACAGAAGTTCCAGTTCTAAGCGAATTATAGCTGGGCCGCTTAGACTATTTGGCGAAGAATTTTTTAGCGCGCTCGGTTTTCGGGCGATCCATTACCTGGGCTGGCGTACCGTTCTCGATTATCTCGCCCTTGTCCAAAAAAATCATCCGCGTGCCAACTTCGCGGGCAAATTTCATCTCGTGCGTCACGATTACCATCGTCATACCTTTTTCAGCAACTTTGCGAATCACATCTAGCACTTCGCCAATCATTTCTGGGTCAAGGGCACTAGTTGGCTCATCGAACAACATGATTTTTGGCTCCATCGCCAGTGCTCGAGCGATGGCTACCCGCTGTTTTTGGCCGCCCGACAAACTATCAGGCGAGGCATCCGCCTTATCCAGCAGTCCGACATCGTCCAGCAAACTTCGCGCCAAGCGCGTCGCCTTTTTATCCGATAATTTGCGGAGTTTTTTAGGTGCTAGTTTAATATTTTCAATCACGCTCAGGTTCGGGAACAAATTAAATTGCTGAAAAACCATACCGATAGTTTGGCGCAAAGCATTCAAATTGACATGCGGATCGGTAATTTTAACGCCATCGACGATAATTTCGCCAGATGTCGGCTCTTCCAGCAAGTTCAAGCAGCGTAAAAACGTCGATTTGCCGGAGCCGCTGGAGCCAACCACCACGACGATTTCACCCTCGTCAATTTCCACGTCAATATCACGAAGTACTCGGTTGGTACCAAATGTTTTCTTCAAATTCTTAACGCTGATTATCGTCATGCTTCAACTTCCTTTCTACTCGTGCCATCACCCGCGTAAAAATCGCTGTTAGAACCAGATACATCACCGCTGCGGCAAACAGCGACTGGAAAGCAGTGGCCGTCTGAAAACGAATATTGTCAGCGCCGCGCATAATATCGTTCAAACCAATCCAGCCAACCACCGACGTTTCCTTTAATAAAGCAATAAATTCGCTAATCAATGCTGGTAACGAATTTCTCATCGCTTGTGGTAGAATGACCAGTCGCATAGCTTGCCAATTGCTCAAACCCAGCGAGCGCGCCGCCTCCATCTGCCCCTTATCAATACTCTGGATACCACCACGAATAATCTCAGCAATATACGCACCGCTGTTAATGCCAAATGCTACTGCTGCCACAAAAATCTTCGGCATAAATTGATACGAGCCAAACACTACGTAATACATAATCAGCAGCTGCACTAATAGCGGCGTGCCGCGGATAATATCAACGTAAAGCTTCCCCAAGCTAGCCAGTGGATTAAATTTGGCAAGCTTCCCCGATTTCATCCTGCCAAATGGACGAAAATTCGACGTACACATCAGGGCAATAACTATGCCAATTATTGAACCCAAAATAAGCGCTAAAACGGTTAAAACCAACGTTACTTCCAGACCGTGCCATAAAAACAACCAACGATCACCGCCGAAAATCACTTCCCAAAAGTTCACGACTTTACCTCCTCGCCAAAATATTTGCGAATTAATTTGTCGTATCGGCCGTCCTTTTTCATCTTGGCAATTTCTTTATTAACCTTCTCTAGCAAATCCGTATTGTCTTTTTTAATGGCAATGGCATAACTTTCGTCGCTAAGCGCGCCCGGCAAAATTTCCAAACCAGGAAAACCAGCTGTATATTGCTTGGCGGGAGCATCGTCCAGAATGACCGCCTCAATCTTGCCAGCGCTTAGTTCCTGCAAGACGCTCGGCGCCGTCTGGAATTGTGTAACCGCCGCGCCGGCAATTTTTGATGCCAGCGTATCGCCAGTCGTACCCAGCTGTACGCCGATTTTTCGCCCCGACAATTGATATCTATTGCGAATCGGGCTACCCTTCTTAACAATTATGCGCTGCGATGCTGAATAATAAGGTTCGGAAAATAATGCGTTTTTCGCCCGCTCCGGCGTTACTGTCATACCCGCCGCCACTATATCAATTTGACCACTGTCTAACGCCGGCAATAGCCCGTCAAATGACATGTCTTCAATTTTCAACTCTTTGCCCATACTTTTGGCAATTTCCCGCGCCAAATCAACATCAAAGCCAACAATTTCATTATTATAAATATACTCAAAAGGTTTAAAGCCAGCATTCGTCCCCATCACCAGAACATCAGTTTTCGAGCCGATCACGCCGTCGCGCTGCAAAATATCACCCAACATGAAACAAATCATTCCAGCAAATAAAGCCAGTCCAATCCACCAACTAATCCCAAATGTACGCGCTTTATTCTTGCTCATGCTTTTATTATAACCCTTTCTCCCTAAAAAACGTAAGTGATATAATGTAGCAGTGAAAAGAATTAAATTCACCAAGCGCTTCTGGGCGAAATTGATATCAGTTATCTTTCTCTTTTTAGCAGCATTCTTCTTAATTGCGGCACGTTATAAATCGGTTGTCTTTAAAGACTCGCAGATTGATGAGATAATTTTCTATTTTGTCAACGGACTAGCTGGTGGCAAATCTGACAATTTATGGTCGGCCGTCCTCCAGAACCTACCTCTAGTTTTCTTACTATTTGGCGTACTTCTCATACCAGTTTCAAAAAAAGCCGTTAATTACCTTAATCATGGAATTACATTTTGCCTTGATAAAATTAAATCATCAAGAAAAATCATCCTGCCATTTTTGAGATTAAAATACGCTTTAATTTATTCACTAACTATGTTTTTAATCTCATTCACACTACTCATTCAAAGCTTCGGTATTCCTGGCTATATTTACGCTCTAACTCAATCAACCAAACTATACGAAGAAAATTACGTTAACCCAAAAACCGCCAAATTAACCTTTCCTGATGAAAAACGCAATTTGATATATATCTATCTGGAGTCAATGGAAAACACCCTGGCTTCAAAAGCCAACGGCGGCAGCGCTGATGTATCTATTATTCCAGAATTAGAAGAATTAGCTCTGAAAAATACCTCCTTTTCAAATAAGGCTTCTGGTATAGGCGGCGCTTTACCAGCAACGAACACCGGTTGGACTGTCGCGGGTATGGCCGCCCAATCAGCTGGCGTCCCCTTAAAAGAAACTTTAGTTGGCGGACGTGACCATAACTCGCTAGGTGAGTTTAAGAAATTTCTGCCGGGCGCCTATAGCCTAGGCGAGATCCTCCAAAAACAAGGTTATAATCAAACATTTATTATGGGATCTGAGGCAAGTTTCGGCGGACGTGATAAACTACTAACTCAACACGGTAATTTTACTATTCAGGATTACAATTACGCCAAACAGCATGGTCAAATTACTGACGATTATAAAGTTTGGTGGGGTTATGAAGATAAAAAACTATTCCAATTTGCCCGCGAAGAAGCCTCGCGCCTAGCAGCATCAGATAAACCGTTTAACTTACAAATGTTGACTGCTGACACGCATTTCACCGATGGCTATTTGGATAAAAATTGTGCTAAAAATTTCAATAATCAATACGATAACGTCCACGCCTGCTCATCCAAACAAGTGGCAGAATTCGTCAAATGGGTGCAGTCTCAGCCTTTTTATAAAAATACTACAATTATAATTTCTGGCGACCACTTGGGTATGCAAACATCGTACTACGATGAAAAAACCGCTGGCACCAATTATCAGCGAACAATTTATAATGCGTTTATCAATCCGGCCATTACCACCGATCGTACAAAAAACCGCCGCTTTACGACCTTTGATATGTACCCATCAACCTTGGCGGCACTAGGCGTAAAAGTTGATGGCGAACGATTGGGACTGGGCACAAATTTATTCTCTAGTAAAGAAACTCTGGCCGAGCAATACGGTGGAATTGAAAATCTGAACGCCGAGCTCGCCAAACGTTCAGATTATTACGAAAAGAAGATTTTTACCAAATCTGGCAATTAACTATTGTAGCCGCTCGGGTTGTTGCTCTGCCAATTCCAGGCGTCGCGGCAGGCGTCCTCAATTGTCAATTCTGCCCGCCAGCCCAGTTCTGCCTCTGCCAAACTTGGATCAGCATAACACGCGGCAATGTCGCCCGGTCGGCGCGGCGTGATTTGGTATGGGACGTCCCGGCCCGACGCTGCTTCAAACGCTTTCACCAATTCCAACACCGACGTACCGCGGCCAGTACCGATGTTATACACCTTATATTCATCCGGCTCACCCAGGTGCTCCAGCGCTGCCACATGCGCCCGCGCTAAATCAACCACGTGAATATAATCACGCACACCCGTGCCATCTGGCGTATCATAATCATCGCCAAATACACTCAAGTGGTCACGCTTGCCGACTGCCACTTGCGATACGAACGGCAGCAAATTATTCGGAATGCCCGACGGATCTTCGCCGATACGGCCGCTCGGATGAGCCCCAACGGGATTGAAATAGCGTAGCGAGGTAAACTGCCAGCCCTGCTTGGTTGCCGCCACATCGCGCAGAATTTGCTCAATCATCAGCTTGGTTTGGCCGTACGGATTAGTCGCCGACAGCGGCATGTCCTCGGTAATCGGCAGCCGTGCCGGGTCGCCGTACACCGTTGCCGAGCTAGAAAAGACCAGTTTTTTCACGTCAAATTCCTGCATGACATCCAGCAGCGTCAAGGTGCTTTCCAAATTGTTCTGATAATAGAGCAGCGCCTTTTCCACCGACTCGCCGACGGCTTTCAGGCCCGCAAAATGAATCGCCGCGTCAATTGCCTCAGACTTGAATAACTCCGCCAGCCGCGTCCGATCACATAGGTCAAACTCATAAAACGGCACCGACTGACCAGTAATTTCCTCAACCCGCCGCAAACTCTCGGCAGATGAATTTGATAAATTATCAACCACCACCACGCCATGACCCGACGCCAGTAGTTCAATGATGGTGTGGCTGCCGATATACCCAGCACCGCCGGTAACGAGAATATTCATGAAGTACCCCTTTTGCTATGATTCTAATCATTATTATATCAGATACAATATTTATCAATCGGAAAGTTTTTCCATTTAGCACTCTTGCACTGAGAGTGCCAATTTGCTATGATAATCATATCAATTATCCCCGCTCTGTCTCTTGCCGCGGCGTATCATAAATACGGACTTGGAAAAGCCCAAAAAATCAAAGGAGGATCTATGCCACCAAATATGCAAGAAGAGCTTGAGCAGCCGCTGGAGAAATTCGGCACCGATATCACAGCACTCGCCAGGGAACATAAACTTGATCCGGTTATCGGGCGCGACGAGGAAATTCGTCGTACCATGCAAATCTTGAGCCGGCGCACCAAGAACAACCCGGTGCTGATCGGTGAGCCGGGCGTCGGTAAAACCGCCATCGTTGAGGCTCTAGCGCAGCGTATCGTCAAGGGTGATGTGCCAGCGTCGCTGAAAGACAAGCGACTGATTTCCTTGGAAATTTCCAGCTTGCTGGCGGGTGCTAGCTTTCGCGGCCAATTTGAAGAACGCCTCAAAGCAATTTTGAAAGAAGTTGAAGAAGCCGCCGGTGAAATTATTTTGTTCGTTGATGAAATTCACACCATGGTCGGTGCGGGCAAAACCGAAGGCAGCATGGATGCCGGCAATATGCTCAAACCCGCCCTGGCGCGCGGTAAATTACACATGATCGGCGCGACGACGTTGGCGGAATATCGCCAGCATGTCGAAAAAGACGCTGCTCTGGAGCGGCGCTTTCAGCCAGTCTATGTCGGCGAGCCAAGTTTTGACGACACCGTGGCAATTTTGCGCGGCTTGAAAGAAAAATACGAGGTGCATCACGGCGTTAAAATCTCTGACGATGCCATCGTGGCGGCAGCGCGGTTGTCCACTCGCTATCTACCTGATCGCTTCTTGCCTGACAAGGCAGTCGATTTGCTGGATGAGGCAACCAGCGCTCTGAAGATGCAGCTCGAGAGTGTGCCAATTGCTCTCGATCGGCTGAATAATCGCCGCTTGCAGCTAGAAATTGAGGAAGCCGCGCTGAAAAAAGACAAATCCGACCACGCCAAAGCCCGCACAGAGGAAATCAAGCAGCAAATCGCCGACCTTCGGGCTCAGGCCGAGGTGATTGACAATAAATGGCAGCACGAAAAGGATATCCTCCAGACCGTCAATACCGCTACCGAAAAAATGGATAGTCTGCGCTCACAGCTGGAAATCGCCGAACGCGACGCGGATCTGGCCACCGCCAGCCGCATCAAATACGGCGACTTGCCAGAACTGGAGAAAAAGCTGGCTAGCGCCCGCCAAGAACTGGCGGCCATTCCGCCGGCTGACCGTTTGCTACGCGAGGAGGTGACCCCTGATGACATCGCCAGCGTGGTGGCTCGCTGGACGGGTATCCCCGTGGAGCGGCTGATTGAGACTGAATCCAGCAAATTAACCAAATTAGAGGAAAATATCAGCACCCAAGTAATTGGCCAAGACAAAGCCATCGCCGCGGTAGCCAGTGCCATCCGCCGTTCACGCGCAGGCCTCAGTGATACCAACCGACCAATCGGCTCCTTCCTCTTTCTCGGCCCGACTGGGGTCGGCAAAACAGAGGTAGCCCGCAGCCTGTGCCGCGAATTATTCGACGACGAACATGCCATGATCCGCATCGATATGAGCGAGTACATGGAGCGCCACGCCGTGGCCCGGCTGATTGGCTCGCCGCCAGGTTATGTTGGCTATGACCAAGGCGGCCAACTCACCGAAGCGGTCCGCCGCCGCCCCTACAGCGTGGTACTATTTGACGAAATTGAGAAGGCCCATGCCGACGTCTTCAACGTGTTCCTCCAGGTGCTGGATGACGGCCGCCTGACCGATGGCCAGGGACGAACAGTCGATTTTTCTAACACGGTCATCATCATGACCAGCAATGTCGGCTCGCAGACAATCATGGATTTTTATGGCGACGATTTGTCGGCACTGGATAATCAAATGCTTGACGTCCTCAGACAACATTTCCGCCCAGAGTTCCTCAACCGCATCGACGATATCGTGATTTTTGACCGCATTCGACCAGAGGCCATGCGGGCAATTGTCGATGTCCAGCTGAAACGCGTCGCCCGCCAAGTCAAAGACAGCCGCGACATTACGCTGAAGTTTGACGAGAGCGTCCAAGACATGCTGGCCCGCGATGGCTACGACCCAGCCTTTGGCGCTCGGCCGCTCAAGCGCTTGGTGCAAAAACGGGTGCTTGACCCGCTGGCGCTGGAACTGATTGACGGACGAATTCATGATGGAGAGACTGTAAGAGTTGACGTTGTTGATAGTCGAATCACTTTTACAAATAGCGTATAATAATATACATGGATCAACTCCACTACAAGCAGGAACAGATTAAATCGGCATCTTTTGGGATTGGCAGACTACTTCTTATACCCCAGTATTTGCTACTAGCAACTACCACCTCGCTGATCTTTGCGCTGGTAATTTTCTTTGCTATTAACGCTAATTTTTACGGACCGCTCATGATGTCGCAACTACCGTTTTTAGATAAAATAGCCTTGCTAGGCACTATGCTATCCGACGTCTTCACGCAGGGTTTTACTTCAATAAACGGCGCCTTACTAATCGTTGTCTCAGTCCTTCAAGGAATATCAATTGCTGCTGTAATTTTTACGGCAAAAAAGAATAAAGTTGAGGAAAAAACCGTTACCCGCCAAGTCGGACTCAGCGGTATTGCGTCAGTTGCTGCCGCCATCGGTCTGGGCTGCGTCCCCTGTGGCACGTCCATTATTCTGCCAATTGTTGCAATATTTTTTTCGGGAGCTGCCGCAGCTACCGCCGCCAATATTGCTAGTACGATAGTTCTAATACTGGCTCTGTTGCTCAGCATATTCTCATTATATAAATCTGGAAAAATTGTTTTTATGTACACAGAATTAGCTAAACAGGAGAAAGAGTCATGAATCATCAACAAGAACGCGGTATTGCCCCAATTTGGATAATCTTATCAATTATCATAGCAGGGATAGTTGCGCTATTTATCTATGGCGTTGTCAACCGTCCACCAAATCGCCATATTGGCGACGGCAAAGCATGGAATGAAAAAATGTCACAAGGCTCTGCTGATGCGAAGAACATATTTGTCGACTACACTGACTATTTCTGCTCATTCTGCGCCGAAGTTGAAGCAACCACCAACGCTGATTTCTTCAAAAATGAGTACATTAAATCAGGCAAGGTTCGCTACGAACACCGCGTAGTTACCCTCTTAAAGGAAGTTACTAACAATACAGAAACTGGCGCTCACGCAGCATTTTGTGCCGCCGACCAGGACAAATATTGGCAATATACGCACGATATTGTTCCTCGCATTAAGCGTGATTACTTCGATAAAGGAATTGGCGTAAAAAACGTTGCTGTGCCACAAAAAGTTCCAACATTACCACTAGAATACTTCCTTACTTCTGCTAAAAATATTGGTTTAGATGAAACTAAATTCTCTGACTGCATGACTAAAAAGCCGCACCAAAAAGAGATTGATGACAATACCCAAAAGGCTCTTTCTCTTGGTGTAAGTGGCTTGCCTTACATGGTTATCAATGACTATCAAACCAGCGGTTTTGGTGGCGGCGAGAATGGATTAAGGGCAATTTTGAAAGCTGGCGGTGTTAAATAATTAGCACTATTTCAGTTGACTCATAAATCCACGTAGTTGAGATAAAGCCCGCTCTATTCTCTCACCCGTCCAGTATTTATCCGGCGTAATATTATCGTCGCCAGTGGACTCCTCTTTGTAGCGACCGATGATTTTACCGTTCTTGACAATCGATACATCTGGCACAAATATCCGCGGCTTATTATTGTCATCTTTGTCCAAGTATGGCTCTAATTTCTTGACCAGCTTCTGATAGACTTCGCTGTTGCTAGCGCGGGCATCGCGGATGTTCAAATAGTATATTTTATCAATACTTTCAGCCCGAGCTGCCTGATCGACATATTCGCTCAAACGCTGGCACCACGGACACTGCGGAAAACCCAAAAAAACCACACCGCTGCCGTTATCAAAGATATCGAGGACTTCTTTATCGCTAGCATAAACGAAGCGATTATTCGCCGCCACTCGCGGATATTCTGACTTGAATTTGGCGGCTTCGGACATGATCTGAGATTGGTTTCTTGTGTTTTTTATATTACGATTATGTTTTGTCCAATACGATAGCCCAAACAGACCACCAATTAGTGTAACCAAGACAATGGCTAAAATTATTTTCTGTTTTCTGTTCATGGTAATTCTATAATATCGAACTGAATCATAGTTTTCCATACCCCACCGCATATGAATTAGCCGAAAAGCCACCAAAGTCATAGATGCAATGACAAACATCTCTATCATGACACCAGTGAACATCGTAGAATCACCGTAACAAACTATTACAAACCCGATAAATATCGCTCCTATGCCTAAGAATGTATCGCGCCACGACATAAATGATTTTATTTTCAACGCCCCAAAACAAGCTAAAAGTAAGGATACCAGCACTATCATCACCCTTAGCTCGCTCATACCAAGCTATTCCCACCTAAACAGCTTAATCGCCGCGATATAAATAACGACAACCCAAGCAGCAACGGCGCCGATTTGCGGCAGGACTTCGATGAGACTAGCTTGCTCGGTCATAATAAGGCGGAAGCCATCCACAACTGGCGTCATTGGAATAAATTGCGTCACGCCGCGCAACCATTCTGGAAAGAGGAATGCTGGAAAGAATGCTCCAGACAGAAACATCATCGGGAAAGAAATCAAATTAGATAGAGGGGCTGATTGATTTTCATTCTTCGCCCAACCGCCGATTAATAACCCTAAGCCCACCATCATCATCGCCGAAATCACTGACATCAATGAGAACAGCAGCCAATCGCCGCGCATATTGAAATGGAACAGCAGCGTGCCGACAACGATCATCATGATCAAACTGAGCAGCGAGATAATCGTATAGTGAATCGCCATGGAGATGATCAGCTGGCCCGAGGTAAACGGCGCCGCACGCAGACGGCGGTACGAGCCGCGCTGCTTTTCAGCCGGCATTTGGTTCGCCAAACCAAAGATGCCCATGCTCATCAAGCTAAACGCCAGCAGCCCGGTAAAGGTATAATCAAACGACTTCAGCTGCTCGTCGCCAACAGCTTTACCCATAGCCTTGAGCGGCGCTTCTGGCTGGCCCAGGTGCTTATTTATTTCATTGGCAATTTGGTTCATCACCGCTGTCAGAGCGCTACCAGTTTGCTCGGAACCTTTAGCATACAGCACGTTAATTGTGCCGGTCGGGCGAGCATCCTTGCCCTCACCCTTCACTTCGCCAAAATCACTTGGCAGTTCAATGATGCTGTTCAGCTCCGAACGCTTCATCTTCTCGCGAGCCTCGTCCATATCCTTGACGTCTTTAATTTTAAGAATCGAGTCTTTGGCATTGTCTTTGGCGCCTTTGACGAAGTTTTTAGCAAATTCCGTCTGCGAATTATTGATAATCGCGATGTCAAAGCTGGTCGATTGATTATTAAAAATCGAACCGAATACCAACAAGAAGATGAGCGGAAACAGGAAGGTAAAGAACAGCGACATTTTATCGCGGACGAAACGTTTTTGCTGGGCGCGTACTTGCCCGAATACACCAGTCCAATATTTTTTCATACTAATCCCGAATCGCCTTTCCTGTTAAGTCAATAAATACGTCCTCCAAATTGGCCTGCTCGACAACTTGCTTTTTCTTGAAACCGCGCGCCAGTAGTTGCTGGATCAGATTATGCGGCGTATCAATGGTGATGATTTTACCATTATCCATAATCGCCAGGCGGTCGCACAGCAGTTCAGCCTCGTCCATATAATGCGTGGTTAGCACGATAGTAATACCTTCGTCGCGAATCTCTTTGATCAAATCCCAGAGATTACGGCGAGCCTGCGGGTCGAGGCCGGTGGTCGGCTCGTCAAGGAATAGAACCGTCGGGTTATTGACCAGCGTCGAAGCAATGGCGAAGCGCTGCTTTTGCCCGCCTGAGAGCTGCTCGACATAGCTTTTAGCTTTGTCGGTCAATTGCACCTTGGCTAGCAGCGCGTCAGCGTCAACCGTCTGTCCGTACAAGCTGGCAAACATTTTCAGTTGTTCGCGCAAGGTCAGCTTGTCGTAAAACATCGTCGATTGCAGCTGGATACCAATGATGTTTTTAATGTGCTTCGGCTGCTTAGCAACATCTATTCCGTCGATAGTCACCGTACCGCCATCAATCGGCCGGAGTGCCTCCAGCATCTCTAGCGTCGTCGTCTTACCGGCGCCGTTGGGGCCGAGGATACCGAAGATCTCGCCTTTCTTGACCTCAAATGATATGCCATCAACTACATTCTTGCCATCATAAGTTTTAACAAGTTGGTCAACCGTTATGATAGGCTTAAGATTCGCCATTATAAATTCCTTTCCTTATATCAGTTTAAGTAATTTTGCCAACTAACCTTGCTATAGTTAATTGTAACAAAACTAATGCTATACTTAATATAGTATGAGAATTCACAGAAAAAAAGAAAAAGCTCAATCAAAAAAAATATTCATCATACTTACTCTAATAGCTACACTTATATTAACTATTTCTGGTGGAATATATTACTTTAGCCAATCACGTTCACAAAAAATAACCACCCCAACTGATGAAAAATATTATTTCACCGATTCGCGCTATTCTGGAATTCGCTCAAAATTCGTGACCAGAAATAATAAACGAGAAAAGGTGTCGATTGAATACCCAATTACTGAAAATCAAAAAATCAACCTCACTGTTGCTGAGGCAATTGATAAAATTGATCGTGATTTTCGCAGCACGGTCCTTTTATCTACAGCATTTGACCGACCAATGACTGAGACTATCAGCTACCAAATTACTCACAACAACTCAGCATCTCTGTCGATTATCGTTAATATCAAGCAAGATATGCACGGCGCGCATCCGGTGTCGTTGACACATTTTTGGACATTTGATAAAAAATCTGGTGAGATTATTAGCCTGGAAGATTTTACCGAGCGATCAGACGAGGCTATCGAAGCAATCATAAGCTACGCCAAGGATAATATTGCTCAGACAATTAAGAAGCGCGATAAACCAGAACTTGATCTTAACGGAATAATCACCAAAGAGGCTCTGTCTAATTTTGTTATTACTGATAATGGCAATAGTCTGACTTGGCCACTTGGCCAGGCATCGCTACTACCGTCATCCTATGGCGAGATGACCATCACTGTGCCAATTTCTTCAGTCAGCAAATACCTACAAAATCCAACAGCTCGGAAACTAGCCAATGTTCCCAAGCCACCCGAGCCAAAGCCAGAACCAGCACCTGCACCTACTGCGCCAGCACCTGCACCAACCACTGGCAATAAAGTGATTTCCTTGACGTTTGATGATGGACCAGGTCCATACACCGCGCACCTACTGGACATCTTGGATCAGTATGGTGCGAAAGCGACGTTCTTCTTGATCGGCAGCAAGGTTTCTGGGCAAGCTAGTGTTGTACGCAGCATCCATGCACGCGGTCATCAACTGGGTAATCACTCGTGGTCACATCCGGAACTACCTAAGCTATCAGTTGACCAAATTGCTGGCGAAATTGACCGTACTAACGAGGCCATCAGACAAGCCACTGGCGTCAAGCCAAGCATCTTACGACCACCTTACGGCGCCGTCAATGGTGTGGTTTTGGAGCAGCTTCGGGCGCGTGGCATGTCGTCAATCTTATGGTCGGTCGACACGCGGGATTGGGCTGATCGCAATAGCCAGATTGTCTGTTCACGTGCCGTCGCTGGCGCTCGCCCTGGAGCCGTCATCTTGATGCACGACATTCACCAAACGTCCGTCAATGCCGTACCGTGCATCCTCAGCGCGCTGAAGCAGCAGGGATATTCGTTCGTGACGATACAGCGGTTACATTAGTCCGCCTAATCAATCTCAAATATCTTGTATTTTGAAGATGCGCCACGCGCTAACTTTACCCGTGAAGGTGCCACACCAAAATATTTTGCCAACAACTTTCCTGCCGCTAGATTCGCTCGCCCTTCAATGGCTGGCGCCTTGGTGTAGATTGTCAGCGAACCATCATCGTTCGGGACGACTTCTTCGCGGTGGCGAGAGTTGGGTTTGAGATGGACGGAGATTTTCATAATTATTTTATCAATCCAGCAAACTCGCTCCGCCGCCAGCGTCATACGCCGCGCGTTTTTGACTCCACTCGTTACCATAACGCTTAGCTTGCTCCAATACCATATCAGTTGCCAATGTCTGTTGATCTGGTGGGTAGCCATATTTTGCCAACGTCTTTTTAACGTTAACTTTCAACTTTGCCTGAACATTCCTGCGCTCTGCCCAATCAATCGTCGCATCTCGACGAACTTGCTCTAGTAACACTTTTGCGATATCACGTAGCTGCGCGTCACCCAGTACTTCACAAGCACTGCCATTTTCAACCAGCGCATCGTAAAAGATAATCTCATCCTCGCTGAGGCCATCAACCACTCCGTTCTCAACAGTCTGGCGAATTTTCTGTCCAATGTTGATTAATTCCTCAATCACCTGCGCTGCCTCAATCGTCCCATTTCTATACCGTGTCAAGGCTTGATTGAGCAAGTCAGAGAACTTGGTATCCTTGGCATAATTCCTCGAAAATCGTAGTTTGATTTCATCAGCCAGCAGTTTTTGCAAAGCCTCCACCGCCAAATTCTTGCGCTCCATGTTACGAATTTCTGCCAGGAACTCATCGCTTAAAATCGACAATTCCGGCTTTTCCAGTCCTGCCGCCTCAAACACATCAACCACACTAACTGGCGCAATTGCTTTATCAACAATTTGTTTCAGCGCACTGCGATATTCGGCATCAGTCACCACTGCCGAACTAGATACTTTCTCCAGCCGAGCTTTCACCGCCTGAAACAGCGCCACTTCTTCGCGAATTTTCAGCGCCTCAGGCCTCGGCATCGCCAATGCAAAGGCCTTGCTTAGTTCTAAGACATGCTGCTTCAACCGCTTCTCACCATCTTCCAACCCTAAAATATATTCCTCTGCATCCAAGATAATTTGTAGCTGTTGGTCGGTTGGTGCAGTAAAATATCGCTGGTAGTCAAAGTTACCAAACAAATCGTGCACTACCTCATAGCGCATCTGCATCTGTGCCACCGCCTCAGCAATGTCAAGCTGTGGTACGCCTTGACCACCGCTCCGTGTATAGTCAGAAATAGCATCGCGCAGCGCCCCTGCCACACCCAGATAGTCAACCACCAAACCGCCGGTTTTCCCAGGAAACACTCGATTCACCCTGGCAATCGCTTGCATCAAATTATGCCCTTTGAGCGGTTTATCCAGATACATGGTGTGCATGTTCGGCACATCAAATCCTGTCAGCCACATGTCACATACAATCACCAATTCAAGCGGATCGTTCGGATCTTTGATGCGCTTTTCGATCGCCTTTACCCGCTGCTTGTTACGAATGTGCGGCTGCAGGTAGTCAGGGTCGCTAGCACTACCAGTAATAATTACTTTTATCGCACCGCGTGCGTCATCGTCACTGTGCCAATCCGGCCGATACGCCACAATTTTTTCATACAAATCTGCCGCAATACCACGACTCATCGTCACGATCATACCTTTACCACTCAGGGCACTTTGCCGAGCCTCAAAGTGCTCAATGATGTCCAGGGCGATAGTATTTAGCCGCTCGCTATTGCCGACGATGGCTTCTTTTTGCGCATACTCAGCCTTCAGCGCGTCTTGACGACTCAATTCTTCGCCCTCCAGCAAATCATCAACTTCCTTATCCAGCCACTGCCGCGTTGCCTCATCCATATTCAAATCAACCAGCCGGCTCTCATAATAAATCGGCACCGTTGCACCATCTTTCACTGCCTGCTCGACGTCATAAATATCGATATAGTCGCCAAACACCGCTGGCGTTGACTTGTCATCCGTTTCAATCGGCGTACCCGTAAAGCCAATATAGCTCGCACCCGGCAAGGCATCGCGCATATACTTAGCGTAACCATACACCAATTGGGCGTCGCTGGATCGGACATGCGCCTTCAAGCCATATTGACTGCGGTGCGCCTCATCTGCCATCACGATGACATTGCGGCGATCGGTCAAAATTGGCAATTTATCCTCGTCATCCTCAGGCGAGAATTTTTGGATTGTTGTGAAGATAATCCCACCTGCTTCGCGCTGCAACAGCTTCCTGAGTTCACTCCGTGAATTAGCTTGCTTTGGATCTTCTCCCAGTAGCTCGCGACAGGCACTAAACGTACCGAATAATTGACCATCAAGATCATTGCGGTCAGTCACCACCACGATGGTCGGGTTATGCAAATCGCGCGACTTCATCAGCTTGCCAGTATAAAACACCATACTCAATCTCTTGCCCGACCCTTGCGTATGCCAGACTACGCCAGCCCGCTGGTCGCCGCGTTCACCACTAGCCGCCAGCGTCCGATCAAGTGCCTTATTCACCACCCAATATTGATGATAAGCAGCAACTTTTTTGATCAATTTGTCACCATCACTACGCTCAAACACGATAAAATTCTGCACTATATCCAGCAAGCGCTCAGGTGTGCACGCACCACACAGCAACATTTCCAGCATTGGCACATTGCCAACTTCCTTCTCGCCATCAATCGTCTTCCACGGCATCATTCGCTCCAGCGGACTGGTGATTGTACCCATCTCCGCCTCTAGCCCATCGCTCGTTACGCACAATTCATTAAAACGGAACAGATCACTAATCTCTCGCTTATACGTCTGGATTTGCTGATACGCTGCCGCTAAATCCGCCTTCGTATCGGCCGCATTTTTTAGTTCAATCACCACCAGCGGCAAGCCATTCACAAATAGTACAATGTCCGGCCGGCGATTATAGTCACCCTGCAGAACCGTCAGCTGATTGACCGCCGCAAAATCATTGTTTTTTGGCGAGGTAAAATCAACTACCCGCACAATATCGTGTTTCACTTCGCCGCTCGATGTGCGGTATTGCACCGGCACACCAGCCACCAGCAATTGATGAAACTCGTGATTATTCTCGATTAAGCTCGGTTTACTAATCTGCGTCAAACGCCGCGTCGCTTCATTCAAGGCTGGTTCTGGAATGTGCGGATTGAGCCGCACCAAAGCATTGTATAGCCGCCCAGGCAATACCACCTGCCGCAGCTCACGCTCAGCCATAGCACCATCCGGACCAATATCTGGTCCGTGAAGAATTTGCCAGCCGAGATTAGCCAGGATATCAAGTGCGTATTGTTCGATTTGGGATTCGGTCATACGTATTGTCTACTATAAAGTATAATTTCCAAACTTTGGGACTATTGTAGCACAAGTCAACCTTGACCCCTACGCCATCTTCACTACAGCAACCGCCTTAGCGGCTATGCTGTACGCGCTCAAATTGTTTATATCTTGCTCGCTAATGACTATAGGTGGCAGATCCTCTGTAGACTCTGATTCTAAAATAATTTGCCGGTTCTTAGTATCTTTGCGGAATTTCTTAAGATTTGCCGCTCCGCCAATAATCGAAATAACATGATCACCGTTCTTTGGACAGTAATTATCTTTCTTTCGAGCAATAACATAATCCCCATTATCAACAGATCTGCCTCCAATGTCAGCCTTATTCATAGAATTGCCAGAGGCTTTTAAAGCAAAGAGATTACTTACATCAGCCGCTCCAATAACGGAAGGTGAAATCTCTAAATAGCTTTGAATTCTATCTTCGGCAAGTGCCGTAGCGTCACCACAGTTCACCTCTCCATAATATGGAATCTTTATCAACCCTTCTAGTCCACTAGAGATAGCCTTAGTTATTGAACCATCTGATTTAGCGGTTAGTAAACCTTTTTCTATAAGTTTGTCAATGGCATACTTTACTCGATATGGGTGATCGACACCCAGCATCTTAGACAGCCTATAGTAGGTAATAGAACCTAAATCTTTTGTTTCTGCTATCTCTAAAACTTTTGCTTGAATATCATTCATTATTTTAAGTGTAACACACAAAGCACAGATTGTACAAATTACAATGCAAACGACTTGCATATATTAAATAATCGTAATATACTTAAATCAACGCTTCATCAAAATAAAGATAAGGCGGAGTTTTCGGAGGGTAAACTTCGAAAAAGACACCAGCGTGGTAACTGGTGTCTGAGTACATAGCTTTTCCATCCCTATGTACTCCTTATGTTATCACAAATAAATAACTTAAGCCATATCGGGCAGTTCATAAGGAGGAAAACCAATGAACAAAACGACCTTGGGCGACTCAGCCCTCAACCTATCAATATTAAAGCAGCACACGACTGTCGTCGTCGAGCCAACATCACAAATGGGCGGAACATATGACTCGGCTGAGATAACGACTGTCTTCACAGTCAACAACGACCAAGAGCGTGAGGTAGAATTCATCCTACCCTACTCAACGGTCAAGTTCAGCGCATCAATTGCTGTTATCTCAGCTGGAGAGCAAGCTTATAGTGAGCGGATAGCACAAGTGGGTCGTATAAAAGGTGATCTATCCAGGATCAAGCCATACTTACAAAAGATTGGCCTATCCGAGGACCAATACGACACTGACAAAGAGCTAAAGTCTATAGCCAAACAGTTTAGAGCTGGAAAGCTGAAGTTACCGCAAGGACAGGTAACTATCAAAATTCAACTGTCAGCCGTCATTGATGAAATCACCGACGAAGATGGAGTGAAGCGCTATTCATTTAAAGCCTACTCCCCACTACCAGCGTTTAGTATGGCTGGCGGTAGGGTGCCGCTGACACTCACGGCCCTATTCAAGGGAGACGAGGTCATCAGGCCACAAGATATCACCTACAACATCACTAATCCCTTTGGTGATGGTACAAATCCAGTGACGGAGCTACCAAATCAACAACTCGGCGAAGATATTACTTTCTTCTGGAAGTGGCAGACTGACCCAGTGGTTGAATTTACTTATCGCTATTAACTCACAGTTAGACAGTATTAAGGTCAAGCCAAAATATGTGCTTGACCTTAATATTTTATAGCTCTAAGCCCTCAGATGAGCCCAAGATAAACTTAGCTCTTTCATAAAGCTCATCATAAGTAATAATTTCAGGATTGTGTAGGCTCTGTCTAAGCCTTTCGAACGAGTTGCGCTTGTCACGGTCTTCACTAAGCTGAGACAATTTGCCAGCTACAACTATACCTTTTGGAGACACTGTATAAATATGTTCTTGCATCATAGTCTCTGTATTTGCAAGATTTTGAGAACCTTCAATCTCCCATGTCGCAGCATTAATCTGAACTTGAGAAATAGCACCCGATAACTCATTGCTCATTCCCCATGCTCCATTCCTATATTGCCCACTCTGAAGTAGCAGCGTTGAAGGCTTTTTAATTTCGACCAAACAAGTAAACTTTATATCAGCCTCACTATTCATCAAAAAATCACCTCTCTGCCCACCAGCTCCAGATACTGATCTACCACCATAATCCGGCTGCGATTGATGTATATTTAGTATTTGATACTTCAATCCATAACCAAATATCCATTGATTTTTCTCAAAGAAATTTTGCCAATCACCCTCGCCCCAGTCGTCATTATTGAGATGATCCTCAAATACACTAAGGGAGTCCTGACGCTTTTTGTGAATACGATTTTCAACAAAGTTTGACACAAAGTCAGAATCGATACTTTCCAGAGCACTCCAAAAATCATCTCCTGAATCCAAAAGTTTTCTTATTACTGTGGCTCTATTCTCGTCAGTAATTACGAGAGCATTAGCATTTACAACCGTGAAATGATTCTCACCATATCTCACGCCTCTATCTTGAAGGAGTTGAGCTAATTTTGAAATTTCCTCATACAACTTAGCCAACGTTTCTGTCTTCATTTCTATCTTCACGCCGTCATTCTCGTTTAACTGATTAAAATTCAGCGGAACAGGTTCTATCAGCTCGCCATTAGACCTCTTACGAAATCGTATTATATCTCCCCTTATCCCATTTCGATGAATCATAGGGCGAAATACTATTCTAGTCCTGGGAGAATCGTCAATAATAATATCATTAACTTCAGCCACACCGGCGACTACGCTACGAGTTATAATCGTATCATTGTTCATACTTTAATCTCTCCAGAAATTAGTTTTGGTAAAAGTGATTCTCTAATATTAACAAGCGATTCAATTTGCTCCTCATTCTCACGATACTGGGCAAATAGCGAGTTAACCAAGTTACAAAATTTAATTACAAGGTCATCTGGTGGTATAGAAATCACTAGACTATTCATTGCCCTTTGGTTAATTTTAAGCTGAACAGCCCCACTTACCAAAGATTGGACGTTCGTTTTTGCTAATAATAGGTAAAGGTACTCAACTGTAAAAGGGTGTTTTGCCTGTATTATATGTGCGTGATTATTAACCCAAAATCTACCCCAAACATACTGAAGATATGGTGCGCCATCACTACGCATGACACTGCCATCCTCGGCAAGTAATAGGTAAGTTCCGTCAAACAAGTAATCGTTAACGTGATCCATGACTGATGTTGCACCAAAATACCTATAATCTCCTTGCATTTTAGCCCTTTGCCTAGAAGATAGAGGTTTGCGCTTTGAGTCAAAATTTACGACAATATCACCAAGCGTTCCACTTTCCCAACTCTTCGCCTCAGGATTATCAACAAAATAGTGGCGAAAGAGGGTTTGTCCGAGCTGCTCGAGAGTTTCGTTCATGCGGCGATTGAGCTCGATTTTTTCATCAAGACTACCGAGGATATTGGCAATCTTCTTTTGGGTAACTATACTAGGTATACTGACATTGACAACATCAAAAGTTCTACGAGTTATAGTATTAAACACACCACCATGCGATTGCCTTCTTAAATCATTGACGGACTTCTTTAAGAGATAATAAAGAAAATCTTGGTCCACTCCTGTCCTTGCTCTAATTCCATAACAAGATTGATTAAAGGCCATTGGTCGCTTCAGTTGAGCCAATTCACCCACGGTCCCACGTGCAGATATGACTATGTCTCCACTTTTTAGTAACTTTGTACTAGAATTCTCCAGCCCAAGATTAGTGATTGTTTTTTCAGCTTTATCTACCCAACGTCTGTCGCCCCCAAAATCAGCCACAGACAGCCACGGTATATCACCATTCCAAAACTCTGGTTTTGATGTTTTTGGAGTGCCGCCGCCTATAAGCTCAATTATATCACTTAAAACAACTGCTCTCATTATCCTTCTAACCCCAATTTCTCAAAGAATATCCTATGTCTAACCGTTGCGTCTTTAAGTAGCTTATCCCAAGTTATAAACTTTATCTGCAGGTTTATATTGTCCTGTAAATAATACCAACCATCACCGTCTGGAGTTGGTTTAAAATTCTTTTCACATTCCAGCCACTCCTTAACTCTAGTGTTTGCATCTGCAATAATATACCCGTAGAATGGCGTGTTGTCCGACACCTTTATCGCACGGCCAGCCGGAGTATTGCAGTTACCATTTCGTATATTGTTAACGTATCTAACAATCTGACTAACAGGATCCTCTCGCGATGATAGATTTGAAAAGTCATAACGACCTGGTCTTTTAAATTCAAATACACTAACTGGGTTGCTACGCGAATCATTGCCCTCTCTATAAGAAACACCATAATGAAACGCGGCAATATCTGGACGATCTTTATTTTCCTTAAATATGTTCTTGTCTGAGCTGAGATACTGAGTCAGATTCAACCCTTCATCTATAATCCATAAATTATGTCCATCATATACCGTATCATTTGAATCTGATTTTGTAGGGAATATTATATCGTGAACTGCCTTTTCTGTATCGTACTCTCCCAGATTATTCCACTCCAAAGTCTTTTTAAATAGCTCAAGAATAGATTTACGAAACGCTATATATTGCGCTAAATCACTATAGCTTGCATCTTTTACTTCTCTAATCAACTTTTTAGCATTCGATTGTGCCTCTATATAGTTCTTATTCTTACTAGTCAGCTGAGAAATATTTTGCTTTATCTCTAAGTCACGTTCATATTTTGCCTTATGCAGAATTAATTCTATGTCATCCTTGGTGGGATTTGCCTTTATTGTCTCAAACTCTATGTCGTCAATATATGGCTTATACCAAATGTTACTTTGAGCATATTTCTCAAACTTCTCTCTTTTTACTTTTGACCTTAGACTAACCACACCTTCAAATTCTTTTTTTGCGATTTCTGAAATAGCCTTTTCAATATCCTCTCCCGATACTGGATATAGTGGGTTATACTTTTCACCAAAGTTAAAACTGTCACGTTCTACCGTAACATTATCCTCCAGATATTCTCCTTGAACGTAGAATCTTATTATATAGTTACGAGATTTCTTCTCTCCATCAACCAGTACGTCTTCGGTAAAGTCAGAGCAGAAATCTGGAATATACACATCCAAGCTCTTCTCAGTAACTGCTTGGTTTCGTGCAGTTAGAATAATCTTGCTCTTTTGGTTTCGAGGCTTAAGTATTTTAAACATCTTATATCTTAGTTTTGTGCCTTTAACAGTAAAAGTATCACTTTTCTTGAGCTGAATTAGAGAATCATCTCTTGTGCCAATTTGCCCATTTAGAACTATTGGAGCGTCTAGTGCATCATCTTCAAATATAATCTGCGGGCATGTATATGATGGGTCGGAAAAATAACTAAGGATCTGTTCCAGAATGCGATGTGAGATAATTTCTGGATCTTTGTCAAGTTTTACGCCCTTAATGTTTAAAAGTCGAAGTATCGTACCAGTCTCTGACGCGCTAGGTAAATTACTAACCTTATCATTAACTATAACGTTATATTGCTTACCAAAATCGAATGAACGATGTTTGTATTTACCATCTTCAATAAACGTGCTTTCTATGTGTACGTCGTTAAAATGCCGCAGATAAAAAAATCGACCAAAGCCCTTTCCTCCTATCGACCTTTTAAGTTGGCTATATATGGTATCGAAAGAATCACAATTCTCTTTATTAAAACCGATGCCATTATCGGAGATTTCCACAGAAGTGACATCTGCCAACTTATCATCGTCCGTTGATACAAATTGCGGATTCCTAATAATCCGAATATGGATTTCCCCATCATTTCGGCCTGACTTATCTATAGCATCAATAGCATTAGTTATTGCCTCTGTAATAGGAGTGTACGGGGTGGACTTAGCCTTAATATTATTAATAACTCCTTGGATAAATACTTTACTCATTATAAATACTCCCAGCCCTATTTTTTACTATCTCATTCATCTCTTCCCCTCAACCCTCTTCTGCATAGCCTTCAACTCCTCAAGATATTGCCGCTCTATACTACTCAGCTCTTGATTACGCATACGTTCTTTGTATGATTCATATTCTTTGGCGACCTTGGTGAGCATGGCTTTGTGCGATATTTTACCTGGGTTATCAAGGACACCCTTACCGTAGGTGGCCGCAAATTTGTCAACTTCACGCACCCAATCAGCCATACGCATTGGTTCATGATTGATAGCCTTGAGCTCAGCAAGATCAAAAAAGGCGCTCACGAGACGGTTGAGTATGCCAAGTTCATCGGCCGTCAAATAGTTTTTGGCAATTTGCGCTTCGCTTTTGGTAGGTTGCTGACCACGAAACGTCGTGAGTCCTAAGAATGGCTTGTCAGAATCAACCCTGGAATAAATAACCTCAGCGGCAGTCAACATATTAACAGCGTAGTGCAGTTTATTCTGAACTATATGAAAAAACTCTATTTGCTCTTTAGAACTTGGATTATAATCTTGACTGGTGGCGAATAAATCTAACACTTGCCGATACAATATTTTTTCACTACTGCGAATATCTCGAATGCGCTCAAGTAGTTCTTTCCAATAACTTCCGCCACTATTTTCCTTGAGACGCTTGTCATCCATGACAAAGCCTTTGGTGATATATTCACGCAGTCTTTCGGTGGCCCATATACGAAAATTCGTTGCTATATTTGATTTTACGCGGTAACCAAGCGCTATTACCATATCTAGGTTATAGTGCTTCGTGGTATATTTCTTACCATCCGTAGCAGTTAGTAAGAAATCCTTACATACTGAAGCCTCATCTAGCTCGCCCTCATCAAAAATATTCTTAATATGCATGGTAATATTTGGTCGCGAGGTATCAAATAGATTGGCTAGCTGAGCTTGAGTAAGCCATATCGTTTTACCTTGGAACCTTACATTAATCTGTGGCCTGCCATCATCGCCAACATACACCACCATCTCGCTGTTCGGGTTGTCGCCATTCATCATTTGATTTCTTTCTCTATTTTGGCAAGATTTTCTTTTATTTTCACCTCTAGCTCATGACTCTTCGCAAACTGGATCTCAAGCTCAGCCGTCAACCTAGCAAATTTATCGGCAAACGGCTCATCGTCTTCTTCGGCCTCTTCGACACCAACGTAACGGCCAGGCGTCAACACATAGTCATGCTGCTTGATCTCCTCTAAATTAGCAACTTTACAAAAACCCGGCTGGTCAGCATACTCCGCACTGGTAGTTTTATACTCATGATATATCTTCGCTACTCGGGCAATATCTTCTTCGGTCAGCTCGCGGTTACGACGGGTTACCATTTTACCCAAATTACGCCCATCGATAAACAGCACTTTGCCGTGACGATTGACACGATCACGCGACACAAACCACAGACAGCATGGTATAGTGACATTAAAAAATAACTGGCTCGGCAGCGTGACGATGGCGTCAACCATATCATTAAGCACCAGCTGCTTGCGGATATCACCTTCGCCACCGGTTTGGCTGCTCATGCTCCCATTTGCCAGCACGAATCCTGCCGTACCGCGCGGGCTCAAATGGTGAATCATATGTTGAATCCACGCAAAGTTAGCGTTACCCTTTGGTGGCAGACCATACTTCCAGCGCGGGTCAGCCTGCAAGTGCTCTTGACCCCAGTCGCTAATATTAAACGGCGGATTGGCCAAGATATAATCAGCTTTTAAGTCGGGAAGCTGATCGTCCATCAGAGTGTCGCCGCGTTTGATATTCGCGTCAATTCCCCGAATTGCCATGTTCATTTTAGCGAGTCGCCAAGTGGTTTCGTTGAGCTCCTGACCATACACTGCGATATCGCTGACGCGCCCAGCGTGCTCCTCGACAAACTTCTCACTCCAGACGAACATACCACCACTACCGCAACATGGGTCGTACACGCGCCCACTGTATGGCTCAAGCATTTCTACCAGCAATTTCACGATGGAGCGCGGCGTGTAGAATTCACCACCATGCTTACCCTCACTGTCGGCAAACATACCCATAAAATATTCGTACACTTGACCAAGCAAGTCTTTGGAGCTGGCAGTATCAAATTTAATATTGGTAAATAAATCGATGAGTTCACCTAGGCGACGCTTATCCAGAGCTTCACGAGCATAATTTTTTGGCAACACTCCCTTCAGACTAGGGTTGTCGCGCTCAATCGCCTCCATGGCACTATCAACTAAGACGCCAATTTCTGGCTGTTTGGCACTCGCCACTAGGTATTCCCAACGAGCCTCCTTGGGAATCCAAAAAATATTCTCCGCCAAATACCAATCCTGGTCTTCAGGATCATAATTCTCATCAATCGCTGTCTGATATCGCACCGAAAACGCATCCGAAACATATTTTAGAAAGATCAACCCCAGTACCACATATTTATAGTCCGACGAACTAATATTACCCCGTAGTTTATCCGCCGCAGCCCACAACTGCTTTTCAAGCTCCCTCGTATTCATAGATAGATTATATCAGATTTTGAGGCTCATTTACTCTGCGTGCAGCAAGCTCTTGTAATTAAGTTTTGTAACGATAATATGATCATTAAGCGTAATGCCAAGCAATTTCCCCGCTTCTGCCAACCTATTCGTTACTTCTTTATCAGCCTGACTGGCCTCCAAGCTCCCGCTCGGATGATTATGCGCCACGATGATCGAGGCAGCGCGGTCGGCGATGGCGTCGGCAAAGACCTCGCGCGGGTGCACCAGGCTGGCGGTCAGCGTGCCGATGGTCACTACCCGCTTGGCGATCAAACGATTCGCGCCATCCAGCGTCAGGCAAACAAAGTATTCCTGCTTTTTGTCGCGAATATCGGCCAGTAGCTCAACGGCCTTTTCTGGGCTGTCGATGATTGGTTGGTCGCTATCCAGCAAGTACCGCCGCGCCAGTTCCAAACTCGCCAGAATCACCGGGATTTTCGCTTCGCCCAAGCCAACCACGCTGCGTAGATCATCATACAAAACATCACCGCCTTTTTGACGCAAAATTTTCAGCACCTCGCGCGCAATTTTACCGACATCCGCCTGTTTATTACCGCTGCCGATAATCGCCATCAAGAGTTCCAAGTCGCTCAGCCGCGCCGTACCGTAACGCGCCAATTTCTCGCGGGGGCGGTCAATTTTCGGCTTATCGAGCACTTTCATAGTCTTATTATATCAAGCTTCCGTTATGTATCAGTGCCAAACTTCGCGCTACCGTTTAGTGCAGCCTCATTCATCACTCGCAGATCAGCTGTTCAAAATAAACCTAGCTTGTCGGCCGCACACCACGCACATCGCTACTACAAACACACCAACCAGCCGCGACACCAACGACGTATCGTCTGCGCTTGATTGAGCCGTTGACACAACCCCATCCTCTGGATTAAGTCGGCTGT
This sequence comes from Candidatus Nanosynbacter sp. TM7-074, assembly GCF_041006295.1. NCBI lineage: Bacteria > Bacillati > Minisyncoccota > Nanosynbacteria > Nanosynbacterales > Nanosynbacteraceae > Nanosynbacter > Candidatus Nanosynbacter sp. TM7-074. The sequence goes on from NZ_CP158487.1 coordinate 676,012, forward strand.
CGTCTGACCATAAACCAGATGATGGATGGGTATTCATCAGCAAATCATCACCATTTGCGACACTTTCTTCGCCATTATAGGCACAATCATCCAGAATATCCTTAAGTTCTGCTTGCTCTCCGGACAAGTTGATGCCTGATTTTATGTCACTAATATACATAAGTACACTTTCAATTTCATCATCACTGCGCAGCAAATCGCTTTTTTCCGATGTTTTCACAAACATAAATTCACACTCCTCACGAGACACGGGACATTCCTCTGAAATTTTCGCTGCCACCTCGTCCGACTCAACATCAGGTATTGGATCGATAATCGGTAAAGTAGAGATAGCTACCTGATGCAATGGCTCATAGTCATCAGTTTCTTCACGCGCTGTAAACGTTTCTACTGGCAGCACAATCGTCACTGCTTCAGCCGAAGGCACTTCTGGCTCTACTACTAGCGACTCCTGCTGATCAACGAAGAAAACCGCATCTTCTTCAGCCCAAAATTCATCATCCTTACCATGACTACGCTCTACCGCCACATTGATATAGTCAAGTGGCTCAATTGACAAGATCTGTGTATCAGTGAAGATTTGATCCGGAGTCGCATCTATATTAATCTCGCTAGATTGAGTATATACTGGTGCTTTCGTGCCAGAATTGTCAATTGGTCCCGTAATCGCAGATTTATCCGCCTTTACTGCATCAAATTGTGCTTCCAAGTGCTGCTGCTCGGAAATTGACGTAAAAGCACTTTCATCATTTTCTGCTGCTCGGCTCGGCTTAGGCTCTACAAAACTAGCGGCAACCTTATCATCGCTAGCCGCAGGGTAAACAGTTTCATGTTCCAGCGAATTGCTATTATCGTCAACGGTTTGGGTGTTCTTATCTATCACTACCGATACCGGCGCAGTTTCCGTCTGTGTCGGCGTATCTAAAGACTCTGATATCGGCTGCCTGTTGTCATCATGTGTCGCGTCAGAAATAGCATCAATAATGTGCGGCTTCATCCCCGTTGAAGGACTACTCACCTCTGTCACTTCAATATTCAAATCCTTGCCCAAAGCTTCGACCGTCTCGTTAGTCGAAGTTTTGTTTTCTCGTTTCTGCTGCACAATTTGCTCAGTCGGCTCATCTGCCTTAGTTGCTAAATCTATGGGCTTAGTCTTTGCCACCACTGGCTCAGGCGCTTTTTTAATAATAGACTCTTGATAATCGGTAGACCCTGAATATCCCGCCATCACCAATTCCCCGCGTCCATTTTCATCCAGACTATCAAGATCATCTGGAGCCAATAGTCTATCCAAATAGCTTTGTTTTGGTGTCATTTCCATTAAATTAGGGACTGCCTCTTCACCCGCAGAATTCATATCAGAAGATACATTCTCCTGTCTTTCCGACTCCTGTTTCATGACTAACGCCTGAGGTTTTACACACTGGCTAAGATATGGGCAACCAACACATGTCACACATGCTGTTTGACCAATTGACGCTGATACTTCCTCAGTAGAAGGTAGCTCTTCTTTGCCACTAGCCACCGCCACCAAATCAAGCCGCTCAACACTATCAGCCACCGTTTCGCCAATCCCAGACGAAAAATCCTCGCCACCAGCACCGTCTCTTAGCGACGAAAACACATCAAAATCATCACCATCAACTCCTATCCTTGTCGGTGATAATTCTCCTGTAGTCGCCACCCCAATCATTGCTCAAAAAATGTCTCCGTTGAAATATGTGATTCATCAACACCAGCGGTGGTTAGTTTTTGCCAAACATCGCGCACAAACGGCAAGCTGCCGCAGACCAGAAAGTGCACCTCACTCGGCACTTCACTCACAATGTTCGCCACCTCAAACCGCCCGTTCCGCCAGCCGTCCGTTTCCTCAATCTGCTGGCGGGTACTAAACTTATGGACCTGAATCGATGAGGCCGCTAACTCCTCAGCAAACACCATATATTCTGGCGATTTTTGACTCAAATAGAGAAAAGTCGGCTGCTTGGCGTCCGCCAAAATACTCCAAATCGGGCTGAGTCCGCACCCCGCCGCAATACCAACCAGCGGCCGTTCGGTTTGCGGGTTGAAATCGCCGTAGGCCCGGCTAATGTGCAGCGTGTCGCCAACATGGCGCGAACACAAATAACTCGAGAATTCGCCGCCCACATCCTTGACAGTAATTGACATCAGCTCCTCACTTGGACGCGAGGAAATACTATAGGCCTTGCCTTCACGCACCTGGCTGCCATCGATAAACACCGTGATATATTGCCCCGCCATAAAGTCAAACGGCCGCGCAAAATACAGCGTCGTTACCTCGGGGTTTTCTTGGCGCACGCGCACAATTTCGACAGTTAGTGAATCACGCATTCTTCGACATACCTTTCCATTATTTTTTGGGCGGCCCTAAATTCTTCGTCGGTAAACGTATGGTAGTTGGCAAATTTCGGACTAATGGTGGTACCGGTGCGAAAATGCTGCAAGGCAAATCGCTTAGCTCCTTTAACTAGCTCACCAATCTTTTCAAAATCCGCCACCTCCAGCTGCTCGCGAACGATGGTCGTCCGAAATTCATGGCCAATCCCTGAGTCAATCATCAGCCGCACGTTATCCTTGATAGCCTCCAGATCAATCGGCCGCGCCGCAATCTCCACGTATTTTTCCAGCGGCCCCTTGACATCCATAGCGATGAAGTCAATCGTCCCCTCCTCGATCATGCCGCGCACCACGTCAGGATGCGTACCGTTAGTATCCAGCTTGACATCAAAACCGAGCTGCTTAATCATCCGGCACAGCACCGGCAAATCCTCGTTAACCGTCGGCTCGCCACCAGAAATCACCACGCCGTCCAGCCTACCAATACGCGATTTTAGGAATATCATCGCCTCCTCGACCGGAATACTCGGTGCCAAGCGTTCGGGCAACACCAGCTCCGGATTATGGCAATAGCCGCAGCGCATATTGCAGCCAGAGAGGAACAGCGCTGCCGCCACGTGTCCTGGATAGTCCACCAGCGACAGCTTCTGAATCCCGCCGATCGCCACCTTAAGCTGGGACAGCGACGGCGCAAGCTCGCTGATGTTCGGCGGCATCGTCATAATGCTCCCTCATGTCAAATTCAGCTTGCTTACCCTTGTTCCATTGAGAAACTGGACGCAAGAAGCCAACTACACGTGAGTAAACTTCGGTCGTTTCATTACAATTTGGACACGTTGGATGTTCACCAACCAAGTAGCCATGATTTTTACAAATACTAAAGCTTGGACTAAAGGTAAAGTATGGCAATTTGTAATTTTCGCAAATCGTTTTGACCAGTTTTTTCAGCGTCTGCGGATCATCCATGCGCTCACCCAGGAAGAAGTGAATCACTGTACCGCCCGTGTATTTAGTCTGCAAATTATCTTGCAAATCCATCAGCTCAAACAAATCGTCAGTATAGTTGACCGGCAAGTGGCTGGAGTTGGTGTAGAACGGATGCTTAACCGCCGCACCCAAGCCATTGGCAAAGTGCGCTCGGTCAGGGAAGCTGGCTTTGTCAAGCTGCGCCAAGCGATAGGTCGTACCTTCAGCTGGCGTCGCCTCCAGGTTGTAGTTATTGCCCGTTTCTTTTTGGTATTCCACCAAGCGGTCGCGCATGAAATCAAGCGTTTTCTCGGCAAACGCCTTACCCTTCTCGGTGCCGATGTCAACGCCCAGCAGGTTCAACGCCGCTTCGTTGGTGCCAATCAAACCGATGGTCGAGAAGTGATTTTTCCAGTATTGGTTAAATCGCTGCTTGATGTTACGCAAGTAAAACTTAGTGTATGGGTAGAGATTAGCGTCAGTCAATCGCTCCAGGACCTTGCGCTTAGTCTCCAGGCTATCTTTCGCCATATCCATGAGATAGCCTAGGCCCTTGAAGAACTCTTTCTCGTTCTTAGACTTCAGCGCCAAACGTGGCAAGTTAATCGTCACCACACCAACTGAACCAGTCATTGGGTTTGAACCAAACAGTCCACCACCGCGGTATTCTAGCTGGCGGTTGTCGATGCGCAGGCGACAGCACATCGAGCGGGCATCCTCTGGATCCATATCAGAATTGATAAAGTTTGAGAAGTATGGAATGCCGTATTTAGCACTGGCTTCCCACAGGCTTTCGATCACTGGATTATCCCAGTTGAAATCTTTGGTGATATTGACCGTTGGAATCGGGAAGGTAAAGACGCGGCCGTTAGCATCACCCTCAGACAAGACCTCAAGTAGCGCCTTGTTGAGCATATTCATCTCTTCTTGATAATCACCATAAGTGGAGTCCTGCATTTCACCGCCAATAATCACCGGGTTATCCGCCATGTGCTTTGGGCACTCCAGGTCAAGTGTAATGTTGGTAAACGGCGTCTGGAAACCAACCCGCGTTGGCACATTGACGTTAAAGACGAATTCCTGCAGCGCTTGCTTGACCTCGTCATAGCTCAGTTTATCAGCACGGATAAACGGCGCCAGCAGCGTATCAAAATCAGAGAATGCCTGAGCACCAGCCGCCTCACCTTGTAGGGTGTAAAAGAAGTTTACTACTTGACCCAATGCCGAACGGAAATGCTTGGCTGGCTTGGACGCTACCTTGCCGGCAACACCCGTGAAACCTTCTTGCAACAGGTCAGTCAAATCCCAACCAACACAGTACACACTGAGGAGGTTAAGGTCGTGAATGTGCAAATCACCCTCTTTATGCGCCTGACCGATCTTTGGTGTGTAGATTTTGTCCAACCAGTAAGTTTTAGTAACTTCCGCCGAGACGTAATTATTCAAACCCTGTAGACTGTAGCCCATATTGGAGTTCTCATTCACCTTCCAGTCCAGGTTGCCTAGGTATTTATCAATCAAATCAACGTGCGCATTGGACGTAATTTCACGCAGTTTTTTATGTTGGTCGCGGTAGATAATGTAGGCTTTGGCAGTTTTCTTAAACTTAGAATCAAGCAAGGTGTCCTCGACGATATCCTGGATATCTTCGACACCCGGCAGACGTTTTTGGTTGCGAGTTTCCAATACTGCCAGCACTTTTTCGGTTAGTTCCTTGGCAGTTTTTTTGTCAAACTCGCCAGTCTCTAGGCCCGCTTTTTCAATGGCTTTTTCAATTTTTTTGCGATCAAACTTGACAGTCCGACCATCGCGTTTTTTGATTGATTTGTACATTACCCCTCCTTATTATGACAACAACAAACTAACCCCAACCTCCCCGAGGGGCTTGTGTTGCAAAAACCTTATTTGTTTTCTAAAAACACCATATGTAGTGCTTAATATAGAATATACACGCGATATATAGCGTCTGTCAACGAAAATACATTGTATTATTTACATGCGAGATGCGGAAGATGTTGTTCCCTCTGATAACGCCAAAACGTCGCGGCGAATCATATCGACAATTTCTGCCTGATCCAGCTTCTCGCCAATTCGCCGCTCACCTGGCACATCCAAAACATCTTGATCTTTCCACCACTAGCGCATTTCCGCTTCGCCAAATTCATGAGCATTTGGCTTAGCGGCGTGGCGGCGCACCGTTTCCTTAAACGATATGTCAAAATAATAAATCAGTTTTTCGCCCTGAAAATCATTCAGCAGCCGATGTAGCATCGCGCCGTATTTTTTATTACTCAAAATGCCTTCCAAAATCACCATATAACCAACTTTGTTGCCGTACATACATAGATCATAAATCAGCTGAATCGCCGGGTTACTTTCACTATCTTTCACGAGCAGTATTTCCCGCCGCACCATATCCTGCGACACCAACATCGTGCCGTAGCCTAGCCGACGCTGGAGCAAGCGCGCCGTGCTGGTTTTACCGCAACCAGAATTACCGCGGAGAATGATAAGTGAGATCGTCATGTACGCTCCAACAAATCATAAGCAACTGCTGCCGACAGTGCCTGCATTTGGCGAAGATTATCGCCTGGCTTAAGCGGCGGTTTGAGGCTGCGAACAAGAAAAAAACCGACAAACGCTGCCAACATCTCTGCATTGAGTTCTTCTAGCCACGGCGTTACATCTTGACCATGGCGCGCCATATCAACCAGAAACTCCGTCGCCCCAGACCCCTGAGGCGCATAGGAAGCCCAATTCCAATCAACCAATTTCAACTCACCAGTTTGCGGATGAAACGCCAAGTTATCACTGCGAACATCAGAATGATTAAAACAATCTTCTGGCTGTTTAGCGAACCGTTTAGCGCGCACCGAAATATCGGCTAATTCATCACTCCTACCTAGTAACTCCATCATCTTTTGGCAGCGTCGCTGATTAACTTTTGACTGCTCAGGCAACAGTATTTGGTAATTATCAATTAGCTGACGGCGAATATCAGCCTCGGCAATAACCTGGTCAATGCCGTCATCCAGGCCGAGTTCTGTCGCTACGAACGATTGCAATTGCATTTCCTCAACCATTTCAGCTGTTAATTGGGTATTCTCTAATTCACGAACCGCCGCTAAAACTGCCGAAATGTATCGTTCTGCCACAGATTTTTCCGCTGGCGGCCGCCACAACCAGCCGTCGGCTGACGCATAACTGGTTGTTATCAGCACATGCCCGTCGCCATCCAGTTTTATCCAATCGGCAACAAATTCTGGATGAACTTTCTGCAATAACCTTGTCACTTCATAATCTTTTTTCAGCCAAGCTAACTCGGTCTCGCCGTCGTCTGGCAACACATCAACGTCAACTTCTTTGACAAAAATTGTCTTATCGCCCGCCGACACCAGGGCACGGCGATTACGCGAAAAGCCGCCACTCACCGACGTAACCCGCAACTCAGACAGGTCAGCACCAAGCTCCGCTATCGTACATTGAAGTGCTCTATCGGTTAACAACTGTACTAAAGCCTCCATGTAAAAATTATATCATTGATATTACTACTGTTATCTCATTAACCTACTACTATCGACTCTCTTTTGTTATTAGGTTTATAGACTACTTTACTTTCATTAAGCTTATAGTTATAATATCTGTGAATACATACATAGGGGGAGAAAATGTTAATAAAAAAACGTTTTTCAAATAAAAAAGTAAAGGCATTGACTGGAATAATGACCGCATGTCTAATTATTGGCGGAGCACTATTTACACTACCAGTACAAAAAGCCAAGGGTGACGACAGCACGTACCCACCGAACGATAGCAGTTACGAAAAGGTTTGGGGTGATGAGTTTGATGGTACTTCATTAAATCGGGAAAACTGGGACTATTACGTCGGCGGCTGGAACGCCAGTGAAGTCCAAAACTGCTATAAAGACGCAACCGAGAACGTCAACGTTAGCGGTGGCAGCCTAAACTTGGTCGGCCTTTATAAACCAGGTCTGACATGTAACCAAGGAAGGAACGGTGACTTTACCTCTGGATTTGTCCATACAAAAGATAAAAAGTTCTGGACTTATGGTTACTTTGAAGCTCGCATGAAGATGCCAACAAATAAAAGTACTTGGCCAGCATTCTGGATGAGTCCTAATGAAGCCAAATACGGCGGCTGGCCTAAGAGTGGTGAAATCGATATCGTAGAGACAAAGGGCTCTAACTTAAATTATGCTGCTTCTGATGCTCACTGGGGAATTTCGGCAGGAAATAAAAGCCATAGGCAGCACGTAATTGAAACAGATAAATTTAGTGACGCTAGCCAATGGCATACATATGGCGTGAAATGGACCGAAGGAAAGCTTGAATTCTACATTGACGGCAAGAAACACCATGAAATTAACAACTTTAGTCAGCCAAATTCCACAAATCACCCCGGACCCTTCAATATCCCATTTTACCTAAGACTTAACCTAGCGATTGGCGGTAGCTACATTGACACTCCATGGAAAGATGCTCATAATTCTATAGCTGATTTCCCAGCAACTATGTCAATCGACTATGTCCGTGTTTATCAGATAAAACCACGACAGCCCAAGAACGTCAATGTGCCAGATAGCAATTTGCGCACTCTGCTTAACCAAAAATTAGCAGCACAACTTGGGACTACTCGCACCAACGATCAAGTCATTACCGACGTAGAGTTAGAAAGCTTAACAAATCTAAACTTGGATGCAGCACCAAATGCACCACTTGATCAGCGAATCAGCAACCTGACCGGTCTAGAGGCAGCTAAAAACCTCACAGCCCTGTCCCTTCAGAATAATGCAATTAGCGACTTACGACCACTTGCCGGGCTAGCATCCTTGACTTCACTAAATCTTAATAATCAATTAATCGCTTCAAGCACCAATACCGACTCATTCGCTTCACCCCTAAGGGATCCTGCAGGAAATACTGTCGATATAAATAATTCAGCGGAAGTAGCTAACGATACAGCAAACCCTGGAAACATTAAACTACTCTCACCAACCCGCGATGGCAATCCTCATCTTATTGTCGCTAATTGGTCGAGGAACGTAACTATTGGGACAGCTTCAGCCGTCTTTAGCGGCAAGCTTAATGTAACCGCCACACTACAAGCAGCACCAACGCCACAGCCACAGCCTAATCCTAGTACACCAAGTAATACTCAGAAACCAGGAAAAACTCAAAGCTCCAATAATTCGCTAGCAAGCACAGGATTTAATATTCTGCTGGGAGTCGTAACCGCCCTACTGATTGGTATAGCAGGCATGTTTATCCTACGATAAATATATTGCAACCATAAAAAAGAAGATGCCACCCCTTTTAGATGGCATCTTCTTTTTGTATATTTACTGCCTAGTTAAGATAGGTAAAGAAAAAACACCTCCGTAGAAGTGTCTTTTCTTGGCTCCGGCAGCTGGGCTCGAACCAGCGACCTATTGGTTAACAGCCAACCGCTCTACCACTGAGCTATGCCGGAATACGGATCTTATTATATCGAGTTTTTAAACAGTTGTAAAGTTACTGACGAACAATTTCTAGTGCTTTTTTCAAAATTTCTACTTCTTTGCGCGATTTTTCATCATCTTTTTCTTCTCTTTTCTTGATTTCTCTAGTCAAATTCTTCCACCAAGCCTCTTTTTCAGTAATACGCACAGCCAAAGACCTTACTTCGCCGTCGCGCTTGTACAGTAATCCTGCCGACACCAAATTATCAACATGTTTAGCTACGGTTGAAACCGATTTATATCCGAGTGCACGCATAATTTCCCGCAGCGTCGGACTATAGCCATTACCCTTAATAAACCCATCGATGAAATCCAGCATCATTTTCTGTTTTTTCGTCAGCTTCATATCTAAAGTATACACTATGCGCTATACTTACAGTATGGCAAAAAGCTTTATGGACGACGCTCGATTTTGGTTTCTGGCAATAGTTATTTTTGGCGGCGTCTTTGCCTTAAGCCCCAGCATAAGTTTAGCAATCCTTGATTTTCCTTCCCTGCGCCTGGGTTTATATCAAATGGCAGCCGCTGGACTTCTTATCACATCTTTACCGATATTATTTAAGAAACGGCAAACCTTCCTTAAAAATCGTTACCTAATCGGCGGGTTTTTAGCAATTTTTCTAGCCATGTCTATCGGTACCTTTTTCGCCGAAGCGCGTCTTCGCACTATGCTTTATTCATTGTCACTCTTATTTTTATTAGTTGTAGGTTTATCGGCTGGCGTGGTTTATGCAGAATTGTCAAAGACCAAAAAACATAGATTAGTCAAGTTTGGCTTATGGAGCGGTCTGGTTTTCGGAATCTTAGCAATTATCCAACTCATCGTCGCCACCTTCGAGCCAACTGGTTTTGGTACACTTTGCCCTGGCTGTAAAGCTGATGTTTTTGGTTTTCCGCGCATCAATCTATTCGCCGCCGAACCGCAGTTTCTAGCCAATGCCCTGCTGCCTGCCTTTTTCTTAGCCCTCTTCCAACCAAAGTCTCGCCTCGCTCAACTCAGCTTATTTTTCACCGCCACAGCCATCGCCCTAACTTTTTCCCGCGGTGGATTTTTAGCAATTTTTCTAGCTATAATGATTTTCATTATTGTCGCCTCAATCAAGCGCCTCAATACTTCTTTCCTCTATAAAAAACTTCCTCTGATTATCATCGGCACATTTTTCGGATTTACTTTACTATTTCTATCCGCCAACGTTCGTTATAGCAGCTCGCCGTTCATCGCACATAACACGCTTGTTAGTATGATCGACCAATTATCCCTCGGCCGAATTAAAATACCACAAAAAACCACCGTGAAAAGCCAGCCAGCGCCAGCGGCAAAAAGCCCTTCTCCGCATAGCACGCCGGACGCAAAGTCAACTTCACCTGAACAAAATTTCCAGCCTACCGGTTTCGTTGAAGCTTCAGCCAACGATCGTCTTAGCGCCAGTGACTTAGCGATTAAATCCTGGTTAAGCTCGCCGCGCAACTTTTTCTTTGGCGTCGGTCTCGGCAATCTCGGCAGCTTCATCCAAAATCATCTCCACGTTAGCGTACCAACCGACCAAACCGTCTACATTTTCTACATTTTACTACTTAGCGGATTGGGTATCATTGGCTTATTACCGCTCATCCTGACATCTCTTACAATTCTCTTCTTTGCTATAAAAAATCTCCACCGCCCCAAAGCACAGTTTATATTTTCATTAACCACAGCACTACTTATCCATTTCTGGTTCTTTGGTAGTTTCATTAACACAATTCACTGTTTTGCTATAATTGGTATATTTTTGTATAATTACCCCAGAGATTATGCGGAAAAAGTCTGATTTTTACTTCAAAGTTGTTCTGGTCGTTCTTGATGTCTTGGCTCTATTGAGCGCCTTTACTATTGCCTATATTTTACGCATATCCTTAGACCCCAGGCCATTTCATGTCAGCATCAACGCCCTAGATTTCATTACGTCTATCACTATGACCTTACCGCTATGGATTATAATGTTCTATTTCTTCGGACTTTACGACCGCGAAAGCTACACCCATCCTTTACGCCAATTTGGACGAATTCTTCTGGCGTCAGTCACCGGAATTATGGTTATGATTTCAGTAACCTTTTTCACCAACACGCCGCTTTTTCCAGCCAAGCTTGTCGCTGTCTATGCCGCAGGAATCGGCTTTATTTTACTGATGATATTTCGGAGTACGGCAAATATTATCCGCTTGCGGCTGTTAAAGCGTGGTTTGGGGGCACGACGAGTTGTATTGATTGGCAATTGCGATTTAACCCATGTTTTGGCCGATTTTATTGAGAATAATCCATTAACTGGCTTTAAGATTAGCGGGATTGTAGCGCGGGCTGAGTTTATTCCGATTGAGCTGAAAAGCCTCAGACGCTCATCATTAGAATCAGCACTAACCAGAGATAAAATTGATGTTATTATCCAAACCAACTCGAAAAATGTTAGCAACAATTACCAACTCGCCCAGAAACATTATTTAGATTTTTATCAAGCACCAGAATTTGACGGAATTATGACCGCCAAACACACCATTGACATTATTGATTCCGTGCCGCTAATTCACGCTCATCCGACGCCGCTGATGGGTTACGGCCAGATTGTGAAACGAATTATGGATATTATTGGCGGAACAATTGGTATTATTTTAGCCTCGCCAATAATGCTTTTGGTGGCAATTGCCGTGAAAATTAGCGATCCAGCCGGCCCAATCTTGATGCACGGCAAACAACAAAAGCGTCTCACTCGTTATAACCGGCCGTTCAAAGTTTACAAATTCCGCTCGCATTATGCCAAATTTGATGGTAAAACTGACGAGGAGGTATTCCAAATGGTCGGCAAGCCTGAGCTGATTGAAGAATATCGTAAAAACGGCGATAAACTTGATCAAGATTTTCGCGTTACACCGGTCGGACGCTTTATTCGCCGGTTTAGCTTGGACGAATTGCCACAATTGTTTAATGTTTTAAAGGGCGACATCAGCCTGGTTGGACCGCGCGCCTTGGTGCCACATGAGCTCAGCGCATACGATAAAAAATATGTTTTATTGGCGGTAAAATCCGGACTAACTGGACTGGCAGTAGTTTCTGGCAGACGCAGCATTAGCTTCGAGGAGCGGCGGCGAATTGACCTATACTACGTACAAAACTGGAGTCTATGGCTGGATATTACTATTTTATTAAAAACCTGCTTGGTTATTTTCCAAAAGGATAATTGATGAGCAAGCCGAAAATTGCCATAGTTCACGACTGGTTGTACGGTGGCGGCGCGGAAAAAGTCGTCTTAGAAATCCACAAATTATACCCAGAGGCGCCAATTTATACTTCTTTTTGCAGCGATGAATGGCGACAAAAACTAGATAATAAAGTTGTTACTGGCTATTTGCAGCGTTGGCCATTTGCCAAACTACGGCGTTTTCTGCCGCTGCTTAGACAGTGGTGGTTCGCGCGGCTCGACCTTAGTCAATATGACATTATCCTCTCTAGCTCGGGCAACGGCGAAGCTAAATTTGCCCACAAATCCCGCCCCGAACAACTGCATATTTGCTACTGCCACACGCCAACGCACTTTTATTGGCGGCACTATGATGAATATATTAAGCGCCCCAGTTTTCGTCCGCGCTGGCTAGCCAGATTAGGCTTAAGAACTTTGGTTCGTCCGTTGAAAAAACGCGATTTTACTGCCGCCCAGCAAGTTGACGTCTTCATTGCCAATTCTACTGGCATCCAAGCTGATATCGCAGAATTTTACCAGAAAAAAAGCACTGTTATTTTTCCACCAATTGACCTATCGAATTTCTCGCCGCTTGCTAAAAATCGCCAGAAAAAGAGCATTCCTAAAAAACCGCGTTGCCTGATTTGGGGACGAATTGTACCAATGAAGCGACTTGATGTAGCTATCGACGCCTGCCAAAAACTTGGTTGGCAACTAGATATTATAGGCAAAGGCCCCGATATGGACCGTCTAAAAAAACTGGCTGGCTCACATACAAATTTCTTAGGATTTGTTGCTGATGTAACTCGGGAAAAATATATTAAAGAGGCCGATTTATTTATTTTTTGTTCACACGAGGACTTTGGAATTGCTCCTGTTGAGGCTTTGGCAGCAGGAATTCCGGTGGTAGCTTACCAAGCAGGCGGCGCGCTTGATTATATTAATCCAGAAAAAAACGGCTGGTTTTTCTCAGATCAAACAGCTGAACAATTGGTAAAAACTTTGAAAGAATTACCAGGTAAAAAAATTTCGCCAGCAAAAATTTCTGCTACTGCCAACGAATTTTCAGCCGCCATTTTCCGCAAATCAATGAAAAATATAGTTGAAAAATTATGGAAGGAGTATTCTCATGAAAATCGCCATTGACGCTCGCACATTACGAACAAGTACTGGCCGCTACATTGAAAGGCTGATTCATTATCTACAAAAGATTGATAAGAAAAACGATTATATTATCCTACTAAAGCCAAAAGATTTTGACAGCTGGCAGCCAACCAATCCACGTTTCCAAAAAGTAGCTTGCCCTTATAAAGAATATACTTTTTCTGAACAAATTGATTTTAAAAAGCAGCTGGAGGAACTAAAGCCAGACTTGGTGCACTTTGCGATGGTTCAGCAACCAGTTTGGTATAATGCTAGTCCAGTCGTCACCACTATGCAAGACCTGACCACTGTTCGGTTTAGAAATCCTGATAAAAACCCCGTTATTTTCTGGATAAAGCAACAAATTTACAAATGGGTCAATAAAAAAGTTGCTCGAAAATCTGCTCATATAATTACTATTTCTGATTTTGTGAAAAATGATTTGATTGGCTTTATCGGGATTAGTCCAGATAAAATTACAGTGACGCTAGAGTCGGCTGACGAACTGCCAAAGGGCAATGATCCGGTCAAATCATTAATTGGCAAGAAATTTATTATGTATATCGGTCGGCCAACACCGCATAAAAATTTGCGGCGGCTGATTGACGCTTTTGCATTATTGCAAAAAAAATATCCAGAGTTGACTTTAGCTTTAGCTGGCAAAAAAGACAGTAATTATGCTCGCCACGAAGCATATGTCAATAAGCATGGAATTAAAAATGTCGTATTCACTGACTTTATATCAGATGAACAATTGCGCTGGATGTATGAAAATACGGCTGTTTATTGCTTCCCGTCACTTAGTGAAGGCTTTGGCCTGCCAGGTCTTGAAGCGATGTTACACGGCGCGCCCGTAGCTTCAAGTACTGCTACTTGTCTACCGGAAACTCACGGCGATGCCGCTCACTATTTTGATCCGTATGACGCTGAGGATATAGCGCGGGCAATTGATGAAATTCTATCTAACGAAAAGCTACGTCGAGAATTGATTAAAAAAGGCAAGCAGCACGTCAAAACTTTTTCCTGGAAGCGGATGGCTGAGCAGACGCTGGCGGTTTATGAACAATACGGTGACCAGAATAAAAACTAGCTTTCTTGACCAGTAGCCTGATTTATACGCGTAGACGAATCTGCTTTATTTGTACCGCCAACTCCATATACCATTTCAATGTTATATTTTTCACAAACATCACGCTCTGGTACAACCTCTGGTGCCGATCGATCACCACCATTAGCAAACACCAGCTTACAGCCCGGATACTGTCGCGCAATCATTTCCAGCGTCTCCGTTACTGGTGGCTCTTCGTCAATAGACAGCATTACTTGATTAACACCTTTTAATGCTCGCATTAATCGAAGCCGATTTTCCTCATTGAGAATGATTTTTCCTTTTTTAAGCAATTGCTGTTTGTCGTTATTAACAACCACAATCAAATAATCACCCATTTTTGCCGCTGCTTCAATCATATCTAAATGCCCACCGTGCAATGGATTAAAATAGCCACTAACAATTACAACCTTCATATTTCCTCCTCTGTAACTTCTATATTATACCTGATATACTATAGTTATGACAAAGATGCTAGTCACGGGAGGCGCGGGATTCATTGGCTCGAATTTTGTGCATTATACCGTCAAACACAAGCCAGAATACGACATCACCGTTATCGACAAGTTAACTTATGCGGGAAATACCGCCAATTTACAGCCAGTAGCTGACCAAATTAATTTCGTGGAAGGCGACATTTGTGATGCCGAATTGATGGATAAATTGGTGGCTGAAAATGACATTGTAGTGCATTTCGCCGCCGAAAGTCACAACGACAATTCCCTGCGCAATCCCTGGCCGTTTGTCGAAACCAACGTCATCGGCACCTACACCATTCTTGAGGCTATCCGCAAACACGGCAAGCGCCTCCATCACATCTCGACCGACGAAGTGTTTGGCGACTTGGAACTCGACGACCCCAACCGCTTCACCGAAGACACCCCGTACAACCCGTCCAGCCCCTACTCCAGCACCAAGGCTTCCAGCGACATGTTGGTACGCGCCTGGATTCGCAGCTTCGGCATCAAAGCGACGATTTCCAATTGCTCAAACAACTACGGCCCATACCAGCACATTGAAAAATTTATTCCACGCCAAATCACCAATATTTTGAGTGATATTAAACCAAAACTGTACGGTACGGGCGAGCAGGTTCGCGACTGGATTCATGTCGATGATCACAATGCTGCCGTCCATCTCATCCTAGAAAAAGGCGAGCTGGGTGAAACGTACATCATCGGCGCTGACAATGACCATGTCAACAACAAAATGGTGATTGAACTGATTTGCGAGCTAATGGGTAAAGGTAAAGATTGGTACGAACACGTTAATGACCGCCCAGGTCACGATATGCGCTACGCCATGGATTCTAGCAAGTTGCGCCGCGAACTCGGTTGGCAGCCTGAGTATACTGATAACCAAACTGGCATGCGCGACGGACTACTGCAAACCATTGAGTGGTACCGCGAGCACGAAGATTGGTGGAAAGCGCAAAAAGAGGCCGTTGAAGCAGCATATGCAAAGCAAGGACAATAATCATGTTTGATCCAAATAACTACAATGAACTAACCGTCAGCGAATCACCGATTCCTGGATTATTTGTCATCAAATTGCCCGTCCATGGCGATAATCGCGGCTGGTTCAAAGAAAACTACCAAAAAGAAAAAATGGAAGCACTGGGACTACCATCATTTACCATCGTACAAAACAACATCAGCTTCAACGACAAAGCTGGTGCCACCCGCGGCCTGCACGCCGAGCCATGGAATAAATTTATCTCCACCGCCAACGGCCGCGTCTTTGGTGCGTGGTGTGATTTGCGCAAAGGTGACAGCTTCGGCACGGTTTTCACGCACGAAATCAATCCTGGCACGGCAATTTTCGTACCCAAAGGTGTTGCTAACGGCTATCAGGCGCTTGATGATAACATCGCCTACACTTACCTGGTTGATGCGCACTGGTCACCAGACGCCAAATACACCTTTGTCAATTTATTTGACCCAGCACTCGGTATTGACTGGCCGATCAGCCAAGAGCAGGCGATTATTTCTGAAAAAGACGCCGCTCATCCACTACTTACAAACGTAATCCCGATGGAGGTTTAATATGAATTCAAATAACATTTTTATTGTCGGAGCAAATGGTCAATTAGGACGGGCCCTTCGTCAACAATATCCAGAAGCACAGTTCGCTGACATAGACGAGATGGATATCACTGACCGCCGATCAGTTGAGTCATTCGATTGGTCAGGAATATCAATAGTTTTAAACGCAGCAGCCTTTACTAACGTTGACGGCGCGGAAACACCAGAGGGTCGCGTAGCAGCCTGGAAGGTTAACGCCTCAGCGGTTGCAAACCTAACCCGAGTTTGCCGCACTCACAACATGACTTTAGTACATATTTCTAGTGATTACGTATTTGACGGGACGAAAGAGCCTCATTCTGAAAATGAGGACTTTAGCCCACTGAGTGTTTATGGTGCATCAAAAGCGGCTGGAGATCTGCTCGTTGAGCAGCTCGATAAGTTTTATTTACTGCGCACTACTTGGGTAATTGGTGAAGGTAAAAATTTCGTCCGCACCATGCTGGGATTGGCGGAAAAAAATATTTCACCGACAGTTGTCCATGACCAAATTGGCCGATTAACCTTTACTAGCGAATTGGTGAGAATTATTGACCACCTGCTGTCAACTCAAGCGCCATTCGGCACATACAACGCTACCAACGACGGCCCGTTGGAAAGCTGGGCGGATATCACCAGGCGAATTTTCCGGCTAGCTGGGCGCGACGACTTGACCGTTACTAACACGACGACGGCTGAATATTTTGCTGGCAAAGATGGCGTTGCACCGCGACCGCTTGGCAGCGATATGAGCTTGGATAAGTTACATGATACTGGTTTTATCAGCCGTGATTGGGTAGATGATTTAAGTGAATACATCGTTAAATAAACTAAAGTTAGCCTATTTAACAGCATTAACAGATTGCCTCAAAAGCTTATTCTCTATATCGGTAAAACCAGATAATATAACCACCTTATCTGGCATGTTTCCTTTAATAAAATTAAATTGACTTGGGTCATATATTAGATCTTTAGCAACAGAATCCGAATAGCCCCTAGATACATAAGTTATCTTACGATTTCTCTTGTCAATCATTTGAATGGAAAGATTATCTCCAACGCTACTGACCTTACTATTTATGTCCCCCTCTAGAAAACTCTTAGCACATAAAAACAATTTATTTGATTTTCCTATCTTTAATGGAACTGCAGATTTTTTAGCTTCCCAGAAAGTACGCCGACCCCAGTGAGCCAAGAAATTTCCATCACCAACATTCCAAATACCATGACTACCATAACAATATGCACTAGCACCCGATAGCATGCTTGTCTAAAAAGCAAATATTTGATCACTTTCAAAAAACGAATTATTAATACCCTCATACCAAGGTTCCAAATTAATGAATGGCTTTTCGTTGGACCTATATTCCATAGGTAGCATCCACAGTTTATTTCTAGAATCCTCCGAGTGTCCGGTCTGTACAGTAATAGCAGAAAAGTCTCGACTAACAGCCCAGCTATCCGTATTAGGTGTAGTATGACAAATTACTGGTAGTCCAGTTATCTTTTTAACTTCTTTATACACTCGCAACCATTCTGCTATTTGTCTTTTTTGTTTTATTGAAGAAATGCTAAATTTATTAAGAACTTTTTCCATTATAGCTCTAGACTGAACATGAACCCGCAAATCAATTTCACCGGTTAGACAATAAATTGGGTCAAATTTTTCTGTAACTTTAACTATTCTCTTCCACCACTCAATCATATTATTTCGACCAATCTGACCAATTTGCGGGCCCCAACCACCATATATTATTGGTTTTAAATGCAACTTGTTTAGTATTTCTATCTTTTCAAGTGCGGCAGCTATATAGTCTTGATTTATAATAAAATTCGATTCTTGTAAACAAAAGGCGGGCTTGCCACCACCATGAGACTGAGGGCTATCGATAGTAACCTCAGGGGGTATACCCATTACTAATTGAATAGCTGAAAAGCCCTCGTCTTTATGCTGCTGTGCTAGCCTGTAAAACTCATCTATTGAAATTCTATCCGTCAAACCATACCACCAGGTATCAGCGAGAAAATGATCAATCGTTCGATTGTACTGTTTATCGATGGCTACAGGCATTTTAGAGTATCTTCCCATGCAGTACGAGCCAGTGATTTAGGTATTTTTACATCATCAAACGAGATGATTTCACCCTCTTTAATATCTCTTTTAAACGTAGTATTCGCAATCAGTCCTATTGGGATTTTATCCTTATTAACCTTAATAGGCATCGCCTCACCACGAATAATAAAACTACCAGTCGCTCTGTCGATTTTTTCTCCTGCTAACACTAAAACGTATCGTTGTTGCCTATGAATATTATCTCCCGCATCTGTTAATATGATATCATATTAACAGTAAGCTAGAGAGAGGAGCAATGAAAGGAATTATTTTAGCAGGCGGCTCAGGCACTCGCCTCCACCCTATCACCAAGGCTATTAGCAAACAGCTAATGCCGATATACGATAAACCAATGATTTATTATCCGTTAACCACGCTGATGCAAGCAGGAATTCGCGATATTTTGATCATCACCACACCGGATGATCAAGCCGGTTTTCAGCGGCTGCTCGGCGACGGTTCGCAGTGGGGTATCAATCTGGAATATGCTGTCCAGCCCAATCCAGATGGCCTCGCACAAGCTTTCATTATCGGTGAAGAATTCATCGGTAACGACAAGGTGGCGTTAGTCCTAGGAGATAATATTTTCCACGGTGAGCGGCTAGATGAGTCCCTACAGGAGTGTACCAATCCTGACGGCGGTACAGTTTTTGCTTACAAAGTTTCTGACCCAGAACGATATGGTGTTGTCGAGTTTGATGAGCAAAATCAAGCTATTTCCATCGAAGAAAAACCAGGTGAGCCAAAATCAAACTTCGCCGTGGTCGGGTTATATTTTTATGATAACGATGTTATTGAGATCGCCAAAAACGTCCAGCCTTCAGCACGAGGCGAGCTGGAAATCACCTCCATCAATGCTGAATATCTCCACCGCGGCAAACTACAGGTTCAAACCCTAGACAACGGTGACGTTTGGCTAGATACTGGGACGATTGATAGTCTAACTGATGCCTCTGACTTCGTTCGCGTCATCCAAAAACGAACTGGCCGCATCATCGGTAGCCCAGAAAAAATTGCTTTCAAAAATGACTGGATTAGCCGAGAACAACTCAACACGCTTGCTGAGCCGCTAAAGAAATCTGGTTATGGCAAGTATCTAGTTAGCGTAGATTGTCAATCAAGCTAAAACATGCCTCGCAAGCTGCTGCATATCCCATTCAAGCTATCCTTTGATACGTTGCTGGGGTCGGCAAATAATACTCTTTCATTGCCTAAAACCTCAATAAATATAGACTTTATATCGTCACTACGCGTCAAAATCAGGAGACGAGATTCTGGGGTTATATTTTTGTCCTCGAGCAAAGTCTTAGCTATAACCTGCTTTGCACTATGTATATCAGCATTAGGAGTTGACCAACTGGAAATTATTTCCTGTGTAGTAGTAGACTGTCCAGTCAGAGTCATCATAGATCTATTAAAAAATATATCACCATCAGTTTTCTGATCACTTCTAACCGAAAGTATAGCCGTAGACCTTTCTCGACAGATTGGACTCTCAGCTATAGTAATCGCATGGTCAAATAACTCTGGTGCAGTAAACGCTGCCTTTACCTTACCCTGCAAATAAACTCCAAACACACCAACCCCGTTTGAAAAGGCCATCATTATAATGCCTAGAATCATTAAAATCTTGACGCCACTTGACTGTGCTTTGTCTATAAGCGACATAGTTAGCATTGTCATAACCAAGCTAGTCAATAGGAGTAAACTTAATACAGATTTATGATAATAATAGCTGACTTCACCATTGGTCATTTTTTGAAATATAAATAACGCCAGAGAAAATACTAATGACACAACCAGCCCAATAGTTAGAGGATTAACTATTCGCTTCTTATGATTATGCCACAAATATGCCATAGCAAACACCGCCCAACTTAGCACATAGAATACATCAAAAACCAACACCCCACCCTGATCATTAATTTTATCTGATGTCACCCTCTCAAGCAGTGCATAAATAGCCCCCTGTACAACGCTAAAACTGACAATAAACAAAAGACTGCCCAGCAAAAGTTTTGACAACTTTACTTTTTGATTACTACAAAAATAATCAGCCGCTAAAGTAAAGATAAATATACCCAACGCAACTGGAAGTAGGAAAAAATAGGATAGACCAACACCAATAACAGAAAAGGTTGCTAATAGCCCGTAGGTATACTTTTGTGTAATATCGCTTTCCTTGCAATATAAAAATAGTAAGGCTATAACCGAAAGCAACAAATGGAGACTCATAATTTGTGGCATGAAACCGTCAGTAAACGCAGAAAACATTAAACCTAATAATGTGTATATCGTACAGGAGATAACAATAATAGCTGACATCCATGGCTTTTTCTTATTATCTAATTTAACAAGTTTCGTTGCCAGAAAGATAAACGCAAACACTAAAAATACATAGTTAATTATCGAATATAATAAAAAGCTAACTAGCTTTTTATTAATGTCAGTAAACCTACTCATAAACGGTTGTACAGCCTCATTAAAAACCCAAGTATTTATATGATAGCCCTGAGGGTAATTGTTGGCAGCAGAACCTAGCATAGAGTTAATCGGCAACTGGTTACCTCTTGAACCATAGACATAGCCCTTTTGTCTCTCGACAGTGTCTATAAAACTAAGATGGGATATATTATCTACCCCTGAGCCGTTAGCCACTCTTAAAAGATCGGCGCTCTGAAAACTAGAAAAAGATTGCGTCAGCATCAGGATAAATACAGTAAGGCTCACTAGAGAACTAATAATCTCGCTTAATGGAAACCATCTGCTGGGAGGAGCAAAACGACAAAATACAACAAGACCTAGATTAAATACACCGACAGTCCAGGCAAAGAGCCATATTGACATCGGCACCTTGAGAACCCATGGTATAAAAGCCAACAAAGTATTAATACTTATGTAAACCGAAAGAGTAACAAATAGTCGACCCATAAGACCTAGTCGTCTAGTCGGCAGAAATACTACCGCGGTAACTGTTGCAGCCATTATCAAAATTAAGGCTTGATTGAATACAACACCGAGAATAATAACTACAATATAAGCTATTATATATAACCTACGGTCATGCAGTCTATTTATTAGAGTATTACGCATCCTGCCTCTCTTCGTGCGATACTTTCTTTGAAAAAATAAATAGCTTAAAGACCAAAAAATTCCAAACAGCAAATACAATGGTTGTGACAATCTTTGCCCATTGAATCTCAAGGATATTCATTTTTACTAATAAATCAACAGCCGTAGAGGTCGCCATCAAATTAAAAAAACTTAGCAAAGCATATAAGCAAATTTGTGATTTTAATGAAAATCGATCGTCTTCGCTGTGATTAAAAACTCGTTTCCTGTTCATAGGAAAATTAACACAAAACCCCGATAAGAAACCAATGCCGCTCGCCATAAAAGCTGGCATTTTAGCTATATAGTACAATATGGAGGTAACTAATGTATCAACCGCCAGCGTCGTCACACCGACAACGCCAAATAAAAGTATCTGTATAACAAGCTTTTTCATACTAACCAACTAACCCATAATACCATATTTATAGTATAATGAGAGGTATGTATAGAAAGTTAGAGACCGCAGTTGTTATACCTTGTTATAACGAAGAAAAAATGATCACTCAAACGATCAAGAAATTACCAAAGTATATTGACCATGTTATAGCCGTTAATGATGCCAGCACTGATGACACCATTGGCATTCTAAATAAATTAAAAAAGCAAAATGATCGACTGATTGTCGTTGACAACAAAACAAATCAAGGTGTCGGCGGCGCTCTCATCGCAGGATATAATTACGCTATTGAGCACACCAAAGCGACCGCTATCGGGATAGTGGCTGGTGACGACCAGTTTGACTCGTCATACCTCGAGGCAATGCTAGACGATTTTATCGATCAATCAGCAGACTACGTGAAAGCCAGCCGCTTCTTCCACCGAGAAGCCTTTAAGACTATGCCAAAATACCGCCAATTTGGCAATATTTTCATATCACTGCTGACAAAATTCTCGACTGGATATTATTCCATCACAGACATCACTAATGGCTGCGGCTGGCTACGTCGCGACGTAATTGAAAAAGTCGATTTTTCCATAGTCGAAAAGCGCTACGACTATGAAACCAGCATGCTGACCGCTCTATCCATAGTCAATGCTAAAGTCATTGACCACGCCGTGCCAGCTCACTACGGTGATGAGAAATCAACTATTAAACTAATCCCAACAGCTTGGCGCAACCTCAGGGCCGTATGGAAGGGTTTTTGGCGACGAATTTACTATAAATACGTCCTGTATGGATTTCATCCTGTAGCCCTGTTCTTGTTTACTGGTATGTTCTTTTTGATCATCTCATTGCTGATTGCAGGTTTCTTGTTGTATGTTAAATTATTCACTCATCAATCACCGACCGCTGGCAGCGTTATGCTAGCTGTACTACCATTCATCTTAAGTGTACAGCTAGTTTTAACAGCGCTCACTATTGATGTCTCTAATGAGAGTAACAATTTTAAGAAATAAGCTACAGTTTGATATTGTTCACATCGCCAATACCGTCAACAAGATAGTTTGGTTGCATGGCTGAAAGAAATTCCTCGTTACGAATACCGCTCATAAGGGCAATGCTGGTCGCACCGAGCTGCTGAGCCGCCGCGATGTCTGCTTCGGTGTCGCCAATGATAACGACTTCACTTGGATTGTCCACTGTTTGTCTGACGATATCCGCCTTTTTCAGCAGCGTCCCCTCTTTTGTGTCGCTATGGCCCGACAAAATCTTTTCAAACAAATGCCGAATTCCCAAATGTTCAATCTGCCAATCAAGAGCATTTGCATTTCGCCTCAAGCTTAATAGATACAACTTGTTATCGTTTGCCCGTAACTGTTCTAGTGTGCGCAAACTATCCTTAAAGAGTTCATCCGCACCCAATTCTTCTTGCGACTCGATCCGGTCAATAAACAGCTTGAGATATGCATCTTTTTCATCAATACTCAGACCGCTCAGTGGTAGTAGCTTGTCCCAAGACACGTTAGCGCGCTTCATTTCCCAATATTCTTCTTTGCTAAGCGGAGTCCCGCCCAGCGCCTTAATACATTTTTCATACACCCGATAATGTCGCGGGGCAATATCAACCAACGTACCATCAAAGTCAACAAAGATATTTTTATTATTTATACAATTTCTCCATTTCTTTAAGTTTATCTGGGAAAAATACTTCGGGATGATAATTGAGTAACTTCTCCGCTCGAGATATATCAATAACTATATCAGAACCACCGTCTTCGGATAAAACAATAATACGACTTATTGACTGCATACTATTAACAATTACCTGAGCTGTCTCCCGAATAGAAATACCCCGACCCGTACCAATATTAACAACCCCAGCACCGTTCGCGTTCACCGCACAGATAATGCTACGGGCCACATCGTCAATATGTACATAATCACGCAATACCTTTGCGCCACGAATCGTCAAATCATCACCAGCTTTCGCTGCTCGAATAAAGTTCGGTATCGCTCGGGCAATAGGGTCATACCCGCCATACATCACCGAAAACCGCAAAATGGTTAACTCTTTATTCATTTTTTTTGCGTACGACTGAGCGATGAGTTCACTAGCCATTTTAGTAGAGCCGTAGTACGAGCTGCCGGCGACGACATTATCCTCTGTAATTGGACCGTGGATCTTTGACTGATCATACACTTCCGCCGTACTGCCAATGATGATCTTCTCAGACTTCTCACCAAAATGAGTCAGCAGGTTAATTGTCGCGTCTATATTACCTAGCCTTGCGTTATCAAGAGTGTCGTCGGCAGCTGTTTTCGGTACAAATGCCGCCAAATGAACAATGGAATCAAATGTCTCATCGTTCACCTGCTTGACCGCTGACTCTACACTTTTTTGATCTGCTAAATCACACTGGATCCAGCGCTCAGTGAGACTGGCTGGTTGAGACCGGCCCAGACAAACAACTTCCCAATCAGCTGGTATCATTTCTAAGAAACGTCTACCAACGAAACCCGAGGCTCCCGTAACAAGAAGTTTCATTACAACTCCTGAAGAATACGGTCGCGCTCGGCAACACTCTCTTCAACAGTCTTCATGTCAGATAGAACTGGTCGAAAATCCATACCCCGAATCCACACTAAACCATCTGGTAGAGGGTTGGTATTATTGTCAATTTTTGGTACAGTTTCACCATATCCAAGCTTGACAAACATTTCAGGCATATTTAGACCCGCCTGAGTAAAGAACTCGTGTGTCGTAAAGAAGCGACCAATATTAATCTCTGTTGGGTTTGGTATACCGTTTTTATCATAAGCCATATCAACACCAAACAGACCGTCCGGTTTATCGTCAACTGCCAATACTGCTCGACGCGCAATATCATCAAGTTCAGCATCAGAATACGTCAACCCTGTGCCTGTTGCGCCAGTAACACCGGATGGAGAAATTTTCGCCAGCTCCCAGTACAGTCGCTTACGGCCTTGAGCAACAACCAATTCGCCATCTTTCCAGAGAGACATCCATGTAACCGTTTCTGGCTCGAGTAATTCAGACACAGTAAAGTTACCATCCCATGAGCCATTTTTTTCTTGAAAATCAAGCCAGTTTTTAGCGCTCTTAACGTCATGAACTGGGAGCGAT
Source organism: Candidatus Nanosynbacter sp. TM7-074 (assembly GCF_041006295.1). Lineage (NCBI taxonomy): Bacteria > Bacillati > Minisyncoccota > Nanosynbacteria > Nanosynbacterales > Nanosynbacteraceae > Nanosynbacter > Candidatus Nanosynbacter sp. TM7-074. Next base: position 701,132 of record NZ_CP158487.1, read on the forward strand.
CCACGACCACCAGCACCCGAAATCGCTCTAATCCACATTGAGCCGCCCATCTCCTCGAGGAGCGCAGCCAAGTCGGTATCTCGACCTTCTATCAGCTTAGTCTTTGGAACCTTAATACCAGCCTTTTCCCAAAGCTTAAATGATTCAAATTTATCTTGTAAAATTTTCACTGTCTCCTTAGCCGGGAAAAATGTCTTGGCATTAATCTTTTCTCGATTTTCGCTCAAAAAACCTACCTCGACATCGTTCTGTGCATGGACAAATTCGATATTTTCCTTTTCAATAATATAGTTTAAGAAATCGATATATTTAGGGTCGTTGGCAAATGGAGCTAAATATTTAGCATCAACTTCAGCACGCTGCAAGTAATATTTGTCAGCATCCGTACCTACAATATAATATTCTTCGTCAGCAGCCCTTAATGAGCGAATAAAATTTGCTGATGGTGAGCCGCCAGCTCCTGTGACTAAGACTCTCTTCATGATTCCTCCTATTTTTCTTCAAAAGGCGCAACAGCCTCTAATGATATTTTCAATGCTTCGCGTGCATCAACCGGGTTAACAATTGCCGCTGTACGACCCATTGATTTAGCCATAAATGCCTTTAATTCTGCCGCTAATGGCTCTTCAAAGTCTACTTTTATAACACGTTTTTCTGGGTCGCCAACTTGCAATACAAACTCGGTAAATCCATCTTTTTGGATTTCCTTCATATTATGTTTGTAGTATGTTAATTCTTGGGTTATATAGTTAGCTTCCAAATAGCCGAGCGATCCCGTTAGCGCAATGGTGCGAATCTTGACTGGTGTAAGCCAGTTTGCCTGAATAAATCCAGAAGCCCGACCATAATCCATCAATATCTCTGCTGAGTCAATCTTTTTGCTGTGACGAGTGCGCGAACCATGGCTAGAAATAGATTTCGGCTTTTGACCCAAAAGATAGTTTACGATATCAACGTCATGTACTGCCAAGTCAATAATAACATCAGTTTTTGGTTCCACTGCCGGAAAACCACCGACACGTTTACATACTACCGAGGTAATATCACCAATAGCATTACCCTCAACCATTTGCTTTAACTTCTTGATAACTGGATTAAATCGCTCAATGTGACCAACCGTAAAGGTAACGTTATTCTTTTTAGCACAAGCAATCAACTTATCAGCTTCTTCTACTGACGAAGCTATTGGTTTTTCAAGCATACAGTGAATACCGCGCGACATAACATCCATAGCCACCTCAAGGTGAAACGGTGTCGGCACGACTACAGAAACTGCGTCAGGTCGCATCTCTTCAAGCATCTCTTTGTAGTCAGTAAAGAATTTTGCCTTATAGTCATCAGCGAGAGATTTTGCTTCTGGGTTAACATCCGCAATTGCTACTAATTCTGACTCTGGGAGCATGAAGTAGTTACGAACATGGTTTCTACCCATGTTACCAGTACCAATAACAGCAACCCTTAGTTTTCCTTCTTGTTTACTAGCCATTAATAGACTCCTTGACTGCCGCAACAATTATCTCAATATCTTCGTCTGTAACCTTTGGATGAACTGGCAGGGATACAACTCGTGCCGCCAAGTCTTCAGCTACTGGGAAGTCGCCAATCTTATAGCCAAGCTTTGCAATATGTGGATATGCATGCAAAGGTTTTGGATAGTAAATACCAGCCCCAACACCTTTATCCCTCAGGCTAGTAATAAACTGATCTCGCTGTATGTTCTTATCCAGCAAGATGGTGTACTGATGATACACATGGCTTCGATTGTCGCTCACGGTTGGTGTTTTAATGCCCACAATACCCGCTAAGCCATCATTTAATTTACAAGCATTTTCTTGACGTTTTTTTGTAAATTCTTCTACTTTTTTCAATTGTTCAACAGCAATAGCACCATGCAGATCTGACATGCGATAGTTATATCCCAAATCTGCATACTCGTATGGCGCAACCATACCGTGTTGCCTAAATGAACGAATCGCCGCTGCAGCTTCATCACTATTTGTCGTTACGACACCACCCTCGCCACACATAATATTCTTGGTAGCATACAGAGAGAAACAGCCGAAATCGCCCAATGAGCCAGTTTTTACGCCTTTATACTCTGCTCCAATAGCCTGACACGCATCCTCAACAATCTTCAGATTGTGTTTTTCGGCAATTTCCTGTAGTTCAGTCCAGTCACACGGTTGCCCATATAAATCAACTGGTATAATGGCTTTCGTTTTTTCAGTAATAGCAACTTCTATCTTGGAAACGTCAATATTGAACGTTTCTTCATCAATATCGACAAGTACTGGGTGAGCCCCCAACATTAGTATTGGGTTAATAGTAGCAATAAAGCTGTAAGGTGTAGTAATGACCTCATCACCCTCTTTCACGCCAGCAGCATACAAAGCACAGTGAATAGCTGCTGTACCACTGTTTACTGCTAACGCATGTTTTACTCCGCAATACTCCGCCCAGTTTTTTTCTAGTTCGGCAACTTTTGGCCCCTGAGCTAACATGCCCGATTCTATAACTTCATTTACTGCTCGACGTTCTTCACTGTCGATAACTGGTGCTGCGATATTTATCATTTAAGTTACCTCCTTAACTTATTGAAACTATTGTACCACACACCAACTAAATCTTATAGTAATACTTGGACAGTAGTATAGTCTAGTAGGATATGGTTATTTGTTGATATATATAATATAATTGGTTACATTATGAGAATTAACTTTAAAGAAACTCTGTCTTCATTTTCCAGTTTCTTATATAAAAATCAAGGTTGGATTTTTCCAATAATAGTCTTATCTGCCCTAATTAGTCTATCTGCTCTTCAAATATCTGGTACATCCGCAGGAATATATGACTATCTACTCGGCAAGAAACCAGTAAATCTCATCGCTGGAAAACCACGACCAATCCGTTCAGATGAATGGGTTGTCACAACTCCATTTGTAGTATCTCAGTATAATAACGGTATGCCAGCCAAAAGCAAGGATATTGGTATTGGACAAGATATGAGTATTGTAGCTGACGCTCCATACACAGATTGGAGTATGTTATTTAGACCACATAACCTTATTTTTTTTCTGTTACCCATAGGGTTTGCATTTGCCTTTAAATGGTGGTTGTTGTCTGCCGGTTTAGCTTTATCGGTCTATATATTTGTATTATTTTTATATCCACGCAAATACCTCATTGCTAGTCTACTCGGATCTATAATGCTCTTCAGTCCTTTTATTCAATGGTGGTATCAATCTGCAACGATTTTACCAATAATTTATGGTCTTCTGGGAATAGTTTCAGCTATCAAGTTAATCGAAAGTAGGTGTCGTAGAACCGCAATATACTGGTCTATAGCACTAGCCTACTTAGCGGTATGTTTTGCGCTAGTAATGTATCCAGCGTTTCAATTAACAATTGGCCTTGTTTCTCTCGTAACCCTGTTAGCTATACTACAAGGCAGAGGCACCCTGCATCTTCTTTGGCAACGTCGTAATCTATTCTTGATATTCGGATCAATCATAATAGCTGGGACTATTATGGGACTATTTTTATGGCAACATAGCGATGCTGTCAAAGCCTCACTAAACACTATATACCCAGGGCATCGCAATATTAGTTCTGGGGGTTTTGATATTTTTCGACTTATTAGTTGGCCGCTAAGCTATCTATTGCTGCATGACAATAATTCAATGATACTTGGCAATAATCAAAGTGAAGTCTCTAACTTCCTACTTATTGGTCTAGTGTTGATGCCTTTCCTAATTTATTTATCTATAAGATATAAATCCACCTTTTCAAAACTTGAAAAATCTATCATTTATATAAGTTCTGGTATTTTTATCTTTATAGCCATACGCATGTTTATACCTATTGGCGACCAGTTGTTTAGTTTACTTGGTATGTCAAAAATACCACATGAGCGTTTATTTATTGGCCTCGGGCTAATTAACTTTTTATTACTTTTGGTCGCCGTTTCAAGGCGGTCAAAGAAGCTTCCTAAAAAATGGTGGAAGCCACTGACAAGTATCCAGCAACTAATATTCTTTGCCATAATTACTATAATCTTTTCAATACTTATATACGCAACGGTTCGCCATTATGATATACCAAATATAGGACCGCTAGAGTCCGTAGCTGTAATATTGACCTTTAGCATTTCCTCAACCTTATTACTATCATCATACGAACAATTTCGTATAGTTGGTCTTGTGGGGGTCCTTTTGTTAAATATTTTATCTACCTATATGGTAAATCCTCTCTACCGAGGAGTCGGTATAACTGATAATGAATTTTCTCGATATATCATGGACGCTGAAAAAAAGGATAATTTTTACTGGGTTGCAAATGATTCATCTGTGCTATCTGCTATCATGGTGGCAAGTGGTGCTGAAGTCTATGGCGGTGTTAACACTTACCCTCAAACAGACATCTGGAGAAGATACTTTCCCAATAGTGCTAACGTATTTAACCGCTACGCCCATGTTCGTTTTCTTTTTGACTCATCACCCCAAAAGCGTTCACTCAGTCTCATTCAGGATGACTCATTCTTCGTTCATATATCTCCTTGCGACGAAATGCTACACGACCTAAATATACGCTATATCGTATCAGAGAGACCGCTTAAATCGAGTTGCCTAGAATCCAACCGAGGTGGAATATTTGATGGCAAAAAAATATACATCTACACAATCAAAAACAATAGCACAAATACTCGGAAATAGATAAAGCTACAATGCCATTTATGCCAGTTGTTTTTTGTTGATGTTGTTAGAATTAGTGGAGGGCTCTTTTATGATTGTAGTTCTTGTTAGTGGTTTAAGTATGGCATAATAGAGTCCTATATTGTCTATTCTTACCGCTTGTGGTAAAATAATAGATATATTTATAATAATATAGGAACCTAATGAAAATAAATAATCTTAATCGGTATTCAAATAATAAACGGCGGCGCCATATTGTTATAATAGTTGCAGTTGTTTGCTTGTCTACTATTTCTTATGGAGCGTATTGGTATTTTTACCAGCAAAATAAGGATGATAAGCCCGTGTTGACTTTACCGGATAGGCAAGTGGGAGAGACTAACTACTCGCATCCAAATAAGGATGAACAAAATCCAACATTCGACAATGACGACAATAATCAAAAAAAACTCACACCTCAACAAAATGCACCCGCTACCTCACCTATCCCTGTTTCCATAACTCGAGTAGACAGATCCCCACTACAAGTTGGCGTTATAATAAATGAGCTTCTATCTAGTGGCACCTGTACACTAAAGCTCTCTAAGCCTGGTTTGAGTGACATAACCCAAACAGTGGAAATCTTTAACGGACCAAGCTATACCACCTGTCGCGGCTTTTCCATTGATAACGTTCCCGGCGGCACATGGAAACTTACTATAATCATAAACTCTGAAAATAGATCCGGTAGTACTAGCCAGGAGATTACTATATGATACATAAAACAACTATTTTATTTGCAGGTCTTGCTGCAGCTATTATTTTATCTATAGCTATGGTCAATCCTGTTAATGCAAGTTCCTTCGATCCAGGGAATATTATTAGCGATTCTATTTTTACTAACAGCAGCACCATGACCGCTGATCAAATTCAGTATTTTATAGAAGTTAAGGGTAAATATTGTACTGACGGCGAAGCTCCATGTCTAAAAAATTATCGTGAAAATGGCAAAAGCGCAGGTACAATAATATATGAGATATCCCAACAATATTTGATAAATCCCCAGGTTATCCTAGCAACCCTTCAGAAAGAGGTTGGTTTGGTAACTATTAGCAACCCAGGTTCGTGGCGATATCGCACCGCTATGGGATATGGATGTCCCGATTCTACACCAGGCGTCTGTAATTCACAGTATTTTGGATTTACAAATCAGGTTCGTTGGGCTGCTACTATGTTTAGAGCAATCATGAACAATTCTCCAACTTGGTTTACTCCTTATCGCATAGGTGTTAATTCGATTTTATGGCACCCAAACCAAGCCTGCGGCATTAGTAATGTAAATATTGTCAACCGAGCAACTGTTGCATTATATAGTTATACGCCGTATCGACCAAATAACGCCGCCTTGGCAGCTGGGTTTGGTACTGGTGATGGTTGCAGTTCATACGGAAACCGTAATTTCTGGTTATATTTTAATGCCTGGTTCGGTAGTTCAACAAGTTCTATATTAATCCAATCACCACAAAGCCCAGCCGTTTACTTACAGAGTGGTAGTATTAGATATGCTATACCATCTTGGGATATTATTAATGCCTATGGATTTGGAAGATTCGGAGTTACTCCAGTTTCGAATTCTTACATGAATTCCCTACAAAATGGTGGCATATTAAACACAGTTTTCTCTAATAAATCTGAGCCTGGACCAATATATCTAGCAGATAACGGTTACCGTTTTGGGTTTTCATCTTACCAGCAGTGCGTTGACTGGGGCTTTCCTAGGTGTACCGATTCTTCATACGCTAAGCCGCTAGAACCCTCTGTATTTGACCGCATGCATCAGTATGGTGCAATATCACCACTAATGCTAAATGGTTCACACCTGCATATAATGAAGGATGGGAAAAAACACACCCTATTATCACATGAAGCAAGGGTAGAAAAGGGCTATGCCAACATAAACTATACACCGATAACCAACCCAGCTAACCTAACCCAACCATACGCCAAATCTATACCACATAACAACAGTCTGGTATCATTTAAAGCAACTCCCACTATTTATTTATATACTAATGAAAAATTTTATGCCCTTAGCTATGATGCCTTCCTTACTTTATCATCAAAACTACCGACATTGGTAGATTCGTTCTCTGAATATAATAGCCAGTTGCCAGTAGAACAAGGCTTTATTCAGTCCAATGTTGCTTTGAGTGATGGCTCTCTATATAGTTTTGTAAATGGCAAGAAAATTAACCTTACAAAGGTTAAACACCACTGGCCACAAGCAGCTATTATAGATGACCTAAAAACAATTTTAGCGCTGCGTAGCGATGATTATACAGCAGATGAAAATTCTACCTATCGCACGACAGCTGGCTCCATACTAAAGGTTGAAAATAAACATTTTAGAGGCTTTTATAGCTTATATGACTATTTTGCCCTAGGAAATACCAGACCGATACCGATCAATGAATTAGCTATCGCTAACCTTGCTAGTGGATCATCTGTTATGGCAAACGGTCAAGGTTCTGTTTATCAGCTCGCTAGTCCCGCCAATCAATCCCTTATACTAACCCCTTCAATTGATGGATCGCCATGTCAATTATCATCACTTGATCAACTAGGCTCGTATTACCTTATTACTAATAGCGTACAGAGACTTGCGCCTTCCCAACAGCCAATTTCTACACTAACTAATACAGCATACGACCAAGATGGAAATATTCATATAATCTACTCTGGCAGACACGCTATACTTAATGCTTCTGAACTAACTTCAGTGTGGGGCGTACACCAAAAAATACCAGCCTGTACATTTCATAAGTTACACCTAGCTAAAATTCCAGTAAACTCTTCCGTTCGTTTTGTTAGAGATCCTGTAACGGGCGTAATCTACCATGGTGAAGGTGGTAAAAAACGACCGATATTCTCTTATACCGCTTTTATAAGAATGGGTGGAAATACATCAAATACACTGGATGTTTCGAATGAATTTATCAAAGCATCACCAACGGGTGTCGCAATTACTGAGTAGCTATTATTTTGTTTTTAGTTTATACTATATAGTATGAGTAGTGTTTTAGATTTGTCAGTTGTGATTGCTTTCCATAATCACGCCAAAATGACAATTGATTGCGTCTCCTCTCTACAAAAATATGGCCCAAATGTAAGAGAGATTTTACTTATAAGCAACAACTCTTCACCGGACGAACTACGTATAGTTGAAGAATATAGCAAGAGGCAGCCAAATATACGCGTTTTGACCTGGGATTATCCCTTTAACTACCAGAAAGAATATAACTGGGGTATATCACAGACTAGTGGAGAGTTTATTCTAATGCTAAATAATGACATTGAACTAACCGAAGGTTCTATAGGACTAATAGAGTCTATGTATAAAAAAGCATCTAAAAAGAAAGTTGGCATTGTTGGTTGCACACTATTATATGGTAACGAAAGAGATATTCAACATGCCGGTATTTTTCTTATGCCAGAAGGTATGGCAGACCATATGTATGTTCGCGAACGATATCAGACTGCGCTCAAGCAGGTCGGCTCCGAAAAGTTCCCCTATGATATAACCAAAGATATGCCAATGACTGCTGTAACGGGTGCGGCACAGCTTGTGCGTAAATCTTCTTTCGAAAAAATCGGAGGATTTGATGAGAAATTTATTATTTGCGGTGGTGACGTAGACCTATGCATCAGAATGAATGAATCCGGTCTACAAACTTGGTTTGTTGGTGGAGGATACATGCTCCACAAAGAAAGTATCTCTCGTAAGTTTATACCGATACCAGCAGAAGACTTTTATAATAGTTATATAAGCTACATAAAGGGCTACGATCCTGAACTTGGCGATCCGTTTTTACCAGAGATTACTAAAAAAATTAAAATACATGGAGTTTAAATATGAGTGTCCTTCGTTTCTCTATACGCGCTGCACGTAAATCTGCCCATATTAGTGGAAAATTATTGCGTAAAAGCTTAAACTTTACTAATAAAGTAGAACACAAGGCTACCAATTTATTAGACGGTGTCGATTATAGTATACAGATTAACGAAAAAGTTCCGCTTGAGAAAATTTATTACAACTCTATACCATATGTTCTACCGATTCATGCAGCCATGCCCGCTGTTGGATCAAAAGGGACTGTCACTCTTTTGATTCCATCTCTGGATGGTAGTTCCTTCTTTGGTGGAACCGCGACTGCATTGGTTGTTGCTGCTAAATTAGCTTTATTAAAAAAATGTAAACTTCGTATTGTACAGACTCTCAAAACTGGCCATCCGGGCGATCTTATAAAATTCTTTACTGGCGAAGGCATCACTATCTCTGATGACGCTATTCAAGTAATAAGTATTGCCGAGCGCAGTTATAACGTTTATGGCTATATTAGCACTCATCCAGATGATATTTTTATAGCTTCAGCCTGGTGGGACGCTTACAATTTATCACGTATGCCTCTAAAACGTAAGTTTATATACCTAGTACAAGATTTCGAACCGATATTCTATAACAACAGTGACCGATATGTACTAGCCGAGGAAACATATAAAAATGACAAGTTTATTCCCCTATGTAATACCAAGTTCATGGCTGATTTTATGTCAGATAGAAACTACCCTGCCTTCAAAAAGTCCCTATTCTTTGAGCCAGCAGTATCTCGCAAAGAGTCTGGCACACTCTTATCGAAAAGGGCTAATGATAAAAAGATTTTATTCCTTTACGGTAGACCAAATGTTCACAGGAATATGTTTTTCACTGCGCTTCAGGCTATTGACTATGCCTTTAAGGCTGGTTTTATAAATCCTAATAACTGGGACTGTTGTATGGCTGGTCAGAATAACTTACCCGATATAGTCCTATCTTCTGGCGCAGTTATCAAGAACAAAGGTAAGATGTCTATGGAGGATTATATTGAGTTTAGTAAAACCGTAGATTTAGCTATATCACCTATGATGGCTCCTCATCCAAATTACCCAACGCTAGAATTTTCATCTATCGGCTCTATGGTAGTTACAACCAAATACGCCAACAAAGAAAGTCTTGATAAATACTCAAAAAATATTATAATGTCTGAATTAGACGTAGAGTCTATGGCAGGAGCTATAAACATTGCCGTAAGAAGAACTGAAGAAGATCGTCTCGCTAACCTTAATAATACAAATATATTAACTAGCTGGGACGAAAGCCTAGACGATTGTCTAAAAAGTATACTGGATCGTATTAATAAATCTGAAAACTATTAACGCCAAATCTATGGATGTGTGATTAATAAAAACTTTACCTCCACTCACCCATAGAGCGCATCGGACCATCCCTAAGTATATCTTTACCTTTAACTACGAAAGAATATGCTCGTGGTAGGTGCTTAAGTGTACTATCATCCTTGCTCCTGTGAATAGATATATAGACATCGTACTTACCAGGATTTAGGTCAGCTATAGGTTGTACAAATTCAATCTTTTTACCATTCTGAATAAAATCATTAGGCATATCTCTCGAATTCCTATCTGAGAATATGATTCCATTAGCCGACAATGAAAAATTAGCAAACACCTGTTCTTCGATGCCGTTAACCACTACACCTAATTTTAGCTTTTCATCTTGGGAAAAACTCCTCTTTTTTGGCTCAACAATCTCAATTGAAACCTGGTTGGTATCTACCTCCCTATCTTTTTGGTTTTGATTTGATTTATCTATGTTAACCTCTGTATATATATCAGCTATATCAATAGGCGAACCCTGGTGTTTTATCTTACCATCTTCTATATAGATAGCCCTAGAACAGAATCTACGCACCGCACCCATATCGTGAGTCACAAAAACAACTGTTTGTTTATTATTTTTAAGATCCTCAAAATAATCGAAACATTTCTGCTGAAATGCAGCGTCACCAACAGCCAAAACCTCATCTAAAACCAAAATATCAGCATTGGTTTGAATTGCCACCGAAAAAGCCAACCGCACCTGCATACCACTAGAATAGTTCTTTAGCTTTTCTTCCATAAATTCATGTAGCTCAGCAAAATCAACTATTTCATTATAAATAGAATCAATCTCTACTCGACTAAAACCCAGTAGGGCACCGTTCAAATAGACGTTTTCACGACCCGATAACTCTGGATTAAAACCCACACCTAATTCAATAAACGGCACCAGCGAACCGTTAACCTTTACCGATCCGCTATTGGGAGTATAAATACCAGCAATGCTTTTAAGCAGGGTACTCTTTCCCGAACCATTGCGCCCAACAATACCAAAAAATTCACCTTTTTTAATTTCTAAAGATATATCCTTAAGCGGTGTAAACTTGCGATAGCCTTTGTTTCTCTTGAATATACCAGTAACCCGACTCTTTAGGCGGTTGGTTGGCTCTAAGGGAATTTTAAAGGTTTTTGTCAAATTATTAACTTGAATAGCCACATCGTCACTACTCTTTTTCATCTAAATATCCTCCGCAAAAAACTTTGATTTCTTTGAGAAATACCACACACCAACTGTAACCATCAGTAGAATAATAAATCCTGGAATCGCCAATCGCCAATCGTGTATCAAATCAGTCATTCTAACGATTGAGGCGTCTTGACTAATCATCGCATAGCGCGCATCCTGAATAATTTGCGCCACTGGATTGATAAACAAAATTTCAGCAGCTTTTTGACTACGCTCCATCACCATAGTTAATGGATAAATAATTGGTGTAGCATAAAATGCCGCTTGCAGAAAAATTTCCCAGATATAGCCAGTGTCGCGAAACTTAACATTTAGCGCCGACAATAACATAGCGATACCTAGAGCAAAAACATATAGCTCCAAAACTAGCGGAATCATCCATAAAACATGCCAGGTGAAGTCCACACCGTTAATCAACGCAAACAATATAACCACTAGAAGATTAATTCCTAGGTTAATCAACGACGAAATTGTACCAGAAATAACGATGATATATTTTGGAAAGTTCAATTTACGTATCAGGTCGCCACGATTAACGATTGAGCCCAAGCCATTGCTAGTAGCCTCTGTAAAAAATGACCACAATACTACACCAAGCAGTAAGGTTACAGCAAAATGCGGCACGCCGCGATCCATTTGCAGAACATAGACAAAAACTACATACAAAATCGCGAACAAAAATAGAGGTTTCAAAACACTCCAAATATAGCCAAGTACCGAACCCTGATACCTTAGTTTAAAATCAGTTACTACTAGTTCCCGCAAAAGAATTCGATTCTTCCGATCCAACAGACCAACTCCTTTTTTCATGTACTATATTATAGAGTATAATTGATAATATGAACAGTCTTGCTATCATAGTCCTAAATTGGAACGGCGCAGATGACACGCTGAATTGTGTTGAGTCGCTGCAACAGCAGACTCTACGACCAGAGATAATTATTGTTGATAATAACTCAAGTGATGATTCGGTTGAGCGGTTTGAAGACCACATCAAATCTCAGAAGAAAGATGCGCCAATTTTAATTAAAAATAGCCAAAACCTTGGTTTTGCTGGCGGTATTAATACGGGCCTGGTTTACGCAAAAGAACATAATTTTGAACATATCGGCGTGCTTAATCCTGATGCGATTGCAGATAAAGAATGGTGTCAAGCACTCGTTGACGAACTATCTAGTCATCCAAAATGCGGCATTACAACTGGAATTTTACAGCGTCGCAACAGTAAAACTCTCGACACAACCGGCGATTTCTATACCACCTGGGGTCTACCTGGCCCAAGAAACCGCGATGAGCCTATAAAAAATGCACCTAACAAAACTGGTGAAGTTTTTGGCGCGACTGGCGGCGGAGCAATTTATCGCGCAGCAATGTTTGATGATATCGATATGTTCGACGAGGATTTTTTCATGTATTACGAAGATGTCGACCTCAGTTTTCGCGCCCAACTAGCCGGCTGGAAGGTCCGCTTTACGCCCAAAGCCATTGCTTATCATAAGGTTGGCGCCAGCAGCAGAAAAGTGCCTGGTCTCGCCGTTTATAATACCTTCAAAAACCTGCCGTTAGTTTTCATTAAAAACGTTCCAGGAAAATTATTTTGGTATATTGGCCTGCGCTTTTTCTTGACATATTGGCTAATTTTCGCCAGCGCCGTCCGCCACGGCAATGGCTGGCCAGCTTTCAAAGGCATGCTAGCTTCAATTATTCTTAAACCTGCTGCCTACAAAAAGCGCCTAAATATTCAAAAAAACCGCAAAGTCTCTGTCAACTACATCCGCGGTATCATCCACGATGGGCCGTTACCCAATCAAACCGGACTGCTGAAATTTAAGCGTTTTTTCAGGATAAAATAATGCACTCAAAATCATGAAATCAATCACCCTCCTCATCCCCGTCTATAACGAAAAATCTGTTCTCCCGCAGCTTTTTAGCAGACTGGACGAGCTTGCAAAATCTACTCCCAATTACCAATTTGAATTTCTATTCATCAATGATGGCAGCGTCGATGAATCTTTATCTATTATTACCAATCAAGCTCAGAAAGATACGCGCATCAGCTATATCAACTTGTCGCGCAACTTCGGTAAAGAAATAGCGATGATTGCCGGAATTGACCATGCCGAAGGTGACGCTGCCGTAATTATTGACGCCGATTTGCAAGATCCGCCAGAGCTAATAAAAGAGATGATTGCCTATTGGGAAGATGGTTATGATGATGTTTATGCTCGCCGCAGCAGCCGACAAGGTGAAACGTGGCTAAAAAAGAAAACTAGTCAGTTGTATTATAGAATCCTCCAGAAATCGACCAGTATCCCTATTCAGGTTGACACCGGCGATTTTCGCTTGCTGGATCAGCGCTGTATTGAGGCACTGCGGCAATTTCGCGAATCCCAGCGCAATACTAAAGCGATTTTCAGCTGGATTGGCTATAAGAAAAAGGAGATTTTTTACGATCGCGATCCCAGACTGGCCGGCCAGACTAAGTGGAATTATCGTAAATTGATCAACCTAGCTATTGACGGCATCACTAGTTTTACCACTGCGCCACTGCGGATGGCCACCATTTTTGGGTTTATCATTTCCTTCGTCGCTTTCTGCTGGATTATCTATCTTTTAGTTCGCCCTTTGTTCGGAGTTCCGACCGGTGCTGGCTATTCTTCCTTAATGGCAGTTATTTTATTCTTAGGCGGCGTTCAGCTACTGTCACTGGGAATAATTGGCGAATACGTCGGCCGGATATTTATTGAGACTAAAAATCGACCGCTATATTTAATGGAGGAATATCATGCAGGAAATCGCAAAAAAGCACGCCGATAAACTACGCTTTACCATTGTCGGCAGTATAAATACGGTAATTGATTTTAGTATTCTCTTTACCTTAACTACACTCTTTAATGTCCCGAAAGAATTGGCTAATTTTATATCAACTTTTGTTGCCTTTTTATTCTCTTTCTTTGCTAATAAAAAATATACTTTCAAATCAACGTCTAAGAATCTAAAAAAACAGTTTCTACTATTTACTATCGTCACACTATTTGGTTTATGGGTAATCCAAACAATTATTATTGCCGCTATTACACCAATGTTCACAAATCTTGGCGTAAATAAACCAGCAGCCCTGCTTATTAGTAAACTACTTGCTACTGTCGCCAGTCTTATCTGGAATTATACTCTCTATTCCAGAGTAGTTTTCAAAAATCCTAAGAACTCTTCTGACTAATAATCAGCTGACGATCCCGACCTTCACCCTCAGAATGCGTCTCAATATCGCCATACTCACCCGCCAAATGATGTACCGTCCAGCGATCAGCCGCGTTCAAATTGACAATCTTTGACTCGCCAGTCCGGCGAACTTCCTCAATCCAGCCACGTGCTTTTTCAATAATTTTCTCAGCATGCTGCTTTTTATAGTCGGCAATATCCAAATTCACCCGAACAGTCGAAGCTTTTTTATGATGAAGCGCCGTCGATAAAAGGGTCTGGATGCTGCGCAAAGTTTCCGCACCCCTACCAATCAAGATACTACTTCGTTCGCTGCGCGGAATTGAAGCTATAATAATTCCATCCTCAATTTTTACAGCAACTTCCAGGTTTAAATCAAAAAATGTTAATAAATCTTCTAGATATTTTTTTACGAATTCAATAGTTTCGATTTGATCCATATTTCCTCCTTAACCTTTAGCCTTTATCCGCGTTATTCGCGCTTCTGTTGCCCGTTTAGCGCGCTTTTTCGTCTTGGCTGACGCTATATACTTTTGAGAGGCTGTCTTTTTATCTGCAACTTCTTCCATTTCCAAAGAATCTTGTTTAAGAATAATATGATTCTGTAAATATCCTACTGCACTAGCGGTTGCCAAATAAAGAGCTAAAGCTGCTGGTAGATATATAGTCACCATAAACATCATTAGTGGCATAAATTTCATCATCTTTCGAGTCATAATGGCATTCACTTCTGACTGATCAGCTTCTTTGCCACCACCAGCCTCAGCCAAGATATCTCGTAATTTACGCTTACTGTCCGACTGTGGAGATAGTTGCTTCGAGGTCAAATATTGCAAATAAGCAGCAACTCCCGCCAGAACTAATAGCCCAATAATAACTCCATCTTTCGACACAGCGTGCTGAGTTAAGTCTATAATACCTAAGAAGTTCTGATTGAACTGGTCTGGATTATTAACCAAATTATTAGCTACTGGAAGATTTTTTACAAAATCATAAACATATTTACCCAAATCAGTACGACTAGAAACGAAAATCTGCACCACGCGGTACATCGCAATCAAAATCGGTAATTGAATAATTAAAACACCTATAGAACCAAACGCACTTATATTATGTTTTTTATAGAGCTCCATCATCGCCAAATTACGCATTTGCGGATTTTTAGCATATTGTTTTTTAATCTTAGCCAGCTCAGGCTGCATCTTGCGCATTGCCTTTGCCTGATGAAGCTGCTTCTTAATTAACGACCAGAGTAATAACCTTACTAAAATTGTAAAAATTATAATACTAATACCAAAATCTGGAATTAGACTATAGATAGCCATCAATAGATTAAGAATCGGGCGAACAATAAACTCATCAAAAAAACTCATGCCCTGATTATAGCAAAAATACTGCTATTTATACAGTTTTGCCTGAGAAAGTAGATTCTTTATGACTTGTTTTAAATCCTTATGTGGCATCAATAACACTTCTGCTGAAAATATAATAATAGCAACGTCTTGATCATTTTTTAGATATGGCAACTCTAGACGAATAATTTCATAAACCCGTCGACGTATTCTATTGCGTCGCACTGCTGATTTTAAAACCTTTTTACTCACAACTACCGCGAATCTACTATGACTACGATATGGATTTTTCACATATTTTACCGTAGCTATAGAAGAACGAGCCGCTTGTCCATTTTTATAGACAAATTTCAGACTACCATGACCGTGAAAACGATTACATTGTTGTAACATATTTTACAATTATATCAAAAAATCCCGCCTACATCGACGGGATTTTTTATTCGCTAGATTAAATAGCAATTTTAGCACGACCCTTTAAACGGCGTCGTTTCAAGACCATCCTACCGGCCTTAGTAGAAACTCGCGCTCTAAAACCGTGCGTTTTTGCACGATGTCGAGTGTGTGGTTGAAATGTTCGCTTTGGCATATCAAGAAATAGTATATATTTTTTTAGTACTTTTTGCAAGTCGCTAGCCACTTTTCCACTACCACGGCTAATTTTTCCACAGTTTTAACAGATGTATTTTTTAATTGTGGAAAACTCCACCCCTGTTTTCCTTTACATTACAGTTTCCGGAATTGTACTTGTGGAAAACTCTTAATATTTGCTATAGTAAAGATAGTTAAAGAATTTGAGGGAGTAAGTTTTCG